>NZ_CP065938.1:1241547-1551934 GCF_025232395.1 Taurinivorans muris
TATCTTATGGTTCATTTTCGCGGCGTATTTGGTGATACGCACCATGCCCATGCCCCGTGAGCAAAAAAACAATATTGCCGCGGTTATCGCCATCATCGGCTTTTTAGATGTTCCCCTCGTCTTTTTCGCAACAAGGCTGTGGCGTTCCATCCACCCTGCTGTTTTTCATTCCGAAGGCGGCGGACTTGAACCCGCCATGGCGCACACCGTTGTTTTTTGCGTGCTTTCTTTCGCCTTTATCTGGCTTTGGCTTGTCAGGTACCGAAAACAACAATTATCCCAAGAACTCAAACTTGAAACATTAAAAACAAAACTTCTGTATCAGGAAGAACAAGAATAAGGATCTGTTATGAATGCTGTCACTTCTTTGATTTGTGCGAACATCGGACTTTGGCTCGGTTTTGCCGTTTACTTTTTATTATTGTCCAAAAAACAGCGGCAAATAGAAAAACAAATCAAAATTCTTTCCGAACAAATGGATATTAACTAAACGGAGTTTCCAGAAATATGAAAAAACTTATCTTAGCCCTTTGCGGTTTCGGCGTTCTCACCATGCTTTTCACGTCCATAAATTTTTATATTGAACAAAACAAACATAAGCACCCCGCAAGCGGCAGCCCGCAAACGGCAAGCAATGAAATGAAAAAGGCATTCGCCCCGAACCAGGGACAAAGCAAAAGCCTCGCTCCCGACACCATGCTTCCCGAAAATATTCCGCCTGCGATGCTTGAAGCCATGGAAAAACAGGGAATCACTCTGGAAGATTTGCAAAAAAACAATCCTGACGGCATGCAGAACATGAAGAATATGCCTGACATGCAAGGCATGAAAGGCAAAAAGTTTCCGGAAGAAATGTTAAAAGCCATGCAAGAGCAAAACAAAATGCAGAAAAACAACAAATCCGGGGGACAGCAAAACGATCCCCTGAAAAAAGCCGTTGAGCATATCAAGAGCCACGGCGAACAAAACATGATAAAACATCTCGAACACAGCCTTGCAACGCTTGAGGCAAATCCCGGCGATGAAACCGCCCTTTCCGACGTTACGGAAATTTTCATAGCCCATGAGGAAACGGAAGCCGCCGAACACCTTCTCAAGCAAGGTATCATGACAGCGCCGAACAGCGCGGTTTTACCCTATCTTTACGGACAAGCCCTCGCCCATAATTCCCGATACGCGCAAGCCGCCGAACAATGGGAACGGGCTTTATCGCTGCAGGAATCTGCGGAAGTGCATTATTCTTTGGGAATGCTGTATCGCTATCAATTAAATAAAGAGGATGATGCGAAAAGGCATTTTCAGAAATCGAGCGGGCTTCCCGCCCACGACCCGCGTCTTGCCGAACATTTGAAAATCGAATTGACAAAATAGCCGTTCGGCGGAGTTTTCACTGCGCAGGGTACCATAATGCAATTAAAAAACATTTTTTTTGTCTTGGGCTTGCTGGCGATATGCCTCGCATTTCTCTTGGTTTTTCCAAGCGTGATTTCTCTTGCGTACGGCGAATACAAAACCCTGACCCTTTTTGCGCAGTGTTTTGCAGGAACGTTTTGCTTCGGTCTTTTGCTCGCCTTTCTCGCAAGACCGCCCAAAGGGGAGAAAATTCAAATCACAACCCGCGAAGGCGTCGCCATTGTCGGGCTTTGCTGGATTTCAGCAACATTCATCTGCGCCTTGCCCTATTTTTTCATTACGGACATCTCTTTTCCCAAAAGCCTTTTTGAATCCGCTTCCGGACTGAGCACGACAGGCGGAACAATTTTTTCCGACGTGGAAATTCTGCCCAAAGGAATTTTGTTTTGGCGCAGTTTCACCCAATGGTTCGGAGGACTTGGCATTATTGTTTTTTCCCTTGCCCTGCTCCCCATTATCGGGACGGGAGGCATGCAGCTTTATAAAGCTGAAACCCCCGGAATCAACAAAGACAAAGTCGCCCCCAAAATGATTGATACAGCCCGCTCCTTATGGGGTATCTATTCTGCATTGACGTTCACCCTTGCAATTATTTTATATTTGCAGGGGCTTACATTTTTTGACGCGCTCACCCATGCCCTTTCCACCTTGTCAACAGGAGGATTTTCAACGAAAAACGCTTCCATTGCGGCTTTCAGCCCTGCCAGCCAATGGACCATCGTTGTTTTCATGTATCTCGGAAGCGTCAATTTCACCCTGCATTTTCTCTTTTTGCACGAAGGCGTGAAAAAATATCTTCAAAATGAGGAATTTGTTTTTTATACGCTGTATTTGCTGGTCAGCATAACCCTTATCGCCTTTTGGCTCTATTTTACGGATACGCCCGCACAATATCTCCTGCATGAGGAAAAAACCGCTTATTCCTTTGAAAGGGCGTTCCGCGACGCCGCCTTTCAGCTCATAAGCCTTATGACCTCGACGGGTTTTTCCACTGCTGATTATATCCAATGGCCCCTTTTCACCCACCTTGTCATTTTATTGTCCATCGTATGCGGCGGCTGCACAGGTTCGACGGCAGGGGGATTGAAATTTCTGCGTCTGCTTATCATTGTGAAGCTTATAAAAAACGAACTCAAACGCCTCAGCCACCCGCGCGCTGTCGAACGTATCAAAATCAACGGCACGCCCATTGACGATGTAGCCATAAAAGGCGTACTCATCTTTTTTGCCCTTTATATTTTAAGTATCGCCCTCGGCACGCTGTTTTTAAGCACGCAAGACCTCAATTTGGAAAGCACGTTTTCGACGACCATAAGCTGCATTTCCAATGTCGGCCCGGCTTTCGGCAAACTTGGACCAACCAACAACTTCAGCATTTTCAACGACCTTGACCTGACCATACTTTCTTTTTTGATGATTTACGGCCGCCTTGAAATGTTTACCATTCTCCTGCTTTTCATGCCGAAATTCTGGCGGTAACAATTATATTGCACCATTTCTCAAAAAAGGCTATGAATATAAAAAATAAGGAGCTTTTATGAAAAAAATAATTCTTCTTTCAAGTTTACTTTTTCTTACGGCATGCGTTTCCGGTTTTAATTCTTCTCCCGAAACTCCCGCTTCAAGCACCGTAAGCAATGTTTATACAAGCCAATTTCCGGAAGTGCCTATTCCCATGCTTATGAAAACAGACCCTAAAAATACCCTCACCACCGTCAATTCCGCCGGTGAGAAATTGGGACGTGAAAACTTTACCGGAAACATGGAAGCAAGCAATCTTGCCGCCCACATGATACAAAACCTGACCTCCCAAAGCTGGTCTTTAATCGGAACCATGCAAGGCGAAAAGAGTTTGCAGCTCTATCAGAAAGATACCAGATACCTCATTATTTTCATTGAAGCCGGAAGTTTCAATACCAATATGCAGATTTGGGTCGTGAACCATATCAATAATTTCTCATTGCCCGCCCAAGGCAACGATCCTTTCAATTTCGGCGATACTCCCGCCTTCCAATCTGCGCCGATCAATGACAATTTTAATGACTTCGGGGCTGAATCCGTTTTCTGATACGCAAAGGACGCCGCTATGCCTTACGAGCTGCTGCATTACAAAAAACACGCAAAAAAACATATCCATTTAGGAATTTGCGGATCTGTCGCCGCCTATAAAAGCCTTGAGCTCATGCGTGCGTTTTTAAAATCCAATATCCATGTAAGCGCCACCCTTACGCCCTCTGCTGAAAAATTCATACAGCCGCTCTGTTTTGAAGCTCTCGGTGCGAATAAAGTTTACGGACAAATGTTTCAGGGGGAATTTCCGTTTGATCATTTGGAGCCAAGCCAAATAGCCGACGCAATGGTCATTGCGCCCGCCAGCGCGACCACCATCGCAAGGCTCGCCCACGGCTTGGGTGATGAAATGCTTGCCTGCCAAGCTCTCGCCTTTGACGGTCCAATTCTTCTCGCCCCTGCCATGAACCCTAAAATGTGGGGAAATGCCGCCACCAATGCCAACATTGAAACATTGCTCAACCGCGGTTTCTTTCTTACGGAACCGGAAAGCGGCGCTGTCGCCTGCAAAGACGAAGGACAAGGCAGGCTCGCCCGGCTTGAAAAGATTTATTATGACTCCTTGGCTCTTTTGACCGAACAAGACCTGTATGGCAAAAAAATCCTCATCACCTTGGGACCCACCGCCGAAAAATGGGACGCTGTAAGGGTATGGACGAATAATTCCACGGGAAGCATGGGAACAGCCCTTGCTGTCACCGCATGGCTCAGAGGAGCGGATGTTTATGTTGTCGCCGGTCCGAACAGTCAATACATTCCCCAAGACAGCCGCTTACAATGCCATTCCGTGACAAGCGCCGATGAAATGTATGAAAAATGCCATGAATTATGGGACGCTATGGATTATGGAATTTTTACGGCAGCCGTGGCTGATTTCAAACCCCGAGCGGGACTTGCGCACGAAGAAGACACTAGCTCTTTCCATACGGTAAAATTCAAAAAAGAAAATCACGCAGACGGTTTCGATATTCATTTTACCCCTAACCATGATATTTTGAAAAGTATCGGACAAATCAAAAAGCCCGGGCAAAAACTCATGGGGTTCAGTGCGGAATCAGGTTCACACACGGACGAATTGGCAAGAGCCGTCAAACAAAAACTGGTCAATAAAAACTGTGACATCGTCGTGGGCAATTTTATCAGCGAAGCTATGGGCAAAAAAACCAACAAAGTTTATGTTGCCGACAAGAACGGTATCGAAGAAGCATGGGGAACGATGTCAAAAGCCGATTTGGCATGGGATTTGCTTTCTTATTTGGAAAGTGTCTGATATGAATAACCCGTATTTGCTCCAAAATTTAAAGTCACAAGGATTTCACTATATTCTTTTCGATACTGTCGAACAAAAAAAAGAATACAGCCTCACTGCGCCCAAAAGCCCCGATATAAAAATTCCTCCCGGTCCTGCCGAACAATTTAAAACAAACAATCCTCAAGCGGCAAGTAATTATAAACAAAAATTTCCTCCGCTTTTAAAACCCGAAAAACCTAAAAAAGAAAAGCAGGAACTGAGCGTTTTTGAAAAAAATCCCCTCAAACAGCCAATTTTGCCTTTTGACAAATGGCCCGAAGACTGGAAAAAAATTCAAAGGCAATGCAAATTTCCTCCTGAAAAGCCCAAACATATTTCCCGCCAAATCATTTGGACCTATGCGGGCTTGGAATATGATTTGTTTACGGATAACAGCAGCGACAAAAGGCGTCGGCTTATCGGACAAATCATAAAAACCCTTTCTTTTCCGCGGGGAACGCATATATTTTTGCCCTATAAGCATATCAACGCGCAGGGACAATCGGAACTTGCCAAAGAACAGGACTATTCCTTTTTTTGGTCTGCCGTTGATTTGATCCGTCCGCGCGTCCTTGTTGTTTTCGGAGAGCAGAGCATTGCGGAACTTGACCTGCCTCCCCTTCTGCCAACGCAAAAACATACGCTCATGCCTGTCACGGTTTTTGCGCTTGACGATATCATGCTGTATACGGAAAATGAAAGCGAAAACAATATCATGATCAATTTCCTTTCGGACAACCTTAAAAATTTCGCCTGATTTATTTTTTAAGAACGGAACGCCGCACGCTGGACAGAAAAATAAAAATAGGCTACTTATAAAACAAATCATTTCATAGGGAAATGCGCTGCATTGCAGTTTTTACGGACCACAACAAAGGAGTTTTATTTTGGACGGTGATTCGCAACGTTCTATGTGGGATAAAATTACCCATTTATTTGGCAAAGCTGAAGATAATTTAGAACAAGCCATAATGGAAGCGCGTGACGAAGGCGATGTCGAAGCGGAAGAAAGCAATATGCTTTTATCCATTTTGGAACTTGGCGAAAAGCAGGTTCAGGAAATTATGACTCCGCGTACGGACATCACCTGTCTCGCCAGTGAAACAACCATTCAAGAAGCCGCCCGATGCATTTTGGACAACGGACACTCAAGGATTCCCGTATATAAGGATACCAAAGACAATATCATCGGTATCATTTACGCAAAAGACCTGCTCACTTACCTGGTCGGCGATAATCATAATTTTGACGACCATGTCAATAAAATCATGCGTCAGCCTTTTTTTATTCCCGAAACGAAAATTTCCGCCGAACTCTTGCAGGAATTTCGCTCAAGAAAAAACCATATCGCCATTGTTGTTGACGAATACGGCGGAACAAGCGGACTTATCACCATTGAAGACCTTTTGGAAGTCATTGTCGGCGATATTGAAGACGAATTCGATGCCCCGAAAGAGGAAGATATTCAAAAAATCACCGACGAACAATATCTTTTGCACGGACGCGCCATGCTTGACGATTTGAATGACATCGACATTCCTGTCAGCTCGGACGAAGTGGACACCATAGGCGGTTATCTGAGCCTGCAAGCCGGGCATGTGCCCCTTGTCAATGAAGAATTCACCGTCGGAGAATGGAAATTCACCGTTATTGAAGCGGATACGAAACAAATCCATAAAATTTCCGCTCAAAAAATCGCCGAACAAACTCTTGAAGATGAATAAATTCACTTTGCTTGCCGATGTCGGCAATACCACGATGAAACTCGGTATCGCCGATGAACACGGAATTGTTCATAGTTTCGGCTTCCCTTCAAAATCCCTTTACACCGCAGACAGCTTAGGGTTTAACATCATTCAGCTGCTTGATTTGTATCATATTGAAAAAATCGAAAGCGTTTCCCTTTGCTCCGTTGTGCCTGAACTTGGAAAAATTTTTTGCCAAGCCTGCAAAAAATACCTGCACTGCGCACCCCTAATTTTTCCGGAAGATTTCAGTATTCCTCTGAACAATCAATACGCCAATCCGCAGGAAGTGGGTGCGGACAGGCTCATGGGGGCGTATGCCGCCCGCATGCTCCGCCCTGAAGCCAAAAGCATCATCTGTATCGATTACGGCACGGCAACGACCTTTGACTGCATAACGGGTATGGATTATCTCGGCGGACTCATCTGCCCGGGACTGTTTTCTTCGCACAACGCCTTGGCGAACGGAACCGCAAAGCTCCCTCATATCACCCTTGATTTCGACCGAAGCATTCCGCTTATCGGCAAAAGCACGGTCACAAGCATGAACCACGGCTTTGTTTTCGGCTTTGCCGCAATGACCGACGGGCTTTGCCAAAAACTCGCGGAGCAGCTCCCCGCGCCTTTGCACATTGTCGCCACCGGCGGCTATGCCGAAGATATTGCAAAACTCAGCAACAAAATCAACACCATACAACAAGATTTAATTTTAGAAGGTTTACGCCTTGCGTCTTGTTCGCTTTTAGCTTAAAATAAACATCATTTAACTGTAAAGGAGCATTTATGAGCACCATTACCTCCATTTGGGCGAGAGAAATTTTAGATTCCCGTGGTAATCCGACTATCGAAGTTGAGGTCGGGCTTGAATCCGGCATCGTGGGCAGAGCAGCCGTCCCCTCCGGTGCGTCAACAGGTTCAAGAGAAGCGCTTGAAATGCGTGACGGCGATAAATCCCGGTACAAAGGCAAAGGCGTTTCCAATGCCGTGAATTTCGTCAACGGTGAAATTGCGGAATCGCTTGTGGGCATGGACGCATTGCGTCAAGTCCAAATTGACACGACGCTTATCGACCTTGACGGAACCGAAAATAAATCACGTCTCGGCGCGAACGCCATGCTTGGCGTTTCTTTGGCTTGCGCCAGAGCCGCCGCAGAATTTCTCGGCATTCCCCTGTATCAATATATCGGCGGCATCAACGCAAAAGTCATGCCCGCCCCTATGATGAACGTTATCAACGGCGGAGCGCACGCTTCCAACAATCTTGACATCCAGGAATTCATGATCATGCCTTTAGGCGCCGAAACCTTTAAGGACGCTCTTAGAATCGGGGCGGAAGTTTTCCATACCCTCAAAGCTATTCTGAAACGGGACGGACATTCCACCGCCGTCGGTGATGAAGGCGGCTTTGCCCCCAACCTTAAAAGCCATGATGAAGCGTTCCGTTACCTTATCGAAGCTATTGAAGAAGCGGGCTATATTCCCGGAGCGGAAGTCGCCCTCGCCATTGACGTCGCCTCTTCTGAATTTTATGAAAACGGCAAATACCACATTAAAGGCGAAAATCTGGAACTCACTTCCGAAGAAATGTGTGATTGGCTTGCCGACTTTGTGGAACGCTATCCTCTTATTTCCATTGAAGACGGCATGGACGAAGGCGACCGCCGCGGCTGGAAACTTCTTACCGACCGTTTGGGACAGGAAATCCAACTTGTCGGCGACGATGTTTTCGTCACCAACCCTGACATTTTGGCGGAGGGAATTGAGGAAGGCATTGCCAATGCCATTCTTGTCAAATTAAACCAAATCGGCACGCTTACCGAAACCATGGACACCATTGAACTTGCGAAAGGTTCCGCTTACAATACGGTTATTTCCCACCGCTCCGGCGAGACGGAAGACAGCTTTATCGCGGACCTTGCCGTCGCCGTGAACGGAGGCCAAATAAAAACCGGCTCCCTTTCCCGCTCCGACCGTATTGCAAAATACAACCAACTCCTCAGAATTGAAGAAGATTTGGACGACAGCGCCATTTATTTCGGTCCTATTCTCGCTTCCCATTTCGGGCTTGATGACGACGAGTTTGACGACGAAGAATAATTTTACGAAGGCTGTCGTTTGGCAGCCTTCTTTTTAGGAATACTATGAAACGATTTCTATTCACCTGTTTTTTTGCCTTCTGCTTGGTTTTTCCCGCACTTGCAGAAACTTCGCTCCTGCATGAAGTGGAACAAGCCTATCAAAACATGAAAAATTTCAAAGCGGAATTTAAGCAAGAACTGTTTCACCGTGAAAGCAACACCACCCAAACAAGGACGGGGACCCTCGAATTTATGCCCGAAACATTCATTTTTTGGGAAACAAACGCGCCAAATAGGGAACTTATCGTCTGCAACGACAAAGAAGTATGGAATTACCTGCCCGATGAAGAATTGGCTTACCACTATTCCCCGAAGGTACTGGATACGTCCCATGCGATTTTAAATGTCATCACAGGTCAAGCCAAACTTGAAGACGGCTTTGAAACCGAATTTCTTTCTGAAAATACGGAAAAAAACACGCAGCAATTCACCCTTTATCCGTTGGAACCCAATCCGCAGCTGACGGAAATCACATTAACCGTAAATACCAAAACAAAGCGTATTCAGAAAATTGTTGTGCTTGATTTTTTCGGCAACCTCAACACCATTGAATTTACAAATTTTAACGCAGACATAGCATTAAAAAAGAACCGTTTTTATTTATCTTTGCCTGATACGGTTGAGATTGAAGACCATTTCGGCGATTAGAAAATACGCAGGAGTTCTGATACAATAAAGACCATCGGCTTAGCCGGTGTTTTTTTTGCACTCAAGCGACAAACAAAAAAGGGCTTTTCAGCCCCTTTTCAATATTTATGCACTATCGCTTCTGAAACTTCTTTCACGATTTTCAGCGGTAATTTTTCATAATACCATTGATACGCCAAACAATTTTTATCCGTTATACGCGTTTCAAAATCTTTCAGCAAATCAACCTCATCTCCGCCAAGGCTCGCCAGCCCCAAACGCAGCTGTTTTTCCCTGATCAACATGACGACATCTTCATATAGGGTTACGCAATCATCTGCGGTTATGCAGTCAAAAGGCATTTTCAAAAATTCTTTGAAATGATTTTTAAAATAATGGTCGCAAGACGGACAATCCTTTCCAATATATTTTTCAAATAATTCCGCCTCATCCGCCAAAACAGAAATAGCCTTCGCAAGCACTCTATATTCATCCATGGGATACAAACATTCTTTGCACTTATGCATGGAATCCATAATTTTCTTCGTATACATACCGTTCTCCGTTTTTTTGGTTAATATAACATTTCAAATAAAAATACCAGCAATTTTATCAAAAATTAATTTATTTGATAATTACAATGAAATACCAATAATAATTATCACAACAAAGTATAAAAACAAGAAATCAAATATTTAATACCACAAAATGCATTGAAACACATTTCTGCATTTTTACGCAGGCAATCTAAAGAAAATCATTTTGAACGATTAAAAGCAAAATATTTAAATAAGACGAACGTGCACAATGTTGTTAAAACTATTGCAATCAGTTGCCCGATAAGAACAGGAAAAGCGAAATATTGAACAATCAGTTCCAAAGAAAGGGCGTTTATCCCATATCCGACGGACCATGAAATCATGCATTTCACATATTCTTTCAGCCAATTTCCCTTTGTTTGAAAAACAATGGTTTTTTGCAGCACAAACGAAATAAAAGAAGAGAAAAACCAGGAAGCAAACAAGCTCGCCTGATAATTCTCTTCTCCTGACACCTTAATGAATAACGTAAACAATAAAAATGAAATAAGCGTGTTGCATATGCCGACAAACACAAATTTCATAAGCAAACGGCATCTATTTATCAGACTTTTACTCATTCATTTTCCAAGTGTTTTTCTTCCATAATTTTTAAAATCGCTTTCAACACCTCATTATCAAAATTAATAAAAATATACTTGTCCTGAACCAAGACAAAATCATTTTTAGGCCATTCTTTCATATTCTTCAATAAAGAAAAATACGGAACCAATTCCGTTAATAAGGTATCGACTGCTTTACTATGGGCTATAAAAACTTCTCCATTATACGTATAGAGTTTATACGTCTTGTTCACATTTAAATCAGAATGGTAATATTTTGCAACATATGAAAAATGATATTCAAACAAAGGCATAGTCATAAAAGAAGACTCATTCCATTTTCTTTTTTCTTTATACCATGTTAAAACATTTGATTCAAAATTTCCTAAAACAATAACTTGATATTCCCGATCATGAATATACAAAGGTGAATTTTCAATTTTTTCAAACACTGTTTCAAGCACTTTTTGTTCATGCTCAAAAGAAATTTTCCATAACTTTTGTGCATCATACAGCCTATAAATATTCATAGGCAAAAGAAAAATTAAAAATACGATTAATATATTCTTTGCCCATACAAATTTACTTTTTAAAATAACAGCAACAAAAAAAGCAAACAAAAAGATAACCCCATAAAAACTAACTCTTATCAGCCTCAAATCATTACCTAAAATAAATATTACAGCATTTGCAGCTAAAGGTAATAGGCATACACCAAAAACAGCAAGAAACAACTGAAAAATTTTTAATGAATGATATCTTATTTGATAAATAAACAACACTAAAAGAGCAAAAATATCGATAATCAATAATACCCATACAACGTTGCTATCGTAAAAAGGAACTGTATCGCTTAAATGACTGAAACTGCATTCTACAAGTTTCATAAACTGGTCAAGAGATCCGCCCAATAAATTCGTTGAAACGCTATATTCCAAAGCGTCAGCCCAAACCACTCCCGATACAATCAAAAAATGAATAATCACCTTAACAGTAATCAGGCTCAATACAATACAAAAAAAAGTTCTTATAACTTTTTTAAACAATAACTGTATGGATTGTTCTTCAAAACAATACATAACTATAATTTTTCCCAAAAACACAATTGCTATTGTATTTATTGCAGGAGCATATATTCCGAATGCAAAAACAAACAGCAAATAAGCTGAAAAAAAATAAAAATATGATTTTTTCTCTAATAATATCAAAGCAAAAATAACAATTGCCGGCAGCCATAAATGAGAAATCACATCAACACCGAAATAACACCAATAAATAACCAGCGGATTTAATACGACAACCAAGGAAAGAACCAAATAATTAAAAAATGTCTTGGGTACATTCCAATAATATGCCAACAAAATCCCGGTAAACGAAAAACCGAATAACGCAAAAGAAACATTGACAATCGGAAGCAGTCTTCCTCCTAACAATTGATTGAATAAATAATTTGTATAGCGTCCATTAAACAAGGAACTTTTTCCCCACATGCCATCGATCAAATAAGACCAATCATGGTTTCCCCAAAGAAAATGCACATTATAATATAAAAACACAAGGTTCAGAATTATGAAAACAGTCCAAAACGTCTTTCTGTATACCCCGTCGATAGCATGATACTTCTTTATGATGACAGTATCCCATTCATAATTGTTTATCAAACATTGCATTTTCTTTGGAAGATTTTTTTGAAAGAATTTTTCTGCAAATTTCTCACAGCAAATAAGCACTGCTTCAATTTTTTCACGCCAGCAAACGAACAATACTGTTATTGAAAACAATAACGCGGCGATACCTGTTATAAATTCCGGAAGATAAATATTTCTCAGCATGAATTTTGTCTTATACTGGACAGTGAGGGAAAGACCTTGTTCTTTTTCCGCCGGTACGGAAACCACATACGGGCGTTCGAACCATACGGTCTGTTTTTTAGCATTATATGATTTTCCGTTTACGGTAATTTTTTTTATATCAACAGAAAATTTAATAACATTGTCACCGTCTTTTTTTTGCCGGCTGTACAATTTTAACTGGACAGCTTCATTGCCGGTATTTTGAAAATAAACGGTTTTTGTCCGATATAAAAATGTCGAAGGCAGGCTGACAGTAAAACTTCCGTCGTTATTTTCATCAACGGCAATGCCTTCTTCCTGCTCATCGGCACTTACACGTATCGGATTGTCCGCTGCAATATCCAAAAAAACAGTTTCATTGATATTACTGTGATATAATAAAAACAAACCGGCAAGCAATAAAAAAAGAGCGGCAAAAGTTGCTAAAAACTTTTTTTGAAACATAGTTTTTCACCTAAAAATTTTATTCGTCAATATTTATCAATTCATCAACAATATAGAGAGGTCTGTTTTTAACTTCTATCATAATCCTGCCGATATATTCCCCCATAATGCCTAAAGCTATGAGCTGAATACCCCCGAAAAACAGAAGCAAAATAACCAAAGTCGGAAAACCTTGCACCGGATCGCCCCAAAGAATAGTTTTTATCAAGAAAAACAAGGCAATAACAAAAGAAACAAAAGCAATCCCCCCGCCTAAATAGGTCCAAACCCGAAGCGGCAGCGTGGAAGAGCCTGTTATTCCGTCCAACGCCAAATTCCATAATTTCCAAAAATTGAATTTTGAATTTCCTGCAGCTCTGTCGGCATGGTTATACAATACGGGACAAGATTTATAACCGACCCAATTAAAAATTCCTTTCATGAAAAGATGTTTTTCCCGGATTCTTAAAACAGCATTGACGACTTTTCTGTCCATCAAACGGAAATCCGCGGCATTATACGGAGCTTTTTGCTCTGAAATCAAATTATAGAATTCATAGAATTTTTTAGACAAAAATCTTCTGAGGCGTCCTTCATTTTTTCTGTTTTCCCTTACGCCGTAAACAATATCATAGCCTTCTTCCCATTTGGCAAGAAACGTTTTTATGGTCATCGGCGGATTTTGCAGGTCAACGTCAATAGGAATCACCGCATCTCCGGAGCTGTATTTCAATCCGGCATATAACGCCCTTTCCTTGCCGAAATTTCTTGAAAAACTGACAACTTTTATTCTGTTATCTTCTTCAGCATATTTTTTCAATATGTCCAGCGTATTGTCTTTGCTGCCGTCGTTCACGCAAACAATTTCATATTGATACGGACATTCGGCTAAAAATTTCCTCATTTCAGCGAAAAAAATATCAATAGCAGCCTCTTCGTTATACATCGGGGCTATGATTGAAATAAGCGCCTCTTCGTGCATGGTTTTCTCCCCTTTGCAGCAAACTGATTTTATCCGAAAAAATAGATTTGGAGCATAATTTAAATATATATATATATATTACGAAGAAAAATCAAGGATTTTTTTTGAATTGAAAGAATATGAGAAATAGACAACATTTTCTGATTTTGCTAAAAACAAAAAAGAAATAAAAACATACCGCAATAAAAAAAGGAAAAGATTGTATTTCTTATGAATGAACTGTCAGCTTTTTTATATTTCTTCATAGGGCTTGCCGTAATTTTCGGAGGAATTTTAAGAGGCATTTCAGGTTTCGGCTTTTCTCTGACCCTTATTGTCGCTTTAACGTTCTTTCTGCCCCCTTTGCAAGCGACAGCCCTTATTTTCATTTGGGAAATTTCCGCCAGCATTCTGCACCTGCCCTTTGTTTGGAAACATGTGGACTGGAACGCTTTAAAATGGCTTTGTGCGGGATGTGTTCTCGGTACGCCCCTCGGCGTTTATTCCCTCATCCTCATTCCGCCAACCCCCATGACAGTGCTTATCAATGCGACAGTTATCGTTTTAAGTATCGTCATGCTCAGAGGCTATACGCTGAAAAGAAACCTCAATGCTTTTGAAATCATAGGAACCGGCACAATTTCCGGGATTATCAACGGTGCGTCCGCAAATGGCGGACCGCCTGTCATTCTGCTTTTCTTCTCAAGCCCTGCCGGAGCGAATGTAGGACGAGCCTCGCTTATCGCCTATTTTCTCTTTACGGACTGTTTCGCCTCTTCCGTTTTAGCGGCGCAAGGACTTATGGGCGTTGAAATCCTCATCACGGCGCTTTGCTACATTCCCTGCCTTGCCCTTGGAATTTGGATAGGCACAAAACTCTATCACAAAATAGACGAACAAAATTTCAAACGTTTTGTAATGCTTTTGCTTATTGTCATTTCCGCCGTGGGCTGTGTCAAAGCGTTGCTGTCATGAACACAGCCCGCTGCTTGGCGTTTTTTTGTGCTCAAGCGTATAAAAAAAGGTTTCCTTTCGGAAACCTTTTTCATTTCGCAAAATGTTCTTTTGCAAAACTTCCTTATTTTACGGACGGATGACTTTATCCGCCAAATCAAGGGTTGTGACAATATCGAGCATATTGGTCGTTTCGCCTATTTTCTTCTGCTCGACAAGCCCGAAATGGCTTAAGCACGTTCCGCAAACATTAATTTTCACGCCCTGCGCCGCAAGATTTTTCAAACTTTCAAGATTTTTTCCCTCCTGCGCAGCCAAACGAACCCCGCCGTTCACCATTATGATTTGCCAAATATGCATTTCCGAAAGGGTTGCCAAAAAATTTTCCATAAGCTTGGCTCCGAGTTCATCATCGCCATGTCCGAGCCTATCTGTCGCAAGAAGGACAACGGTTTTGTTTTTATTGTCATAACTCAGATAATCGGCATAACTTTCACCATTTTTCAAAAACATGGGGTTTTTATTGAAAATTTCCGTATCTTTCAAAAAATGGGTCTTTTCAAAACCGGGAACAGGATCAGGCATTGTGCTGTCAACCTGTTCAAGGAACAATTCAAAAAGGCTGTCCCCTTTTTTATCCACTTTGGAAACAACATACCCGTTATTGTTCGCATAGCGGGTTATATTTTCAACAGCGGGCTGATTATCCACAATAACGGCAAATTCCGACGGATTTTGTTTTTCAATCAATTCTCTGGTACGAAGCACAGGTTCCGGACAGGCAAGCCCTTTACAATCTAGTTTCTGCATAACAACCTCTTCAAAACTGTTTTTATCATTTTTGCTTTTTCAATGCTTTTTTCAAAGAACGGCTTTGCGGCGAATTCGGATTTCGCAAAGCTGCCTTTATTGTCGTTCTTTTGCTCGGCTTCGCTTTCGCCTTGCCGGCGCCCGCTTTTTCCTGTTTCTCTTCTTTTGGCTCAACAGATTGGGGGTCCGCTTTCAATTCCGGCAAATCATTTTTCTTTTTGGAGCCTTTCCCGCTGTTTTTGGTATGGGAAGAACGCAAATGCACGCGCATGGGCGCATGCTCGATAGAAAATAAACGGCGGAGCGATTTTTCCAAATACCGCAAATACGATTCCCCGACCCTGTCCGCGTCGTTCACAAAAAAAACAAACGTCGGCGGTTCGCTTTCCGCTTGGGTCAAATAATAAAATTTGGGGCGCACACGCCGAACCACAGGGGGCTGATGTTTGGTCAAAACAATATCCATAGCCCGGTTGAGCTGTCCGGTGCTTACACGCACGCCGCATTCTTCCTTTATTTGTTCCGCCATGGGCAAAAGCATTTTCAAGCCGTAACGGTTTTTAGCGGAAGTCGGCATGACAGGCACATGCTGACAAAACGCCAAGGTTTCGGAAAACTGTTTTTGCAGCGCTTTCCTCGCAGGAGCAGGCACCAAATCCATCTTATTCAAAATAATGAGAAAAGGCGTTTTACGCTCGTCAAGAAGTTCCACAAGCCTTTTATCCTGCGCCGTCAAACCTTGCAGGGCGTCAATCACCAAAAATGTCACATCCGCTTTGGTGGTGCTTTTTAAAGATGAATTAACAGAAAAACGCTCCACCGTATCAAAAATCTTTGAACGACGCCGGACTCCTGCCGTATCCACAAAAACATACTTTTTTCCGTTCCAAAGCAAAGGCACGTCAACGCTGTCCCGAGTCGTTCCCGCCAAATCGCTCACAATCATACGCTCTTTTCCCACAAAAGCGTTCAAAATAGAGGATTTTCCGGCATTAGGCCTGCCCAGCAGACAAATCTTCAAAGGACCCTGCTTTTGATTTTTTTCCCTTTGGAGCTGCGGCAAGTCCAAATCAATGTTTTCACTTTCTTCATCTTCGCCGCTCAAAGCAAATTCCTGCTCTGCTTCAACATCATTTCCTGACTGCAAAAATTCCGCTTCGGCAAAATCGACAAGATAATCTTCCGGATTTTCATTTTCAAAACCGGTATCCGCATAATCAGTATTTTCTTCCTGATTTTCGGCATGATTTTCTTCTTTTAATGCCCGTTTATCCGCTTTGTTACCTTTTTTCCGGACAATTTCCTCATCTTCTTCCTGCAAAGCGATTTCTTCTTCGTCAAAATCCGGCAATTCGGGAAGCAAATCGACCATCAGACTTTCCAAATACCGAATTTGATTGCCATGTTCGGCGGAAACCGCCACAAGAGGAAAACCGAGCACATGAAAATCGGAACACATCAGCTCTTCTTTTTCCATGCCGTCCACTTTGTTGACAATAAGCAAAACCGGCTTTCCAAGCTTGCGGATATAGGCTGCAATATGCTCGTCAAAAGGCATGAGCCCGTCACGTCCGTCAACCACCAAACAAATCGCACACGCTTCCTGCATGGCTTCTTCAGCCTGCCGCAAAATTTCCTTTTCAAAACCGCGTATGCCCTCGGGACCCTCCGCCACCTGCGAGTGGCTGTCAAGCGTGATTCCGCCTGTGTCAATCAAAACAAAAGGACGGTGGAACTTGCTTTTTACCGTACCTTCCATTCTGTCGCGCGTTATGCCCGCCCTGTCGTGGGTTATGGCGCGGTTGCTCCGGATAAGTCTATTGAAAAGGGTTGACTTGCCCACATTGGGACGCCCCATTAAGACAATTTTATACATATACACCTCATCGGGGGTGAAAATTATTTTAATAATAACATTCTGTTTTAGCTATATCTTTTTTTTATTCTTTTGTCTATTCTTGAAAGAGAGCAAAAATTTTCATTCAGCGCCTGGCAGGCTGCCCTGATATTTATCTTTTTGATTATGTAAAATCAAATACTTGCACGTATAGTAATAATCATCCGAAATCTGCCGCATTCGTTTTGCCAATTCCGGCAATTCCCCTGCCAGATTTTTACCACTGTCTTCCGACATATCGTAAAGCGCATCGAAATCATGTGTTTTGTCACTTATATCGGAAACATGGGCATATTGATCTTTCAGCAATAAATTCACACCCTCCGATGCAGCGATATAAACATAATTTCCGAAAGCCTCATCAAGTTTTTGACTGTATTCATACGTATACGCGCCATTTTCTTCAATCGCTTCAAATTCACGGGGAATGAAAAGACCACCCGGCAATTTTTGCAGCATGGGAGAACCCAGCGTCGTATTCAAAAAGGAAAGCCCCGCAAGCATTGCCGCTGTCGGAAAAATATCCGCTTGGGAATGCAGGGCTGGATTGATTCCTGCCGGAATATGCTTAGGGCAATGGATAAAAAACGGCGTATGCCAAAACTGGGCGCGCGCAGCCAAATATCCCTTATTCATAATGCTGTTGTATTCGATAGTGCCATGGTCGCCGAACAAAATAAAAACAGTGTCTTCATACCAATCGGTTTGTTCAGCCCGTTCAAAAAACTTTTTCAAAGCATGGTCCGCAAAACGCAAAGCCTGATATTCCGCTTCATTCGTAAACCCCCAGGCATCCAAAACTTCTTTGCCCGGGTTTGGCGCATATTCAAAACCTTCATTGTCATCGGGAATGGTAAAAGGCCTATGGTACCCTGCCGTCTGAATAAAGGCTATGAACGGCTTTTTGCTTTTATTCAAAACTCCCACGCTTTCCCGCAACAAAGCCAAATCGGAAACCCCCCACACATCGGAATTGGAAGCTTTCCAATCGCTTTCTTCAAGCAACTGCAAGTCCTCGATATTATTTTGAAAAATACCGCGGATATTTGCCCAGTTGGCATTTCCGCCAATCATATAATAGCGTTCATACCCTGCAAACTCATCAAAAAGAATATGCTGATCCACCATTTTCGGATTGCGCGAACTTGTCGAAGCCAAAAAATTCGTATCCGCAATGCCTGTCAGCGTTGAAAAAATACCGCGGGCAGTGGTTCTCGCATTGGCATAAAAATTAGGGTAATAAAGGGAAGTCGCCAATAATTTTTCCGTAAAGGGAGTGGGGTCGAGGGCATACTCCGCAGGGTATTCCTTATGGTCGGTGAATCCCGCCTTAGCACCTGTCCCATGGGGCAAACCGGCTTTAGGCGTTGTCCATGACTCCATCATGACAATAACCACGTTCAAAGGCTTATCCGTTTTGTCACCCGCATAATACCGCGAAAAATCAACCGGCTTGTTCCGCTCCGGAAGACGCAGCAATTTTTTCATGCGGGGAAACGCTTCGACAGCGTATTTTTCATCCGGAATGATGAAATCGACAGCGTCCCTTGTGTCAAACAGATTTTGCATCGGATTCAACGCAATTAAAGCAATATTCTTGTCCACACTGAAATATGCGTTGCTCCAGCGCAGGGGAAATAAATTGGAACTGATTTGCCCATACCCCAAAACAAACAGAAAAAGCAAAATGCAGCAACGCAAAAAAACGGCGAAACCTAAAGAAGTTCCGGCGCGTTTCCCTATGAATACGATATGTTTCTTCCTATGCACGGGCACGGCGGCATGCGTTGCAAAAACCCTGTTCCAAAACCCAAAATAAGCGATTGAAAGAATAAAAAAAGCGAGGCTTATCCAAAAGACGGGATAGGACTGCCAAATCATGGCGAAACCGATATCGGCTTCTTCAAGCAAATCAAGCAGAGTCAGATCCACCCGCTGATTGAGATAAAAATAAACTAAAATATCAATAAGATATACAAGCAAGTAAACAAAAAACACCGCTGTCTGCCAAAAGCAGACGCAATACCTGAAAAAACGGTTTTCCGCAAGCAGCCGCTCTGAAAAAGGGATGATGAGGCACAAATTTGATAAAAGCGTAAGAAAAACAACATAGCGCATATCAAATTTCAAACCGATATAGAGCCCCTCCAGAATGGCGTCATGATCCGTGATTTGAGGATAGGCAAAATAAAATAAAATCAAACGAAAGCAGAAGAAAAGAAAAAGATGCGTCAGCAATAAAAACGCAATTAAAGGCAAGGGGGAAAATTTCCTCATATCCGTATTCCTGTATGCAAAACACAAATCTTATTTTTCTGCGTCATCTTCTTATAATTCCTGTCTGTATTGCAGAGATTGCCGTAATGTTTCCTTATCCATGAACTTCACTTCCGCGCCCAAAGGAATGCCTTGGGCCAAGCGCGTCACTTTCATTGCCGGAAAACGCGCCGTCACTTTTTCACGCACATAAACGGCAGTCGCCTCAGCTTCCGCGGTAGCGCCCAAAGCAAGCACAAGTTCTTTCACGTCCCCCCTATCCAGCCTTTGCATAAGCTTATCCATTTCCAAATATTCATGCGAACGGCTGTCCAACGGCGAAAGCAAGCCCCCCAAGATGAAATATTTTCCTTTATAAAAGCCGCCCTCTTCAAGGGTCAGCATGCTGTCCCATTCCGAAACCAAACAAAGCATATCATCGGAACGCAAAGGGTCGGAGCAAATCGTGCAGGGGTCGACATCGGACAATGCCCCGCATTCACCGCATAAATGCAGATTTCCCCGCAGCTCGTAAATATTCTTGCCAAGACGCATGGTTTCGGCTTCCGGCCATTTCAATAACGTCATGGCGACACGCATGGCGGATTTCGGACCGAGACCGGGAAGTCTGGCTATTTGTTCGACAAGAATTTTCAAAGGTTCTGGGATTCTTTGCATACGACACCTTTACTCCAAAGGAGAATATACCGGATTTTCCGGAAGTTCCTGCACATAATTCAAAACAAAGGTTCCTGTGTATTTTGCTCCGCAATATACTTCCAAACGATATTGATTTCCTTTCTTATCAAGCGAAAAACGCTTTTGAAAATCTTTTTTATAAATTTTTATTCCGCTTTCGTCACCGCGCGGACCGTTGCCCACGACAGCTCCGATAGCATTCAGGCGATACCCTTTTTGAGGAAGGATTTTCACATATTCCTCTGCAAAAAGCATATCTCCGAACTTTGCGTCATAAACGTTTCCGTCAATTTCTATTTCCATACTTTCAAGCGAAGTGTCGCATTCAAGCCATTCGACTTTAAAATTCGTCAAACGGTTGTTTCCGTAATAAACCTGCATCATATTTTTTTCAGCAAGGGCGGTTAATATGGGGCTGTTTCCCTTGACTCCGTAGTTTTTCCGCATGGGAAAAACCCCGATCTGCGAGGTTTTAATATCGTCCAGGGGCAAAATAAGCCTGTCATCCATAAATCCAAGGTAAATATCGGTATTCAGCGCCTCGCCGATTCCCTCTATCGTCAAAGAAAAATCACGCGAAAATTCAATGCCCGCTTCTTCAAAAAAAGCTTCTATCGCATGCAAATGGTAATAAACCCTTCCTGGCGTGTTCACATTTTTTGTCGCTTCAATGCCAAAGGCGGGTTTTCCTTGACCGAGGGCGAACCAAGTCAATGACTTTTCCATTTCCTTATCGCCTTTGGCGGTTTCCGTATTTTTCAGATGATAGGAATGCCCTTTTTCAAGCAAATTTTCATTCACTTTTGCCACGACCCTGCGGCCGATTTCGCCTAAATTGCCAAAAGGAATATCCTTGAACTCCTCTTGGTCGATAATGACGGAATTTCCCCAACGTTTGGGATTTTGCATTTCGTTCACGTAGATTGGGCTGTAAAAACCGCTGCCGTCGTGCAAATTTAAAATCAAATCGACTTCCGGAGAACGGATAAGCTCCTGCACGCGCCTCACTGCGCGGTAATCGGGATCATTCCTGCTGATTTTGGCGAATTTTCTGTTCATGTCTCCGAAAGAACCGCGATTTCTGTTGACAATGGAAAAAAAATTCAAATTGGGGATAATGGTCACATAACCGTTTTTAAATTCATAATGCGTTCCAAGAAGCGCGGCGGCGGAAAAGCCTCCGGGTTCATCCCCCTGTATGCCGCCGATAACCAGAATATGGGGAACGCTTTCCATTGTTGAACCAGCACTATGGCAACCCAGCTGCAAAACAGTGAAATCAAGGGGATGCGCCAAAACTTTTTTATAGGAAAAAGAAAGACAACACACTGCAACCATTAAACAAAGCAAGAACAGTTTCTTCACAACACATCCTGAAAGCTGATTTTTTTTATATTATCCTTTAAAATAACAAGGCGCAAGTTTTAGATAACCCCCGAAATAAATTCCGTCTTTTTGCACATCGGCGGCAACCGCGTATACTTCAACGCCGCAGGCATAGGCTTTTTGCAGTTTTTCGGCGTAGGCGCCGTCGATAAAATCCGCAGGCATGAAACAGGACGCATCGGTCCTTTGCACCACATAAAACATTAACGCCCTGTCGCCCTGAGCTTTTAACCGCATAAGGGTATCCAAATGTTTTCGCCCCCGTTCGCTCACGGCATCAGGGAAAGCTGCCGCATCATATTCCGCCATGGAAACATTTTTGCATTCAATCCACAGTTTTTCAGTTTGGTTTTCGGAAAAAAGACAAGCGTCAAGACGGCTTTCACCGTTTTTCACTTCCATTCTTATTTGCCGGAAACCTCTTGCAAAAGGCAGCAAAGCATAATCATACGACGGATTAAGCTCAAAAAGTTTTTGCAAAAAACGATTGGGAACAGAAGTATTCACTCCAAGCCACAAAGGCTTTTCATTTTCCTTATTCAAATTAATCGCCTCAAGCGTATAAGCGAGTTTCCGTACGGGATTACGGGCATGGGAAAGCAAAATGGAACGTCCTTTCCTAATCAGCCCGAGCATGGAACCCGTGTTGTTGGTATGGGCGAATCCGCTTTCATACCGCCCTGCCGCAAGCTGTTCCAAGCTGGTTTTTTCATCCGCAAATTCAATAAAGAAACGGCGTTCCCTTTGAATGAGCTTCGCCTCGAAAAGTTCCTCTTGGAAGGAAAGAACTTTGATCCGCATTTATTTGTCTCCGGCGGCAACGATTTGGCAGTGCCTGACGAGTTCCTGAAAAACGCCCTCGATGTCGAGTTCGGACGTATCCACGATAATTGCGTTTTCATGCGGAGCCAAAGGGTCGGCAGCCCTGTTTCTATCCTGCTCGTCACGGGCGATGATATTTTGCAGAATATCTTCATATTTTTCTTGCTGACCTTTACCGGTAAGCTCGTCATAACGGCGTTTCGCCCTCACTTCCGGGCGGGCGTCAAGGAAAAATTTTACGGGTGCGTAAGGAAAAACAACTGTTCCCATATCTCTGCCTTCCGCCACCAAAGCCGTTTCTTCCCCTATTTCACGCTGAAATTTTTGCAGCGCTTTGCGGACTTCCGGAATTTTCGCCACAACGGAAGCCAAACGCCCCGCTTTTTCCGTACGGATTTCTTCGCCTATTTTTTTTCCGTTGAAATAAAGCGCATATTGATCATCTTCCTTTTTCAGGGCATAAGAATATGCTGTGAACATTTCGCGCATTTCGGCATCGCTCAAATCCGCAACACCCGCTCCCGCATGCAAAGCCAAACTCCGGTACATCGCCCCGGTATCCAAATAGGCAATGCCCAAATGCTTCGCCAGCCTTTTGGCCAGCGTGCTTTTTCCCACGCCGGCGGGACCGTCAATGGTCACAATGAAATTTCCTTTTCCCGCAAATTCGCGCATTGCCGTTAAAAACATCCTGTTTTCTTCTTCCGTCCCAATAGAAACACGAACATATTCGTCCAAGCCGTAACTGGACAGGGAACGGATAATGATGCCCCGCTCCAAAAGCTTTTGACAAAGCGCTTTTGCAGACAAAAACAAAGGTTTGAACATGATGAAATTGGAATGGGACGGATAAACCATGCAGCCGAGTTCAGCCAAAACCTTCGCCATCTTATGCCGTTCCGACACCGTATGGGCGATGGTTTTTTGCTTGAATTCCTCATCTTCCAAAGCGCAGACAGCCGCTTCCTGCGCCAAGACATTTATGGAAAAGGGCAAACGGATCCGCCATAAATAATCCGCCACTGTTTCAGGCGCGAAAATATAACCCACGCGCATGCCCGCAAGACCATAAACTTTTGAAAACGTACGCATAACCGCCGCATTTTTTAAAGAACCCAATTCAGCAAGTACGGAACAGTCTTCTTCATTTCCCGCAAATTCGACATAGGCTTCGTCAACCACGAGCAAGCACGTTTCAGGCAGCGATTTTGCAAAAGCAAGCAATTCCTGCCTGTCCGCCAGACGCCCGCTCGGATTGTCCGGGCTTGTGACAAAAACCAGAGCCGTATTTTCATCAACCAAAGCCCTGAGTCCGGCAAAATCAAAACCGAAATCTTCTTTTAACGGCACCGTGCGGATTTCGCAGTTCTGCACTTTCGCCTGTGTCGAATAAAGCCCGAAACACGGCTTGAACATCACGGCATTATGCTTGTTCGGAATGGTCAGCACCCTGAAAAGCAAATCAATGATTTCATCGGAACCGTTGCCCACAAAAATTTGTTTTTCGGTCAAAAAAGGGTATTTCTTCCGGTAATATGCCGCCAACGCTTTGACAAGCTTGGGATTTCCAGCCTGGGGATAGCGGAAAGCGTTGTGAACATTTTCCGCCATGCTTTTTTGCGCAAGCTTTGAAGAGCCGAACGGATTTTCATTGCTCGCCATTTTAATAACATGTTCCAGTTGATATTTTTCTTTAATTTCATCAATGGACAAGCCTGCGACATAAGGCTCAAAAGATTGGATGTGTTCACAAATCGGTAACGTGCTTTTCTTGATGTCCATGAAAATCCCCGCAGAAAGAAAGAGCTTTGACGACTGCCAAAGCCCTTCGAAATTCTGTCTGTATTGTTTATTCGGCTGCTGTTGTCGGACGGATGGTTAAAACCGGAATAGATGAATTTTTAACAACTTTTTCAGCAACAGAGCCGAAAAGCATACGGTCGATACCGGTTCTGCCGTGCGTGCCCATAACAATAAGATCCGCATTCTCCCTTTCGGCGCAAGCTAAAATTTCTTCGGCGGCGTAGCCGATGACAACGTCGAAAGTCACATTCACGCCGGCAAAATTTTCTTTCACGAATTGTTCCATGGTAACTTTCGCACCGTCGACAATTTCACTGACAAACGTATCAATGGAATTGGGCGGAACATGGAAACCGGTATACTGCGTCATGGTCGGAGCGACATAAAGAGCCACCACGCTTCCGCCGGAAAGCTGCGCAAGCATGGTTGCATAGGAAGCAACTTCCTTGCTATGCTCCGCCAAATCCAAAGCACATACAATTTTATTAAAAGATGCCATAACAAAATCTCCTTCCAAGAATTAACGTTCATAAAACTTCTTAAATCCATAATAGGTATTTTTTTCCGTCTGCACAAGTTATTAATGATACTTTGCAAAAAAATTTTTTTTTAAGGAAATTTTTACTCGTTTTTTTTACTTGCAAAAACGCACGATATAAAAATAAAAATAACAAAATAAATAGGTTAAAAAAAGTCTAGACTTTTTGGCAAGCCTTTTGCATAAGGTAAGGAAACCAAAGATTAAGACTATACTTTTTGCCTGTTTCGGCATATGGTCTTGTCTATGGACTGCGTGCGGGGACTATTCCCCAAGGAGTGAAGTATGAAGATAAACTCAGAATTAGAAAGAATTCTTCTCGCTCAACAACAAGCTCAAACAGCTAAAACGAAGAGTGCAGACAGCTCCGCTGCTTTTGACGACATTTTGCAAAATGCCCTCCAAAAGCCAGACGCAACAAGTCCGAATGAAGAGATTTCACTGACTTCTCTTGGAATTTCAAATCAGCACATGAACGCCCAAAAGGCGGAAACCGCGCAAAGCGCCCCTATGGGCGGCGCCGCGCCCATGACGGGAACAAGCGCGGAAGATGAAGAAGAAAATGATGAATATGATGTTCTTTCTCTTATGGCTGACATTGAAAATTCCCTTTCCGGACTTGACGAATACACTAAAAACTTGCAAAATCTCAGCTCCGATTCCGATTTAAAGCAAGCATGGAAAGAGCTTTCAGCTTTCAGCCAAAGTGTGAACGGTTTGCGTCAAAACTATGCAAGTCTTTCTCAAAAAGATTCTTCATTGGACGCCGTGAT
Source organism: Taurinivorans muris (assembly GCF_025232395.1). Lineage (GTDB taxonomy): Bacteria > Desulfobacterota > Desulfovibrionia > Desulfovibrionales > Desulfovibrionaceae > Taurinivorans > Taurinivorans muris. The sequence continues at coordinate 1,267,148 of NZ_CP065938.1, forward strand.
TAACGATTTGGAAATTATGGCGGTAACAGAAACGTACAAATTTAATCGAGGCGATTACAATCTGTAATTTTTCTTAACCAAAAAGAAAAAAGGAAGCCGTTTCAAGCTTCCTTTTTTATTTTAAGTCCGAAAACTTTTTCCTTTTCAAGAAGAGCGCTTTATTATACCATAGCAAACGAGATAAAAAAACTTAATGGAAAAAAACAATGGACAGAAGCCTCATCGGAAATTTTACATTGCAAGCGGTCGACAACAATGCCAGAGCGGGACTTTTGCATACGGTACACGGGGTAATCGAAACCCCGATTTTTATGCCCGTCGGAACAGTTGGCAGCGTGAAAGCCATTGCTCCCGATGATTTAAACGCCCTCGGCGCACAGATTATCCTAGGCAATACCTATCATTTGTATCTGCGCCCCAATGACGAACTCATCGCCCGCCGCGGCGGACTGCATAAATTTATCGCTTGGGACAAACCTATCCTGACAGACAGCGGCGGTTTTCAGGTTTTCAGTCTCAGTTCCCTGCGGAAAATGACAGACGAATATGTCGAGTTCCGCTCCCACCTCGACGGCTCAAAACATATTTTTTCACCGGAAAAAGTTATTTCCATACAACGGAATTTAAATTCCGACATCATGATGCAGCTTGACGAATGCATAGGTTACGGAGCGCCGGAAAAAGAAGCGCTGAAAGCGGTACAGCGCAGTGCCGCGTGGGCAAAGCGCTGCCGTGATGCCTATCCGCCCCATTTGGTCAATGAAATTCCTCAAAGCGAAAACGCCGTCGGCGAAAATTCCCGCGGCAATCTTTTATTCGGCATTGTCCAAGGGGAAACCTATCCGGAACTGAGGGAAATGAGCGCAAAAGCCCTTATGGACATCGGCATGGAGGGATACGCCATAGGCGGTCTTGCCGTGGGCGAACCGAAACATAAGATGGTAAAGATTATCGCACAGCTCAATCCTCTTCTTCCGCGGACGAAACCCCGCTATCTCATGGGCGTGGGAACGCCTCTCGACATTCTTTACGGCATTGAAAACGGCGTCGACATGTTCGACTGCGTCCTGCCCACGCGAAACGCAAGAAACGGCACCCTTTACACCTACAACGGCAAAATCAATATCAAAAGAAAGGAATTTGCGGAAGACGAAAGCCCGCTTGACGAGCATTGCGACTGTTATACCTGCAGAACATTCAGCAAAGCCTATTTACGGCACCTTTACGCCAGTCAGGAAATTTTGTCTTTCAGGCTCAATTCCCTGCATAATCTGACATTTTTCCTAAATCTTGTGCGAAATGCGAGAAAAGCTATTTTTGAGGGAAAATATAAAGAATACAAAGCCCATTTTGAAAAAGCTTATGCTGATGAAAACGAAAAATTTTTGATAGAAGACGAATAAGATGTACGCAATCACAAAAGAAGAAATACAAGACCTCATAGGCGAAAAAGACATTATCGGAAATTATTTTCAAATCGAACTTCTTGATTTTTCGGAAAATTTTGCCGAATGTGCCATGCCTTTGACGGACAAACATAAAAATCCCCTTGGCATCGCCCACGGCGGAGCGATTTTCAGTTTGGCTGACTTATGTTTTGAAGCCGCCTGCCATGCCTGCGGACGGTTTTGCGTCAACAGCCAAAGTTCCCTTTCTTTTTTGAATAAGGGCATTGGCGATAAACTGTTCGCAAGGGCTGATCTTTTAAAAAACGGTTCAAAAATGGTCGTCTACCAGATCACCATTACGGACCGGGAAAAAACTGTTGTCGCGCAGGGGCAGATCACAGGATATTGCCTTGGCGGTGTTGAAGAATTAATTTCCAAAAATAAACATATGCAAGACCATGGATAAAATGGATAAAAAAGATACAATCGCAGCCATCGCCACCGGCTCTTCCGCCGGAGGACTTGGAGTTATCAGAATTTCCGGACAAAAAGCGAAAGAGATATTAACAACGGTTTTCCGCCCGCGCAAAGCAGCGCGGTTCACGCTCAAACCCCGCTACATGCATTATGGCTCTTTTATTCTCAAAAACAAAGGGCAGAAAGAGCTTTTGGACGAAATACTGGCGGTTTATTTTCCCGCTCCCCATTCCTATACAGGGGAAGACGTTGCGGAAATTCATGCCCATGGAAACAATCTCCTGCTGCATGCCATGCTCGATTACATCCTTTCTTTAGGCATACGCCAAGCGGAAGCCGGGGAATTCACCAAACGCGCGTTTTTGAACGGACGCTTGGACCTCTCCCAAGCGGAAGCCGTGGCTGAAATCATTTCCGCCCCGAGCGTCGAAGGATTGCGCCTTGCGGCGGCGAAACTGCACGGACGCTTAGGACAATGCATTGAAGACCTCCGCACGCAAATCGAATACATACGCCGCAGGCTGTGCCTTGCCATTGATTTTCCCGAAGAAGAGGGAGAATGCCTGCCCCATGCGGAATTTCATGCGCTTGTCGGCAAACTCCAAACGGACATCGAAGCCCTCATCAATGCCTATGACAGGGCAAAGCCTTGGCAGGAAGGAGCCCTGGTTGTGCTCGCGGGACAAGTCAATGCGGGAAAATCAAGCCTTATGAACGCCCTTTTGGGAAGGGAACGTGCCATTGTCACAGACCAGGCAGGCACAACCCGTGATTATTTGGAAGAAGCGACTTCCCTTGCGGGACTTCCCGTCCGGCTGACAGATACGGCAGGGCTTCGCGAAATAGCGTGGATAATGGAAAATTATCAAAACAAAAGCGCGCACTTGGACGATGAACGCACAAAAGAAATCATTGCAGGCATAAACGGCAATGCCCTTTCAGGACGAAACGCCCCCATAAACCCCATTGAAGCGGAGGGAATTTGCCGCAGTCTTTCCTTGATAGAAAAAGCCGACATCGTCTTTCTTGTTTTTGACGGCAATGCGATTTTGAAGCAGTGCCGCAAAGATACAGATGAAATCTATGCCGCCATGCAGGCGGAACTTTCTTTACTGCCAAGCCATGCCAAAACAATCTGCATTTGGAACAAGGCGGACATCGCCCCTCTCGCGCAGGAAGAACTGCGGGTTCTTGAAGAAAAAACGGCTTGTCCCGTCCTCAGCCTTTGTGCGCGTGAAAAAAAACAAGGAACATATTTCCACCACTCCATCGACGACTTAGCCCGAAAAGCACATGAAATGCTCATTGCGGGCAATGAAATAAAAAGCGAAATAGCCCCTAACCGCAGACAGGCGAAACTTCTGCAAAACGCGTATGACGAACTCGCCCTTTTACAAACCGAGATAGACTTCCTTCCGCCGGACATCACGGCAATCCGTCTTGAAAGCGCCGCACAATTTCTTTCAGCCATTACCGGGCTATGCGGCGTGGACGAAACCTTTAATGCTATTTTTGAAGAATTTTGCATTGGCAAATAAGAAAAAACATAAAATTTTTTTTCAATAAAATAACTAATGCATTTATAAAAAAAATGCGTTATAAGTATTTTGATATTGTCAAAATATCAAACGTGATTATTTTTTTCATACCTTTTGGTAAATTCTATTTTGGAGGCTTAAATGCTTACCTCAATTGCTTACGCCGCTGCGGGAAATCCCGGAGCAGCCGGTGAAACCGGCGGACTTTTCGCATCCTTCGTACCTCTTATCCTCATGTTTGTTGTGTTCTATTTCTTATTGATCCGTCCACAACAAAAAAGAGCGAAACAACACAAAGAAATGCTCAACGCATTGAAAAAAGGCGATTATGTTATCACCTCCGGCGGGCTGCTCGGCCGTATCGTTGAAATTGACAACGATATTTTCACCATCGACCTTGGCGATTCCAAAGTCCGCACTCCCCGTTCTTATGTAAGCGGAACATACGACCCAAAACATTTGGAAAAAGTTTCTGAAGAAAACACTCCGGATAAATAAGACAAATTCACCTCTCCTTCTCAAGGAGGGGTTTCTTTGTTCAGAAAGCCAAACTCAATTCGGGATATTCCATGAAATCAATCAACTTTCGTTTATTTCTGTCCATTCTTGTCCTACTGGCAGGATTATACTATTCCTTACCCAACATTCCTGCTATCGGAAACAGTTTCATCAGTGACATGCTTCCGAGCCAGCGTATCAATCTCGGGCTTGACCTCAAGGGCGGAATGAATTTAACCCTTGGCGTTGACGTTGAAAAAGCCATTGAAAGCACTCTTTCCATCACGGGACAAGGCGTTCGTGACCGCATTATTTCCGAAGGGCATACTGTTTTGCGCCCGCGACTGACCGACGGCGAGCTGGAAATCATTGTTCCTAAAAAGGGTGATGCCACAGCAATTAAAGAGATTATCCAAAAATGGTATCCCAACTTGCAGCTCGTTTCCGAAAATGTTTACAATGCCGGTTCCGCCGAGGGACTGAGCTTGAAATATGTGCTGACCGACATGGCGAGAAAAGAAGCGGAAAGCCTCACCCTTGACCAAGTTGTCCGCACCATCAGAAACCGTATCGACCAATTCGGCGTTGCTGAACCCGATATCCGCAAACAATCCAATAATCAGGTGCAGGTTCAGCTCCCAGGGCTGACGGATACAAGCCGCGCAATCCAAATTGTCGGGCAAACCGCCCATCTGGAATTCAGGCTTGTACGCGACGACATCAACCCGAACAGCATGGTTCTGCCTGCCGGCACAAGCCGTTTCCCTCTGCTTGACAAGAAAGGCGGTAAATCGACTGTTATTTTGGATAATGAAGTATTGCTCACAGGTGCCGACATCGCCAATGCCCGCCCCTCTTTCGACCAATACGGTTCTTCCTATGTTTCATTGAAATTCAGCCCGCAGGGGGCTATCGCCTTTGAAAAAATCACAGGCGAAAATATTAAAAAGCGCCTCGCCATTGTTCTTGACGGCGAAGTATACTCCGCCCCCGTCATTCAAGACAGGATCGCAGGCGGCGAAGCAAGCATCAACGGCGACTTCACAACCGAAGAAGCGAACGACTTGGCAGTTGTTCTAAGAGCAGGTTCTTTGCCCGCTCCTGTCAATATTTTGGAAGAGCGCACAGTCGGTCCTTCCCTCGGACAAGAATCCATCAGCAGCGGTATAACCGCTTCCGTAATCGGCGCCTTGCTCGTTCTCGGCATGATGCCTTTGTTCTATGGCTTTTCCGGCATTGTTGCCGATATTCTCTTATGCGGAACACTGACCCTTTTGTTTGCAGGACTTTCCATGTTCGGCGCAACCCTCACCCTTCCGGGAATCGCAGGGGTCGTGCTGACTATCGGCATGGCTGTTGACGCCAACGTGTTGATTTTTGAAAGAATACGCGAGGAACTGCGTTTGGGCATGAGCACGGCGGAAGCCATTCATGCCGGTTTCAGCCGTGCGAGCATTTCCATTATCGACTCCAACATCACCACCATTATCGCCGCGATTATCCTTTACCAATTCGGAACAGGTCCGATACGCGGCTTCGCAATTACCCTCAGTCTCGGAATTGTCGCCTCGATGTTCACTTCTGTTTTTGTCTGCCGTGCATTTTTTGAATGGTGGACAAGCAAAAATCCGGATAAAACGTTGAGCGTGTAGGAGAAGCATATGCCTATTCAACTTATAAAACCTACTGTTAATATTGATTTTGTCGGATATAGGAAAATTGCGTATATCCTTACTTCCCTCGTCATGCTCATCGGTATTTTCGCCATTGTCATGAACAAAGGACTAAGCTACGGCGTCGACTTCGCAGGCGGCGTCATGGTGCAGATTGAATTTAAAAATCCGGTCAGCGACGATGAAGTGAAATCAGCCCTCAAAGATATTGAAATGCCCGGACTTATCGTGCAAAAAATCGATGATGACAACAATCATTATCTCTTGCGTTTCAGCGCGTCCGAAAGCGGGCATAAAAACCTCAGACAAGACCTGAATAAGACTTTGCAGGAAAGTTTCAGCGATAACCAAGTTGAAATCACACGCCTTGAAATGGTCGGTCCCAAAGTCGGCTCCGAACTGCGGGACATGGCTGTCGAAGCTGTTTTCTATTCCATTTTGCTTATCACCGTTTACATTTCCGGACGCTTTGAGCATAACTGGTTCACAGCCGCGGGCATTGCCGTGCTTTTATGGGGAATCATCTTTATTTTGGATTTCCTTTCAACGCAATTCAACATTGTTCTTTTCAATAAGATGTACGCCATTTGCTTCGCCCTTGTGGTCACGCTCATTTTATCGTGGAAGGCGAAACTCAATTATTCATTGGGTGCGCTGCTTTCCCTTATCCACGACGTGCTTGTGACACTCGGTTTGCTTACGCTTTTCGGCAAAGAAATCGACCTCAATGTCATAGCCGCCCTGCTTACCCTCGTCGGCTATTCCCTCAACGACACCATCATTGTTTACGACCGTATCCGTGAAAATATTTCCCTTATCCAAAAACAGGACAAGAAACCGAGCATCGGCGAAGTTATTAATTTAAGCGCTAACCAAACCTTGGCGCGTACCTTGATGACCTCACTCACGACCCTTGCCGCCTGCCTCAGCCTTTACCTGCTCGGCGGCAGCGTTATCAACGACTTTGCCCTGACCATGCTTATCGGTATCATTGTCGGCTCCTACTCCTCAATTTTCGTGGCAAGCCCGATTCTTATGGCTTTTGGGGATATTGATTTATATGTCAGCCAACAAACGAAAGGTGAGGAAATAGAAAAACCCGGCGCACACGGCGTTGTATAGGACAAAGACATATCAATCGTGAAAAGCCTTGGCGGGAAGAAAGCCAAGGCTTTTTTATCATTTCATGACATCAGCGGACTAAGAATTTCCAGTCCGCTTTTTGTTTAAAGGTTTTCAAAAGATACGGTTTCGGACAACGGCTTTCTCATTGTGCCGTGCCGGGTTGCGGGAGGAGCGGGCTGACGTTCCGTGTCCGCATACCCGACAGCAAGTATGTTGACAGGTTCAATATGCGCCGGAAGCCCAAATTCCTTTTTCAAAACATCGGGCTTGAAATAGCAGACCCAAACACTGCCCAATCCCAAATCGGCTGCCTCCAGCATCATATGGTCAGTGATGATTGCGGCGTCAATGTCTGTTAATTTTTTACCGTCAAACGGACGTGTCCATGTTTTTTCCGTATCGCAGCAAACAATGACCGCAAGCGGCGCATCATAAACGCGGGCGGCTTTCGCAATCTTGTTCAGCCCTTCTTCGCTTTGCACGACAATCAAATGCTGAGGCTGGCAATTTCCGCCTGTCGGGGCGACACGGGCAGCTTCCAAAATCGCGTTTAATTTCTCTTCTTCCACTTTTTGTTTTGTGTAAGCCCGCACGCTGTATCTTTTTTTCGCAAGACTTAAAAAATCCATAACAACTCCTTTCCGGTAATATGATTTATGCAGAATATATGCGGAACAGTTGACTGAGCAAATATTCGACACTATACTTTTATCAGTGACAATAAAAAAAGCAAGAACGCACTTTTTTGATATAGAGTACCCAAAAAGATACTATTAAGGAGAAAACCCGGTGAAATGCCCAAGCACATTCAATTGTCCCGTTGAAGCGACATTGGATTTAATCAGCGGAAAATACAAAGCTCTCATTTTATGGCATCTCATTGACACCACATTGCGTTTCAATGAAATAGGAAAACTCATTCCGCAAGCTACGCCAAAAATGCTGACGCAGCTGCTGCGGGAATTGGAAGCGGATACCTTGATTGTCCGTACTTGTTATCCCGTCGTTCCCCCAAAAGTGGAATACGCTCTCAGCGATTTTGGGAAAAGTATCATTCCGATACTGGAAGCCATGTGCAAATGGGGAGAAAATTATCTTGACGCTGTAACCGTAAAATCCGGCTATGATAAGAAATGAACCGCATGAAATGAGAGTTTCCGGAATAATCGGCTTTTCCGAGAAACAAGCTGCCTAAAATAAAAACACCGCTCAATGCATGCTTTTCTCCAGCGCTAAAAAAGCTGTGGATTGACTTACGCCTTGAGGAGTTTTAAGTGTGTCCGCCAAGCACATTTCATTCACAACCTGTTAACGCGGTTTACCACCGCCTCATTTATTCTATCCCTGCAAACGATACGTGATATTCTTTGAACAGATACCAGTCGTCTGCCCTATTTTTTTATTTCATTGAGTTTATCAAATTTGCATAGCTATCAAATATCATGAGAAAATTTTTCTTTTAACTATCCCATAAAAGAAAATACGCCAAGGTTGGTCAACATAAAATACCATACCGGCATAATCACAACCAACTGTTTTTATATAAAAATACTCTTTCAGTCACAAAATTATCATACCATTTCAGCAATACCATCTTTAATATTGCATATAGTTCCTGACGTCCAAATTTTAGCGCAACAGCCATGCGATATTCGCAATTCCATATTATTGGGAATAATGCCCATACGGCACTGTCCCCTCTACACATCGAATATACGGTAAAGAAACCTGTATCTGAAGATTTTTCATTCCACCGGCTCAGACGGTGTTTTTTTTATGAAGCGACAAAAAAACGCGGATTGCTCCGCGTTTTTCACTTATTTTCGTTTTCGTCGTCTATCGGAAAGAACGAAAGCTGTATCAATTCTTTTTTATGAAGACGATTTTCTTCTTCCTCTTCGTCATTTTTCTGTTCCCCGCTGTTTCTTGGCGAATAATCAAGCAAAATATCCAAACCTGTTTTCTCTTCTTTTTCTTCTTTTCTTTTTCTTGATTTCTTTTTTGCTTTTTCTTCTTTCACATCAACGAGCATATCATGGGATAATTCAAGAACAGCCTGTTCTTCAACCGTTTCGCCTGAACTGCTCTCTTCATTTCGCGGAATATCCCGCTCTTCCTGCGGACTGTCTTGTTCCTCTCCGCTTTGTTCATCGAGTTCGGCAGGCTCCGTTTCCTCAATACTTTTCTCCTGCGTATCGTTTTCTGCTGCGGCTTCTGTAAAATCCTCGCCCGCCCTGGTCTGATCGGTTTGTTCAGCTTCATCGGAGAACATGATAAGCCCTGACTGCACAAAAACAGAATGTTCAGGAATTTCTTCCGGCTGCCCCATATTTTCCAAAGCATTTTGCAAACTCAAAGGAGGCAGGTCCTCGTCCTGCGCAACTTCATAACTCGTATCGCCCGGCAGAAAACTCAACGTGACTTTTGCTTTTTCATCCGCCTGCGTTTCTTTGGTCTCACCGCCCGCGGCAGATCGCTCCGTTTCCTGCAAAGATAAAAATTCCATCGGTGCAGACAAGGGATTTTCCTTCGGACCGTTTTCTTCCTGCGTATCGGAAAATTCCCCGAAAGGTTTCCCAGAAGGTTCTCCAAAAAACTCCAAGGAAGACGCCTGCATTTCCGCACCGCGTTCAAACGGTTCGCTTTCTGCGGTATCAATTGAACGTTCTTCAGCTGTTTTCTCATATTCAAAAGAAGAATTTTCATCCTGCAGCAAAGCAATATCTTCTTCTGTTTCAGCAGATTTAAAATCTTTCTTTTCCAAAGAACCGCTTAAGCCCGCTTCCAATGGCTGAGGCTCACCAACCATGGAGTCAAATTCATCCTCGGCCTTTCCTTCCTGAATATGCGGTTTTAATTTAAATGACTGCACCAATTTAGAAAATACGCCTGTTTTTTCTTCACGAAAATCAAGGGTATCTTCATAGTTCGCCTTGCCCGCTCTTGCTTGTTCGTTTCTTTGTTCATACATTTCCGCGTGTTCAGGATATTTCGGTGAAGCAAAGGTGGAAACGGCCCCGTCGACGACCGACCCCACATGCACGACTTCGGTATTAAGGCGTTTCTCAACAGCCTTTTTCACTTTCTTATTCACGTTTTTCACAACGGCATGAGGCGCGTCAATATCCGTAATAGGCTGAATATTCCTATCTCCCAAAATTTCCGCAACCGCCGTGCATAAATCGTCACGCCCGATGTTATCCGGCAGCGTATGATCGCAGCCTGCCAAACGGAGAAATTCCATATCCTTGACAGATTGATACAAACCGACACAAGGGGCATGTGCAATCCCCAAACTGTCCTCGAGCAAACGGATACCTGCAATCACGGCACTGCACCCGCTCGCCGACAGCGCACTGTGCACAAGCACCAAGGAAGCGGGCTTTTTCTCATAAAAAGCCAAGGCGCTGTCCACATCAAGGGCTTCCCATGTTTCATACGTATTCAAATAATAAACAAAGTTCTGCCGCTGTATCGCAAGAGGGGAGATGATTAAAATACTCATTTCCTTTTTGCTGCCGACAAAACTTGGCACATCATCTTCTTCCGCCTCTTCAAATTCCTGTCCGCTTTCACGGCTAAAGAGAATATTTCCCCCGCTGCGTCCCGCATTTTTCTTATGGTAGCTTGCCTCGCCATGGGAAAGGACAATATCGTCAAGGGAAGCATAAGACAAAGGCTTTTCGCCGTTCTGGTCCATTGCGAGGCATTGCATGCTGAAAGAAAAACTCAGCCCGCCGGGCGAAGACCGAAGCTCCACTTCTCCGTTATAGGCGGAAGAAAGTTCCCAAGCTTTCACCAAGGTTAAAATGCTCCGCTGAACAGGAGGGCGCCCTTTTCCCGAATCGCTGATAGTGAAAACGATATGCCCGGGGTTCGGGCTGTTCGCACGTCTGACGCGCACACTGATCATGCCTTTTTCCGTGGCGCGGATGGCATCCCGCAAAAGCAGGGAAAGCACGACTTCCAAACTGGCTTTGTCGCCGCGGTAATGCAGACCGATATTGGGAGCGATATACCAGCCTAAACCCACTTGCCTGTCTTGCGCTTCCGCACGGATATTGTCACACGCCTGCGTAATCAAGGTTTTCACATTGAACAGTTCATGCCCTTGGTTATGGCTCGGCTCTTTCCGGGCTAAATCCGTAATGTGCCCGAGCATGCCGGACAAGTCACGGCAAGCCAAAACCAAGGAAGACGTATGGTCTTGCAGGCGTTTCGCCCGGGAACTGATCTCGTCAACAGCATTAAGAGCATGCTTTTCAAACCTGTCGCCAAATTCCTTTTCATTGAGCAACGCTAAAGATTCCGCCAATTCTTCTGTTTTTAAGTCAAAATCCAAAAAACAGGTTTCGCGCATGATTCTGTCAAAAGGATCACGGAGCTTCAGCTCGACCCGATACAGCGCATCGCGCATGATGGAATTATTTTCCGCAAAAGCGCTGACAATATCTTCATGGGTCAGCTGTTCGTTGAAAATATTTTTTTCTGTTTGGCGCGGAGCGAGAAAAATCGCCACCATCGCCATGAACAGTCCTAAATAATTGAAGAAATACCATTCGGAATTATACCGCAGGGCTAAAGCGCTCAAACAGCCGACGCCAATGGACAGGCAGAAAAAAGCATATAATTTTGCGCCCTTGCGTCCTGAAAGCACAAAAGGGATAACAAGCACGAACAAAATCAGCGCATACAAGCCCCAAAGCGGTGCGAAACGGATAATATATAAAAATTCAGGAATAGGGACAAATAAAACAATTAAGGGAAAAATGGCGGGAATTGCCAAAAACTGCAACAAACTGTCAAAATGCGGACTTTTCTTTTCCGTAACAAGCAAATGCCTGCCGATATGGGGCAGAAAGAAAATGGCTAAACACGAGGCGATAACGCCCACCATATCAAGATAATCCAACCTGCCGTGCACATTTTGCGGAACACCCCACGCAAACTGCACGAGAACAGCAAGACAAAGCAAGGACGCCCAAATCCGCGCATCCCCCTCTTCCTTTGCGCCGCGCCAAAAAATAAAAATCATCAAAACAAAGAGCGCCAACAAAATAAAAGGCGTCAAACGCCTGTCAAGGGTAAGCGGAGCTTTGGCGGGAGATAAAAGCTTCGGTGAAAACCAAATGCTTGGAACGCCCGGAGAATAAATCAACAATTCCCCGCCGTCGCGCAGCGAAGTCAAATCATATAAACCGCTGTGGAATATATTGACGCTGTTCTCATCTTCGACATCGAAATTTTCCGCATGGTTTTTCCGCTCCTTCGTATACACATCTTCTGCCACCTGCCAGCGCTTTGTTCGCTTGGAATAAACCAAAACATGGCTGTTTTTGGGCAAAAAATTTCCCAAATCCAAATAAGCGGTCGGAATATCCTTATCTTTTATTTCATCGAAAGAAATTAAAAACCAATACGTTCCGAGTTCTTTTTTCAGAGCAAGCACATCATAGGGCGAAAATTGACTTCTCTGCGCCAAGGCGCTTTTTGCGTCTTTTGCGTCGAGATTATGCGCATAACGAATATAGGGAGCAAGATAAATAGGCTCTTCACCCGCCACAGCCGTAATGGAAGGAGTCTCCGCAGCAGGCAGTTCTATATCGAAATCGGGCTCTGCAAAAGCAGAAGAAACACAAAAAAATATGCTGAAAATAAAAATACTCAAAAATTGCGTTCTATATTTGCTCTGCTTCATGGACCATTCCTTTGTGATAGGAAGCAGAATATACTATTTCAATACAATGGGCAAGCTTTTCAAAAGAGCATTTTCACTAAAAAGATAATATAATATCCATTATCTCAATTAGTTATCATAATTTTCATCATCATTTTTTTAAGACCGATCCGCCTTGAATGCAAAAAGGAAACGGCACTGTCAGGCAGGCAAAACTTCCTATTCGTTTTTTATCCGCTTTTCCGCTTGCAGACACATTAAAACCACGCAGTTACCGCAAACCGTTCAGCCAATTTTCCGCATTAAATTCTTTCACATCCTCTTTCCCCTGCAAAAGCAAATCCAATTTTTGCACAGTCAAGCCGTATTCTTCCATTTGGTCCGCACGAAGCGGTGCTTTGCTCGGAATGATAATATGATCGGGATTTACGAATTTTCCGCCTTTTTTTATTCTGAAATCAAGGTGCGGACCTGTTGACAACCCGGTCGAACCGACATAACCGATCACCTGCCCCTGGCTGACTTTCGCCCCGCTCCTCACGCCCTTCGCGTAGCCGGACAAATGAGCGTATTGGGTTTCCAAACCGCCCCTGTGTTTTAAAATAATCAAATGCCCGTATCCGCCCGTATAAGCGGCACGGGTGACTGTCCCGTCCCCGACAGCCATGACCGGCGTGCCCTTGGGCGCCGCGTAATCAATAGCGGGATGGGCGCGGGTTATGCCTAAAATAGGGTGTTTTCTTGCGGAAGTGAAACGGGAACTGATACGCGTAAAATGCACGGGGGTTCTTAAGAAGGCTTTTTGCAAGGCTTTTCCGTTTCTATCGAAATAACTCAACTTGCCCTCTTCTTCCGAATCGTAAAATAAAAAGCCCTCGTAGCTTGCACCGTCATTAATGAAACGTGCGGCGATTATTCTGCCGTATCCGTTAAAATTCCCGTCACGGGATTTCTTTTCCACAAGAGCGTAAAATTTGTCACCTTCTTTAATTTCCCTTGCGAAGTCGATATCGAACGTGAAAACATCGGCAAGCCTGATGGCAAAAACGGCATTCTCGCCAAGGTCGATGACAGCATTATAAAAATTAGAGGTTACCGTACCTTCTATGAACTTAAGTTCGTAATCATAAATGATTTCTTCAAAGGCAACCTTATGCCCGTCCTCCGTTTTCTGAATGATAACCTTGTGCGTGTCGTCAAATTCATATTCAAACTTTTGCAGGCTGTTGTCGTCAAGGTCAATCAAAAAGGAACAGGGTCTGCCCGCTTTGAGCGCAGTCAGGGAATAAACGCTTTTCGATTCCTCGACAAGATTTAAAATCGTGGAAAACGAAATCCAGCCATTGAGCAGGGAACCCAAACTGTCGCCGCTGCCGATGCTTGATTTCAGCAACAGCAGATTTTCGCCGACAACATCGATCTTATATTCTTTTTGAGGAACTTGGGGAATAAGGGCGAAAATATATTCATCAAATAAAAACTGCACGAATTCAGCGTACTTTTCATGGAAACTATCCATGATCATCGTATAATTTTCCTGAATGGTTCCGCCGAGCGTAGCAAAAAAAGTCCGTAAGCCGGAGCGGGCTTCAAGATCAAAATCTTCCCCATGGGGAAGGATTTCTTCCGCTGTTTCCGATTTCGCCTCGGCTTGAAAATCCATTTCCATTTCCGCAATACCGGAATCGGTCTCAGCCGCCGCACGGTCCACCTGCAAAGCCAAGGCAAAAAACAAAAGTAAAAAGCCGGCAAAACAATATCTCTTTATATTCTTTTTCCATTTAAGCATGTTTCATGCTAAACCAGCTTTTTAAAAGTGTAAAGAAAAAATTAAAAAGCGGGTACATGGATATTCCTTTATGAAACACATGCCTTCAGCAATACGGTACGCTTAAAATAATGATGCCCCCCGAAAAAAAGCGGGGGGCACCACACATAGGCACATATTTGGGGTAATAACATGAATATTCATGTATTCCAAACACATCTTTACACTTCATTAATAAGAATACTGTACACAATGGATAAACCATGTGGACGAAATGCGACCAATATGATAAAACCATCCTTTGTTTTACTCATATAATCACCCCGTTGGATTCACCCCGCCTCGCATTCAGACGGGGTGATATCTTTCAGTTCTGAGCGCCAACAACAGATCCGAAAGACAGGAGGGGATTTGTTTATGCCGCAATAAAAGAATACAGGTCTTTTGCGTCTTCGTTATCAGGCAATTCTTTCAAAGCTTCTTCAAGGTGAAGTTTCGCTTCGTCTTTTCTACCCAAATAAATAAGGCAGCCTGCTAACGTAATTCTGATTTGAGGATCTTTGGTTTCCTCATAAAATTTTTCTACAAATAAAACAGCTTCGTCGACTTTGTCCAAAGCATAGGCCTCTTGAACCAAGCAACCAAGAGCGACGGTGTTTGTCGCTTTGATTTCAAGAGCGTTTTTGAAATATTCAAAAGCTTCAGCATGCAATTCTTTGGTCATAGCAACAAGTCCCAAGCCCGTATACGCATTGTCCGATTTTTCAAGTTCAAGCGCTTTTTGATAATGCACGGTCGCTTTGTCATAATCGCCGACTTGCACGGCAATGGTTGCCAAGCCCATTTGAGGTGCGGCAAATTCGCTGCCGCTTTCCGCAGCTTTTTCATAATACTCTGTCGCCTTTTCATATTCACCCATAAAAAGGTAACATTCGCCTAATTCTTTGTTAATTTCATAATCTAATAAATCACTCATGGTCTTTTCCCCTCCATGTAATAATTTTGTGCCTCTTGGCATACCCCTAATAAGCATTTAGCATGCCAAAATTATTTTTTTTTATAATTTCAATATGTTATATTTTCAAGATTCTTTTTTTATCCATTTTTGCCAGACATTTGACAAAAATCAGGAAAATTTTTCCCAACGCTTATCGTCCCTAAAAAAAAACTGTTCAACGCAAAAAAAATACCGTATCCTTTATGCAGAAAGGGAGAAATATGAAACAGGAATTTACGGCAGACCGAAACGCGGGCAGGCTGGATAGCTTTTTAAGCGCGGAAACCAAAATATCCCGCTCTAAAATAAAAAAATATATTGAGAGTAACCTCGTAAGCGTCAATAACGTCCCGTGTGCCGACGCTTCCAGAAAACTGCTTTCAGGAGATTGCGTCCGGCTTGAAATCATTCAGGAAGAAAATTCCCTGCAGGCGGCGGAAAATGACCTTACCATTTATTATCAAGACAAATACTTAGCCGTTATTGAAAAAAAGCCCGCTCTCACTGTTCACCCCTGCCCCTCTTGCCAAGAGGAAACACTTGTCCACCATTTGCTTTATCATTTCCCAAGCCTCAAAAGCATGGAGGGCGAACGCCCCGGAATTGTGCATAGACTGGATAAGGACACATCAGGGCTTATGCTTGTCGCCCTGACGGAAGAATGCCGGTTGAAACTGGCGGAAGCTTTCAGCAATAAGGAAATAAAAAAAACGTATCTCGCCCTTGTGCAGGGCATTTGCCCGAATGGTGAAAGCAGCGAAAGCATAGGACGCCACCCGGCAATCAAAACAAAAATGGCGCTTGTCCCTCTTTCCAAAGGCGGGCGGGAAGCCTTTTCAAAATGGGAACGCATTTACCCGAAACAGCCCGCAAAACAAAATACGAATGAAAACGCTTTTTCTTTAATGAAAGTACAAATCCATACAGGCAGAACACATCAAATCCGTGTGCATTTGTCCGCTTCGGGCTATCCCCTTTTGGGAGATGAGGTCTATGCTCCTGCGAATGTCGCCCAAAAAGCCCCAAGACAAATGCTCCACGCGTATACATTGACATTTCGCCACCCTTTCACCCATGAACCCCTGACCTTCACGTCTTTACCGCCTGCTGATTTTTGGGAATGCGCTGAAAATCAAATCGCTTTAAACCAAACGGCGATACCCCTTGTGATCACAGGAAATTCCGGGTCAGGAAAATCAGCACTCATTGAAATTGCAAAACGGCAAAATTTGCCTACTTTCAGTGCCGACGAATGTATCAATGAATTATACCAAGTAAATAACGATGCATGGTATTTGCTCAAACAGCAATACGGCACGCTTTTTGTTCCGGACGATAAAAAGCCGGTGGATAAAGCCGCCCTTGCGAAGGCGATGCAAGACCCTGCCAAGAAACATGAATTGGAAAATTTGCTGCACCCTCTCGTTTATTCACGGACGATTGAATTTTTTAATAAAAACAACCGCAAAAGATTCTCTCTTGCGGAAATTCCCCTTTGGTTCGAAAACAAACCCAAGAATTTTCCCATCAAACCGCTGACGGTATGTGTCAGCACAAATGCCGAAATCCGTTTAGCCCGCCTCAAAAACCGGGGGTGGACGGAAGAAACCGTCGCTTCTATGGACGGTTGGCAATTGGAGCAAGAAAAAAAAATAGGGCTTGCCGATTATGAAATTCCAAATAATGCGGACCTGGCAGAATTGGAACAAAATTTTCTAAGCCTGCTGGAAAAACTGAAAAAACAAAACAGCATACCGCCCGTATTGGAGCAAATTAAAAAAGAACTCGCCTGAAAGCATAAAAAAAGCGTACCGAAGTACGCTTTTTCATTATTCTTTAATTATCCTTAGTTATCCTTGTGCTTCTTTTTGACGCTCTATCTTTTCCGGTTCATTCCAAAAATTTCGCTTTTTTCAATTCAGCAAAATGCCCGCATGATACATACCCGACAGGAAACAGAACCGAAACCGGCAATGGGAACACTCACGCCATTTTCAGCAAAGCAAAAAGACCGCTTGCAAAAAAAACTTTCTTCAAAAAAATCTTAACCATTAATGAAGTAAAGCTAATTCTTTTGCAAATATTCACCGCTCCAACAGCCGGTACAATACTGCATACCCTCGTCACCAAGGCAAGCCCGCATACCTTCCAAGGACAAATAGCCCAGACTGTCCATATTCAAAATGGAACGTATTTCCTCAATAGTATGCTGATAGGCGAGCAATTCTTCATAATGGGGGAAATCGACCCCAAAATAGCAAGGATACTGCACAGGCGGGCAGGCAATTCTCAAATGCACTTCCGTCGCCCCCGCATCACGGAGTTCTTTGCCAAGAGCCGCCGTCGTTGTTCCGCGGATAAGGGAATCGTCCACAAGGCAGACCCGTTTTCCACGCACGACTTCTTTCACGACATTGTGCTTCATGCGCACGGCGGCAGCTCTCGCGCCTTGTCCCGGAGCGATAAAACTGCGTCCTATGTAGTGGTTGCGGATAAGTCCGCGGTCAAGCGTTATGCCGAGTTCTTCCGCAAAACCCATGGCGGCTGAAAATCCGGAATCGGGAATCGCAACCACGATATCCACATCGACCGGTTTTTCCTTCGCAAGCATATGCCCTGTTTGACGGCGGAAAACATGGGGAGTATGCCCGAAAACAGTGCTGTCGGGACGGGCGAAATAGATAAGTTCCAATAAACAGCGCTGCTGGCGGACCGTTCTGTCGCCAAAATACGTGGAACGGTAACCGCCCGCCGTAAAGGTCAGCATTTCTCCGGGTTCGACTTCCCGCTCGAAAATCGCCCCGATTTGGTCAAAAGCGCACGTTTCGGAGGCAACGACATATCCGTCTCCCATGCGCCCGAGCACCAAAGGACGATAGCCCCAAGGATCGCGGGCGGCAATCATTTTATTGCCGAAAAGCAGAACAACCGCAAAAGCGGCTTCCGCCTGTTCAAAAACACTGGCGATATCTTCATCGGAACTCGCTTGCTTTTGGGCTAACAGCTGCAGGAAAAATTCACTGTCACTCGTTGTCTGCAAAAAAGCCCCCGAAAGAAGAAGCTTTTCCCGCAATTTTTCCCCGTGGTATAAATTTCCGTTATGAGCAAGAGCGACCTGCCCTTCGCTGTAATATCCGATAAGGGGCTGGGCGTTGGCTATGGTGCTTGAACCCGCCGTGGAATACCGGACATGCCCGATTGCGGAATTGCCTGCCATATTGCGGCCTTCTCCATTACCGAACACGCTGGAAACCAAACCCATGCCGCGGTGGATGAATATCTGTCCGTCGCTGGCGCTCGCGACACCGGCGGATTCCTGCCCGCGGTGCTGCAAAGCGTGCAAAGCCAATGAAGCATGCTGGGCGGCGTCTTTTACTCCGTAAAGCCCCACAATTCCGCATTCATCATGCGCCTTGTCATCATACGTCAAGGTATCAGGGATAAAGATGTTTCCAAAAGAATTATTCATTTGTTTTTCCTTGAATATATCCTGCATAATAATCCTGCAAAGGAGCGACTATGCGTTGTTCTTGCCGACGGGCTTCCAAACCTTCGACAGTGGCGCGAAGAGCCGCCAGTGTCGTAATGAGGTTGATACGGCGGGCGAGGGCTTCCGTCCTTATGGTGTTTGCGTCACGGGCGGAAGTCGGACCGCTTACGGTATTGACAATCATATTCGCCTCACCGTTGCGGATGAAGTCCAAAAGGTGAGGGCGCTGCTGTCCGATTTTTACAATAAGCTTGCAGTCAATGCCTTTGTTTTCAAGCATGGCTTTTGTTCCGGGAGTTGCGTAAAGCGTAAAGCCAAGGGCTTTCAGGCGTGCCGCAAGAGGAACAAGAGGTTCTTTGTCTTGGTCCGTTACCGTCAGAATGACATTGCCGGATACCGGAATGGGGACTCTTGTGCCGGCCTGGGATTTAAGGAAAGCCATGCCGAAGCTCCTGTCAATGCCCATAACTTCGCCAGTGGAACGCATTTCAGGTCCGAGCTGGATTTGCGTTCCGGGGAAACGCTCAAAAGGAATGACCGCTTCTTTTACCGCGCTGTACATAAGTTTCGGTTCTTCCGTGAAATTCACATCCTTCAAAGAAAGCCCCGTCATGATTTTTGCCGCAATGCCCGCGACATTGCGTCCTGTCGCCTTTGAAACGAAAGGCACGGTCCTTGACGCCCGCGGATTTGCTTCAATGACGTACACGCTGCCCTTGTAAAGAGCCATCTGAATGTTCAGTAAGCCCACAGTATGCAAGGCTTTGCCGAGTTTATCGGTATAAGAACGGATAATACCTTTCACTTCATCGCTCAGCGTATGGGTCGGGATAGAGCAGCAGGAATCGCCCGAATGGATGCCCGCTTGTTCGATATGTTCCATAATGGCGGCAATGGTCACCTTATCGCCGTCAACAACGGCATCGACATCTATTTCAATGGCTTCTTCAAGGAATTTATCCACCAAAATAGGAGTATTGACGCTCAGATACAAACCGGTTGATTTATCCTCAATATATTCAATAAGTTCCTGTTCATTATGAATGATACGCATTGCGCGGCCGCCGAGCACAAAGGACGGACGCACCATGACCGGATACCCGATTGTTTCCGCGAGCCTGCAGGCAGTTTCAAGGTCGACAGCCATACCGCTGGCGGGCTGCAAAATATCCAAATCCTCAATCAGGGCGCTGAAATCCTCACGGTCTTCCGCAAGAGCGATATCCTGAGGCTTCGTGCCGATAATGGGAACGCCCGCTTCCTGCAATGCCATGGCGATATTGAGCGGAGTCTGTCCGCCGAACTGCACAATCACCCCGTCTGGCTTTTCAGCGTGGCAGACGGCAAGCACGTCTTCCGTCGTCACCGGCTCGAAATACAAGGTATCCGCCGTATCATAGTCAGTGGAAACCGTTTCGGGGTTCGAGTTGATCATAATGGTTTTTATACCGAGTTCACGCAGGGAAAAACACGCCTGCACGCAGCAATAGTCAAATTCCAATCCTTGCCCGATACGGTTCGGACCGCCGCCGATGATAACGACTTTGCGCGCAAAACCGCGTGTTGCGGCGCCCACATGGGCTGTATGCAGCGGATCGGGAGAAACCGCATCGTACGTTGAATAAAAATAAGGCGTATGGGCTTCAAATTCCCCTGCACAGGTATCAACAGTATGAAAAACGGGCTCGACGGCATTAATCTCGCGCAAAGAGCGGATATCCGTTTCACGCACTGTTTTCGCAAGGCTTTCGGAGCAAAGGTTCGCAATGCGGGCGTCGCTGAAACCTTGCGCTTTATAATGACGCAGTTTCTTTGCGAAAGCGGCATCGGCGGCTTTGCTGTTCACCGCCTTTTCTATTTCATGGCAAAAATCTTGGCGTATGGAATTTTCATCATCCAAAATACGTTTGATCTGCAGCAGGAACCAAGGGTCAATGCCGGTAATCTCATTCAGTTCCTCAACTGTCAAACCAAGCTGCATGCCTTCGTAAACAAGCAAAACCCTGTCAGGACGGCGAAGATACAATTTTTCCCGTATCCATTCGCGGCGGGCGGCGGGTTCAATGGGGGCTTCCGCTTCCAATTTGCCGTTTTGCAAGCCTTGCAGCCCTGTTTCAAGTCCGCGGAAAGCCTTTTGCAAAGCCTCGCGGAAATTGCCGCCAAGAGCCATGGTTTCCCCGACGGAATGCATTTGGAAACCAAGCGTCGTGTCCGCTCCTGTGAATTTTTCAAAATTGAAGCGGGGAACTTTGACGACACAATAATCGATGGTAGGCTCAAAACAAGCGGAAGTGCCGGTAATATCATTCTTTAATTCATCCAAACGATAGCCGAGGGCAAGTTTCGCCGCGATACGGGCGATAGGGAAACCGGTCGCCTTGGAAGCCAGGGCGGAAGAACGGGAAACCCGGGGGTTCATTTCAATAACGACGCGTCTGCCTGTTTTCGGACAAACGGCGAATTGAATATTGCAGCCGCCGGTTTCAACGCCGATAGCCCGCACGACGCGGAATGCGTCCTGACGGAGCGCTTGATATTCCGCATCGGAAAGGGTTTGAATAGGAGCGACGGTAATGGAATCGCCCGTATGCACGCCCATAGGGTCAAGGTTTTCAATGCCGCAAATGACAATGGCGTTGTCCGCCTTATCGCGCACAACTTCCAATTCGATTTCTTTCCAGCCGAGCACGGATTCTTCAATCAAAATTTGGCTGATGGGCGATGCTTCGATACCGCCCTTGGCGATTTCCTTAAATTCTTCAATATTGTAAGCGATACCGCCGCCGGTGCCGCCCAAGGTATAGGAAGGACGGATGATGACAGGGAAGCTGATTTCTTTTATTGCGTCCATGGCTTGTTCAAACGTGGTCGCAAGGGCGCTTTTCGGCAAATCAAGCCCGATGGCTTCCATGGTTTCACGGAATTTTTGGCGGTTTTCCGCAAGTTCGATGGACTTTGGCTGCGCCCCGATAATTTCCACGTTGTATTCTTCCAAAATACCCATATGGTGCAAATCCATGAGCAAATTGAGAGCCGTCTGCCCTCCCAGTGTGGGCAAAATGGCATCGGGACGTTCCTTTATAATGATTTCAGCCGCCATGAACTTATTCATGGGCTCGATATATGTTGCGTCGCTAAAAGCCGTATCTGTCATAACAGTAGCCGGGTTCGAGTTCAGCAAGACAATGCGGCACCCTTCCTCTTTCAGTGCTTTCAACCCTTGTGTGCCAGAATAATCAAATTCTGCCGCCTGTCCGATCACAATCGGACCGGAACCAAGCACCATAATCGTTTTCAGATCTTCACGCTTCGGCATTTCTTTAAAATCCTTCTTAGTAGATACTACCAATAATTATGGCAAAAGCCACTGTTATTTCTTATAAAAATCATCAACCATAGTACGGAAAGCGTCAAACAAACCGTAAGCGTCCCAAGTTCCCGGAGCGGCTTCCGGATGGAATTGCACGGAAAAGACCGGGGCGTCGGTCAACGCCAAACCCTCGACAGTATTGTCGTTCAAATTCCAATGGGTCACTTTCACATTGCCGGGCAGCGTCTGAGGGTCAACACAAAAACCATGGTTCTGACTTGTGATAAGAACCTTTCCTGTCGCCACATCCTTTACAGGGTGATTAAGCCCATGGTGACCGAAAGGCATTTTGAAGGTTTTCGCACCCATGGCAAGGGCGATAAGCTGATGTCCCAAGCAAATTCCGAAAATAGGCAATTTTCCGACCAATTCCCGTATTGTTTTTATGGCGTAGCCGCAAGGCTCCGGATCTCCCGGACCGTTCGTCAGCATGACGGCATCGGGCTTGGAAGCTAAAATTTCTTCTGCTGTCACAGTGGCGGGATATACGGTCGGGTGCATGTTATTATTGAATAAGTGAAGCAAAATCGAACGCTTGGCACCATAATCGATAACGGCGACATTGAGCATTTTCTTGGAGGTGTCACGTTTTTTATACGTCAGAACAGTGCCGGGGTCAGTATTGAAGACGAATTTTTCTTTTACAGTCACTTTTGAAGCAAGATCAAGCCCGGACATTTGAGGAAGCTCTTTCGCCCTTTTCAATAAATAATCGCGGTCCAAATTGGTGCTGATAATGCCGTTTCTCGCCCCATGCATACGCAAATGCAGCGTCAGAGCGCGGGTATCGATTCCATAAATGCCGCTCAATCCCATTTGCTCCAATTTTTTTTGCAGAGAACTCTCGGCACGGAAATGCGGAAAATCAATATTTTCCGCATCAACAAACAAATCATGAAAAACAACGCCGCCCGCACCGTATTCCGGCTTCGGTTCGGGACATTCGCTGTCAAGAGCCGTTGCTCCGTAATTTCCTATATGCGCGGAGGTAAACACTACGATTTGTCCGTAATAGGAAGGATCGGTAATCGTTTCCTGGTATCCGCTCATACCTGTTGTGAAAACGACTTCGCCCACAGCCTCCTGACAAGCCCCCAAGGCGTATCCTTCAAAACATGTGCCGTCATCAAGCATCAATAAAGCCGGCATTTTTGTATTGATAGTCATAATCTTTCCGTTTTTGTTTGATTGTTGATAAAACAAAATAATTTTTAATACGCTTTTTTCCGCAAAAAATCAATACTTTTTTTGGATAAAATAACTACTTGATTTCATTCTGAAATTATTACCGATATTCTTAAATTTTTCCTCTTTTCCCCTTGTTCTTTTCCCTAAAAGGCTGTATAGGAAAAAGACATCATCCTATGAGGTTCCTATGGCTGAATTTGAAAAACGACTGCCTAAACTCGGGCAAGACTATATTGAGAAAATGCGGCTTCCGCAAAAACTCACCTTTACGAAAATGGAAGGCATCGGCAATGATTATGTTTATGTTTGGTTTGAAGATTTGGATACTCCTCTCACCGACCCCGCCCCGCTTGCGATTTTCATGTCCGACAGGAACTACGGGGTTGGCGGAGACGGTCTCGTCCTTATCGGCAAATCAAAAAAAGCCGATTTCAGAATGAGAATGTTCAATAACGACGGTTCCGAGGGAAACATGTGCGGCAACGCCTCCCGCTGCGTGGGCAAATTTCTTTATGAACACGGACATACCGGCAAAACAAACATCACCCTTGAAACAAAAAGCGGTATCCGTACCCTTGAGCTGACCCTTGAAAACAACAAGGTCGCAAGCGTCACCGTGGATATGGGCAGACCTATCGTCAAACCTGCCGACATCCCCATGAAAGCAGACGGCGAAACCTTTATCAATCAAGAAATCCTTGTCAACGGCTCCTGCATAAAAGGCACCGGCGTTTCCATGGGCAATCCTCATTTCGTTGTCACCATGCATGATATCGCAAGCCTTGATTTGCCTGCTTTCGGACCTCTTTTTGAATATCATGAACTCTTTCCCGAACGGGTCAATACGGAATTTATCGAAGTGCTCAGCCGGCAAAAAGTGCGCATGCGTGTTTGGGAGCGCGGCTCAGGTGAAACCCTTGCCTGCGGCACGGGCGCTTGTGCCGTTCTTGTCGCTTGCGTGCTCAATAATTATACGGACAAAAAAGCGACTATCGAACTTCGGGGCGGAGAACTCGTCATCGAATGGGCCGAAGACGGCATTGTTTATATGACAGGCCCCGCACGGGAAGTCTTTTCCGGAGAAATCGAACTTATTTAACAAATATGACAAAGGGAATAATCATGGCGACACCTCTTATCAGCAGTCAGGAATGGATACAAAAAGTACAAGACACGCCGCGGAAAGCGGAAAATTTTGTCACCGCTTTTTATGAACACAGCATCGGCGCGATCTGTACGGACGCAAGACTGTTGCGCATTCCTTTGGACGACCACTTGGTACACAGGGGAGACGGCTGTTTCGAATCCTTGACCATTGCCGAAAACAGAGTGCTCGAACTTGACGCCCATATTGCGCGCTTGGAGCATTCCGCCGCCAAGCTCGGCATACGGGCTCCCCTGCCCTATGCTGAAATCCGTCAGATTGTTTTGGACACCGCAAAAGCGGGCGGTGCTGCCCATGGCTCCGCCAAATTATTGATGGGACGCGGAGAAGGCGGACTTGGCATCAGCCCGAAAGAATGCCCCGTCGCAAGTTTTTATTGCGTTGCGGCAAAAGGAAACCCGCCGGACCCAGGTTATTGGGAACAAGGCATTACCGCGTGCAGAAGCGCCATTCCTGCAAAACAGCCTTTTTTAGCCCAAATAAAATCAACAAATTACCTGCCCAATGTTTTCATGGCGCAGGAAGCGGAAGCGAAAGGCGTCAATGTGAGCATTTCCTTTGACGAAGACGGTTATTTAGCCGAAGCCGCCATTGCGAACGTCGGTATTATCGACAAAAACAATATTTTCGTCCTGCCTCATTTCAAACGCGCTTTGGCGGGAACAACCGCCCTTATGGCCAAAAGCATTGCCGAAACCTATATGCGGACCGAAACCCGCAATATACGGGAAGAAGAAATTTTTGAAGCGAAAGAATTTCTGCTCTTCGGAACAGGCTCCCAATGCGTTGCCATTACCCATTACGAAGGCGAAAAAATTGCTGACGGCGTCCCTATGGAAAACGCCAAAAAACTGCAGAAACTCATTTATCAAAAGCTCATAGAAACAGGAACGCCGTTTTAAATCCATTCCAAAATCCGCACGGACAAAAAGCATGATTATTTTAATTTCCGGAGCTTCCCATACGGGAAAAACCATGTTGGCGCAAAAGCTTCTTGAAGAGTATCACTATCCGTACCTTTCCATCGACCATTTAAAAATGGGGCTTATCAGAAGCAAACAAACAACGCTTACCCCGGAAGACGATGAAAAGCTTACCCCCTATCTTTGGGGAATAATTAAAGAAATCATCAAAACAGCCCTTGAAAACAAACAGAATTTAATTATTGAAGGCGCCTATATTCCCTTTACATGGAAAGAAGACTTTTCAAACGAGGAAGCGGCCCATATCCGCTTTTGCTGCCTTATCATGAGCCAAGACTATATTCTAAATCATTTCATAGAGATACAAAAGTACGCCTCAATCATAGAAAACAGAAAAAACGATAAAATTCACAAAGAGCTGCTTATTGAAGAAAATCAAAATAATTTGGCGCAATGTAAAGAACACCGGCATTCGTGCATAGTTATCGATAACACATATCCCGCCGATATTCCTTTATTGGTCCGCAATTTTTTTCATATTCGGGAGAAATCTATACAGCATATCGTATCCCAACACCAACGCCCTAAAAAACTTGTGCTGGAACTTGGGGAAGTATGGAAACAATCAGTCGCAAGCACGCATCATTTTTTAACACAGAAAGATAAAGAAAAACTGTATCCTCTTGTTTTAAACGCAATAAAGAACGTTCCCTTTTTATTGACAGCGCAAAACGAAGAAGACGAATTGCTCGGCTTTATGGGCATTGAAAACGACAAATTGGAAATGCTCTTCATCCATCCGAAAGCCCAAAAACAAGGACTGGGTAAAAGTTTGGTCGAACACGCGAAAAATGCTTATCGGATTCAATTTGTCGATGTGAACGAAGAAAATCCCGATGCTTTCGCTTTTTACCGAAAAATGGGCTTTACCCAATTCGCCCGCAGTGAATACGACGATTTAGGCAATCACTTCCCCTTGCTGCATTTAAAACTTGAAAAATAGATAAATAACAAGTTGCTATCTTTATATTCCAAAGTATTTCCGTATCATATTCATGTGAATGCATAAAAATAAGGAGCTATTTTCTTTCTTTGTTTTTTTAATTTTTTCATGCAATAAAAAAAGCTCTTGAAAAAATCACCCTTTTTACCGCTGCAAATCGATTCAAATTCTATGACGATAATTCTTAATGTCATGCGAAGACGCTTTAATTTCCCCCAAGCATACCCCGCTTTTCACGCGGTGCGGGGAGGTATTCCCCACAAAAAAAGGAGCTTGCGCTCCTTTCTCTATTTTTTGCTGTATTGGACACCATGTTTTTCCAGTTCTTTCAAAACTTCATGTATCAGTTTTGGCACAGCCTCCTGAATTTTCGGGCTTAATTCCAAATTCAGGGACGTAAAGTCTTCCGGCTCAACGCCTATGACCACGCAATCGGGTCTATGCCCTATCAAATCGCAATAAATAAGCGTGTCCACCAAATCGGTCTGGTGCAAGGAATCGGAAAAGCTCATGCTTTTTCGCAAGTCATCGCCGACCAAACGGTATAAGGTTCCCGCTTCATGCCCGCCTTTGACCGCATCTATGATGACAGCCAAATCAGCGTCCATCAAACTGTCCATAAGTCCCATACCGAGCGTTCCGCCGTCAAGAAGACGTACATTTTCCGGAAAACTGTATTCTTCCTGCATTTTCAGCACAGTTTTCACACCGACGGCCTCATCGCGGTAGAGAACATTTCCAACACCAAGAACTAAGATTTTCATATTATTTTGTTTCTTCTTTAAAAGGCTCCGGAACATAACCGTCGGCATACTGATGGATGAGCTCATGGGCGCGCTGTGCAAGCAGGGTTACACCCGGTTTGGAAATCTGTTCGTCCGCCCCCACGGATTCCCCTTTATGACGGAGCTTATCCGTAATAAGGGAAGAGAACAAAATAACAGGAATTTTTTTCATATAAGGGTCTTCTTTAATGGTTTTGCAAAGCGTATGCCCGTCCATTCTCGGCATTTCGATATCAGAAATGACAACTTGGATATAATCGCTGACATCCTTGCCTTCTTCAATGGCTTTTTTGCGCAAACTGCAAAGTTCGTCCCAAGCTTCCTGACCATTGGTAAAATCACGCACTTCAAAATTCGCTTCCTGCAAAAGCGTTTTCAGCATGTTTCTGATAAGGGAAGAGTCGTCACAAACAAATGCGCGGTAATTTTGCGTTTCTTTCCAATTGATTGCAGCATCGAGGCGAAGACCGAGATTAGGATTGAGTTCCGTCACGATTTTTTCAAGGTCAAGAATGAAAACAATTCTGTCCTCAAGACGGACAACCCCGGTAATGCAGCCTTTGGAGAAGAAAGACATGTAAGAGTTCGGAGCGTCCACGTCTTCCCAGCTGATACGGTGAATACGGTTTACGCCTGAAACTTTGAACGCTGTCGTCACATTGTTGAATTCCGTCACAACGACCTTAGGAGGATTATGGTTGAGCAAGCTTTGTTTTTCAAGCCAAATATTCAAATCAACCAAGGGAATGATCTGCGAACGCAAATTAAACGCGCCCAAAACGGAATCACTTTGCAATTCCGGCAGCGGAGTCACATGAGGCAATTGGATGATTTCCAAAACTTTAGCAACGTTAACCCCATAATAACCGCGATAAATAGGTTCTTTGCCCTCTTCTTGAATCAATTTCAAAGCACTGGAAGTGCCTGAATCAAGCTCGGTCACAGGTTCATCAATATAAAATTCCACAATCTCAAGTTCGTTTGTACCTGCTTCCAATAAAATATTTGTTTGAGACATATATTCCTCCTAAAACCGTCTAGCATTCACCATGAAGCCAATAGCCTTTCCGCTTCATCCACCAAGCGTTTCGGGGTTGATGCTCCTGCGGTCAGACCAACTTTTTTAACGTTTTTAAAAAATTCTCTTTTTAACTCATCGGCACTTTCCACCAAAACTGTAGGGATATTTTTAGAAAAAACCAATTCCGCCAATCTTTTCGTATTTCCGCTTTCCTTTCCGCCTATGACCACCATAGCCTGCACACGTTCCGCAATAGCCAGCGCCTCATCCTGACGGAGTTTCGTCGCATCGCAAATCGTTTCCAAGATAATCGGCTTTGTTGCCGCCACCTCAAGAAGTTCTTTTTTTATCGTGTCGAAAACAGCCCTGTCCTGTGTCGTTTGAGCGGCTAAAACCATTTCTTCCCGGTTATTTTTCTGCGCATAACCGATCAACTTTTCAGAATCCGGCGAAATGATATATTTTCCTTTCGCATAGGAAACCAAACCGTCCACTTCCGGGTGGTTTGCGTCGCCAAACAAAAGAAGCGTCCGGGTGCCTTGTCCGCCCTGCGTGGCTTTGCCGATCGCATTTTGGGCTTCTTTCACCCGCGGACATGTCGCATCCATCAGCTGCACATGGGGCAAATTACGCAAAAAACTCTCCGTACTGTACGGAATGCCGTGGGCGCGGATTAAAAGATTGAGCTGCAGCTGCCCCTCTTTTCTCTTTTCTTCATCGATTGTTTCCAAAAAAACATAAAAAGGTTCCAGCGCTTCTTTCACCGCCTGCACGGAACCAAAACAGCGCACCCCTTTCATGGCGTATTCTTCCAGCACAAAAGGATTATGGATGATGGGACCGAACGTGCCCACATGTCCGCCTTTTTCCACCAATACATCAAGTTTTTTAAGCGCTAAGGCGACCCCCATGCAAAAACCTGCCCGCTCCGAACGGATGACTTCCATATGCACCTACCTTTTCAAACGCCGCAAAAAAGGCGAAATCAACAAGGTTATATTTTCCGGCATGAAATATTTTGCCACTATCAAATAACTGATCAGATACACTAAACCGGCAAAACCGATTTGCGCGAGCTGCACCCACAAAAGCGGGATTTTTCCCTGCAAAAACAATTCGGAACAATACCCTCCCGCAAGGCAAAGGAAAAAAGGTATGCCATTGCATAACACATTTTTCAACAAAAGACAAAGTATTCCCCGATAGGCTCTCTGAAAATATTTTCGGCCGGCAAACCATAAAGTTAAGGTATAAGCGATAACGGACGCGCTGGTCAGAAATGCCACGGAAACAGCTCCGAAACGGGGAGCGCAGTAAAAATAAAAAGGAATGATGAACACCGTTATCATTGAACCGACCAAAGCCGGAGTCACAGTATTTTCCATGGCATAAAAAGAACGTCCCAAAATTTGCTGAACACACCAAAAAGGCACGGCTATCATCATAATCTGCAAATAAGGGGCTGCGAGAACGGTTTCTTCCGCGCCGAATTGCCCTCCCTCGAAAATAAGTCCGAGAACGGGTTTTGCCGCAGCTATCATATAAAACGTAACGGGCAGAACCAAAATCAAGGTATTTTTTATGGCGCTGTGCATAGTTTGACAAAAACTTTGCATATCGTTTTTTACGAACAAGCTTGCCAAAAAAGGAAAAGAAGCAACCCCCGCCGCCTGCGCCACAACCCCGACCGGAACCATCATGATTCTTCTGGAATAGCTCAGCAAACTCACCTCGCCCGTGCCTGCCATGCTTCCAAAAATACGGATGAACTGCTCATCCAAAACAACAATGGACTGTCCCAGCATAAGAGGCACGGCAAGACACAAAAAACGCTTGAAACAACGATGCTTCAAAATCCAATAAAAGCGAATGCCGTCCGCTTTCGCCGCAAGAAAAGGCAAATGGAAAGAACCTAAAAAAGCGCCCAGCAAAACACCCCAGCAAAACCCCTCCATGCCCTCGGCAATGCCTAAATAAGGAAAGAAAACCCCGCACAGCAAAATCATGCCGTTATATATTAAAGGAATGAGAGCAGGCACGGTAAATTTTTTTCTGATATACAGCAAGGCGGTGAAACAAGCTCCGGGCAAAAAACAAATTTGCGCCGGCAAAATTATGCGTAAAAATTCCGTAAGCCGCACAAACTGCGTTTCGCTAAACCCCGGAGCGAGAAAAGGGACAAGATAAGGAGCGAAAATCCACAATACTGCCGATAAGACAACGACTATGCCGCTTGCCCAAATAAGAACGCCGCTGAAAAATTTCCACGCATCTTCCTCGTCGTTCTCCATAAGTTTGGAAAGAAGAGGAATAAGGGTAATGGAAACATAGCCTCCCGCCAGCAAATAATTTAAAAAATCAGGCAAAATGAACGCCGCGAAATATAAATCCGTTTCTCCGCCCGCCCCGAACTGCCAAGAAATAACCTTGTCCCGAAAAAGTCCCATAAAGCGGGAAACAAGGACACTGAAGCCCATAATGAGGGCGGCTATTCCCATTTGCTGCTTGGCGTTTATTTTAGCAAACAAAGACATTATTTCAAGTTCCCGAAAGCTTCAATCACTGCCTGCAAAGCTTTAGCCCTATGGGAACGCCCCATTTTGACGCTTTTTTCCATTTCGGCTCCGGTACATTTCAATTCTTCATCAAAAAAAAGCGGGTCATACCCGAAACCATTTTTTCCGCGTTCTTCAAAGAGCAATCTTCCCTCCCATGTTTCATGGGCTATGATTTCTTTTCCGTCGGGAAAAACCGCCGCCATGGCGCAATGGAAAGCGCACCGCCTTTTTTCCATAGGCACGTTTTTCATTTTATCCAATAACTTCCGATTATTTGCCTGGTCTTTTGTTTCTCCCTCAAGCAGCGGATAATCATTGGCATACCGGGCGGAAAAAATTCCGGGCTCGCCCTGCAGATAATCCACACAAAGCCCGCTGTCATCCGCAATGGCGATACATTTTAAATCCTTACAGACGTACCGCGCCTTGATAAGAGCGTTTTCTTCAAAACTTTCGCCGTTTTCCTCTATTTCCGGATAGCCGAAAGGCAAGGTTTCGACACAAAAACCGAAAGCGTTCAAAGGCTCTTCGAGTTCCGCCAATTTTCCTTTATTTTTTGTTGCAATGATTACTTTTTCCATGTGGTCAATATTCTGTTTTTATCATCTTGTTTAAATGTTTTTTCCCCGATAAGCGCATCAAGTTCATGCATCGCATTTTGCTCGCCCAAAAAAATCACATGATCGCCGGCTAAAAAGACAGTCTGCCCATGCGGGATAAAAACCTTTTCGTCGCGCATATAGGCAAGCATGATCACATTTTTTGGAAAAGCAAGCATCATAAGGGGCTTGTTGATAAGCTGCGACGTTTCCGCAAGATACACCTCCATAACTTCCGCAGCGTCCGAAGCGACAGAAGCGAAAGCCACGACATTCCCTTGCCGGATATAGCTCAGGAACCCGTTCACGGCGGCAAGCCGCGTGCTTACGCTATGGTCGATTCCGATATGTTTCACAATGGGCAAATATTCCGACTTGTTCACACGTGCGACAGAATCCCTCGCCCCCATGCTTTTCGCCAAAAGGCAAGCCAAAATATTGGTTTCTTCGTCCGCCGTGACAGCGACAATGACATCCATTCTGCCCACATTCTCTTCTTTGAGCAAGGTGGTTTCCGTAGCGTCACCATGCAAAATCAGCGTGCTGTCAAGAAGCGCGGCAAGTTCTTCGCAGCGGGCTTCATCCTTTTCTATTATTTTGACATCCAAGCCCTTGTCTTCAAAACGCTTTGCAAGCAGATACCCGATTTTTCCGCCGCCGACAATGCAGACAGAATGGAAAAACGCCCTGTTTTTCTTCAAAAACCGCAACAAATCCCGTTGGGCGACATCCACATAAGCGAAGTAAACAAGGTCGTTTTCCTGCAGAACAACCTGCCCGTTGGGAATGACCAGCTTGCTGTTCCGGATTATGGCGGCGACCATGATATTGTCACTTTTGACAAATTCTTTAAATTCAAAAAGTTTTTTGCCCACAAGTTCCGTATCTGCAATGTTATAGGCGACCATACGCAAATGCCCGCCGGCAAATTCCGCATAATCCTGCGACGCCGGCAGGGACAGAAGACGGTCGATACTGCGCACGACTTCGCTTTCGGGGTGGACCATGAGCTGGATATTCAAACTTGTCCCGCCAAGGACATTGGGATATTCCTCATATTCCTTATTGCTGATACGCGCCAATTTCACAGCCTGCGGGGAAAGGGCGTTGGCAAAGAGGCAGGCGACCAGATTCACTTCGTCGTCATTGGTGACCGCAATGACATAATGGGCGTCTTCCACATGAGCCAAGGCAAGCGTTTTAGGCGAAGACCCCGAACCTAAAATAGTCTGCACGTCCGCAAATTGGGTTATTCGATCCAAGCGGCTTTTGTCCTTATCGATGACAACGACGTTTTTTTCCTCTTGGGTCAGCCGCTTCGCAAGATGCAACCCCACTTCCCCCGCTCCGATTATCACAACGTTTTCTTTCACGGAAGAAAAAATATCCTGAATTTTTTTAAAAAACATACGATTTTTCCAATCAGCCTCTTCTAACAACGGGAAATATTTTTCAATATTTCTTCCATGACTGTTTTTGTACCACCAATTAATGGTTTAAGCCATATTTTAAAACGTTCTTGAATTTCAGCATGTTGTGTAAACTTTTTTTCAGGCTGCGCTAAAAGCGCTTTTGCAAGCATAGAAACAGAACTGTGCAGATAAAGCAAATTTTCTTCTGCGAGATTTTTTTCCCGCTTCTCGAATACCCATAAGAAATTATGCAGATGCACGCCGCTATGCGGAACAATCCCATACGCAAGGGGCTCTAAAAAATTCTGCCCGCCCAAAGGAGCGAAGCTTCCCCCCACGACGGCATAATCGGTAAGCGCATAAAGTTTTTTCAAATCGCCAAACCTATCCCAAACAACAATGTCTCCGGCTTTTATCTGGTCATTTTCAGCGAAAATATCGGAAACGAACCGCACATTCAGCCCTTTTTCCTGCAAAATCCTTTTCCATTCCGCAAAACGCGCCACATGACGGGGAGCTATGCATACCGCGCTCTTTTTCTTTTGCCTGTGCAATGTTTCAACAAGAGGAACAAATTCCCCCTCTTCTTCCCTGCGCACAGAGGCAAAAAGATAAATGCATGTCTTTCCGTCAAAAACAGCCTGCAGCGGATTTTCCTTTTTTTCCTGCATGGCAAGCAAAAGTTCATGGTATATGCCGTCAAATTTCATATTATGCATGAACGCGCATTCGCTCTGCGGAAAAATTTCCTGATAATGCTCCTTATCCTTTTCCCGTGTCGCAAAAATCTTTTTCGGATTCACGCCTGAAAAAGCAGCCTTCAGTTTTCTGTATGCCGCATGCGTCTTATCGGTCATGCGGGCATTCACGACATACAATGCGGTCCCGTTCCTTTTGCACATGAGCATGAAACAAGGCCAAAGCTCCGTTTCAAGCAAAATGCAGTTTTTCGGTCTTGCGAGTGAAAACGCCTTTTGCATGGACCTCTCATCGTCAAAAGGAAAATAGCAAAGCGAAATCAAAGGAACGGGAAGCGCATGGGTTTCCTGCCATTTCCGTTCAAAAGCCTGTTTGCCTTTTTGCAAAACGTCCATGCCTTGTTTGGTCATGCTCGTGCAAAGGATATGCATGCCCGCATGTTCGGCGGAAATATGCTTCAAAAGTTCAAGAGTGAGATACGCCTCTCCCCCGGAAGACGCCTGTATCCAAAGCGACACGGGATTTTTCCGGGCGAGTTCCAGCCAAGAACCGCCGACAATGCGTTCCCCGTATCCCTCGCTCAGGCGCTTGTGCCTTTTCAAAAAAGGCTTGACCGCGAACCACAGCAAGCCATATAAAAAAAAGAAAATCCTCTGCGCCATATCATTTTTTCTTGCTTTCACGAATTTTAAAAGTAATTCCCGCGCAAATGCCGCCGATTATTCCCAAAAGCACGCTTCTCGGCATATTGTCGGTCACTCCGAAAAGGGCGGCGAAAATTCCCAAGGAAGAACCTATTAAAAAACCTTTCCAAACAGGTGACATATCGTATCCTTTATTTTTTCTTTTGGACTATTCTTGCTTTTTAGCAAGTTATGCGGATAATGGCAACGCAAAATTTTAGCGCAAAAAATCCTTTTATTTTTTTCAAGTTCCGGATATATTGGACAAACACAATTTATCGGATTTGCTATGAAAGAAGAACGTTTTGACTGTATCGTCGTAGGCGCGGGGCACGCGGGCTGCGAAGCCGCCATGGCCCTTGCTAAATTGGGACACAAGACCCTGCTTGTTACGGGCAATATCGACAGAATCGGGCATTTGTCCTGCAATCCTGCCATCGGCGGACTTGCCAAGGGGCATTTGGTCCGTGAAATCGACGCTCTCGGCGGTTCCATGGGACTTTGGGCGGATGAAGCCGGTATCCAGTTCAGAATTTTAAACCAAAGCAAAGGTCCCGCCGTACGCTCAAGACGGGCGCAAATGGATAGGGAAGCCTATATAAAAACAGTAAAATCAGCTATTTTCAAAGAAAAAAACATCACCCTTTGGCAAGATATCGTTGAAGATTTAATTGCGGAAGAAATCCCGGAAAACAACGGGACAACCCATAAAATACAAGGTGTTGTCACCGCTGTCGGCAAAAAATTCCATGCCCCGCACATTCTTTTGACCACAGGAACATTCCTTTGCGGGCTTATTCATATCGGCTTGGAACATTTGGCAGGAGGCAGGCTTGGCGACGCGCCTAGCATGCATTTGTCCGAAGCGCTCAGACGCTTGGGCATAGAGCTCGGGCGCCTCAAAACAGGCACAACGCCCAGAATACGCTATGATTCCATTGACTTTGACGCGCTGGAAGAACAGCAAGGCGATTTTCCTCCCCCCACGTTCAGTTTCCACGGCGAAGGAGCGAAACTGCCGCAGGTTTCCTGCTACATCACTTGGACCAACGAAAAAACCCACGACATCATCCGCTCAGGAATGGACAGATCCCCGTTGTTCACAGGCGTTATCGAAGGAACCGGAGCAAGATACTGCCCTTCCGTGGAAGACAAGGTCGCCCGCTTTCCGGAACGTGAGCGCCATCAGGTGTTCATCGAACCGGAAGGGATAAACAGCGAAGAATGTTATCCCAACGGCATTTCCACAAGCCTGCCCCTTGACATCCAGGAAGGCATGGTCGCCAGCATCACGGGTTTGGAAAATGCAAAAATCGTCCGTCCCGGTTACGCTATCGAATACGATTATGCAAATCCCATTCAACTCAAACCCACCCTTGAAACAAAAAAAGTCGAAGGACTATGGTTTGCAGGACAAATCAACGGAACATCAGGCTATGAAGAAGCCGCCGCCCAAGGCTTATGGGCAGCTTTCAACGTAGCGGCGCGCCTTGAAAACCGCGAACCGTTCCTTTTGCGGCGTGACCAAGCTTATTTAGCTGTTTTAATTGACGAACTTGTAACAAAAGGCACGGAAGAACCTTTTAGAATGTTCACTTCCCGCGCGGAATACCGCCTGCTTCTGCGTGAAGACAATGCAGACCAAAGGCTCACTCCTATCGGACGCGAACGCGGACTTGTGAGCGATGAACATTTTGCGCTTTTCACCAAAAAACAAAAAATTTTGCAGGAAATTTTAACCTTGCTTCAAGAAAATACCATACGGCCTGACGCAAAAACAAAGGCTATCCTCGAGGAAATGAACGAAGCCGCCCCGACAAAAGCCATCACGCTGGAAGACCTTTGCCGCCGCCCCAATATGCAGCTGAAAGACATTGCGAAATTCTTGCCGGAACTTGCAAAATATTTAACCGCCTATCCGGAAATCTGCGAAACAGCGGAAATCATCACCAAATATTCAGGCTACTTGTCACGGCAGGAAGAAATAGTCCAAAAAACAGCCAATCAGGAAAAAATACTCCTGCCAAAGGATTTGGACTATACGGACATGCCGGGGCTTTCCCGTGAAATCCAAGAAAAACTCAACCGGGTGAAACCGCTCAATTTGGGGCAAGCCGCCAGAATTTCAGGAGTGACGCCCGCCGCTCTTTCCTGCATTGAAATCGCCCTCAAGAAAAAGGCGATGGAAGAGGAAAAAATAAATTAAAAAACAGCATTTTTTTATTGACAAACTTTCAACTTCCATATACATATTTTTTTCCGGTGGCTTTCAGCCACTTGCGGAACGGTAGTTAAGTCGGTTATAACGCCGGCCTGTCACGTCGGAGGCCGAGGGTTCAAGTCCCTTCCGTTCCGCCACTAAAAAAAAAAATAATGCTTTGCATTTTTATATATTGAAATACGTTTCAAAACATTACGGAACGGTAGTTAAGTCGGTTATAACGCCGGCCTGTCACGTCGGAGGCCGAGGGTTCAAGTCCCTTCCGTTCCGCCATTTTTTTTCATACTCCCCCAGTATGATATGAGGTCAATCATAAGATTGACCTTTTCTTTTAACAATTAACCACAAAATTATTTTTTTCATTCCCGCAGCTTCATGATAATAATGCAATGACGCTCATCATGGGAAAATGCCACGCAGAAAAAACTCTCTCCCTACCCTGCTCTCAAAACTTTTCATAATAATTTTCCTGCAATATTTTGGAAATGCTCCAAACACGTTTTAGCAATACCCAAAATTACACAAGAGCAAAACCGTTATGGACAAAACCTATAAAGTTTTTTTTCGTATAGAGGGAAGGGGAATAATTCCCCAAAAAAGAAGAAAAAAACGATAATAAGATAATGATAACAAAACGATATGAAAATCATACGGAATTGTTATTTTACAAAATATACTATATGATTTTTCTATAACAAAGAGCAGGAAAATTTTCCTGCTCTTTGTTATAGTTTTTACTTTTGCAAATTTTATACAATATAATCGATGGCTTGTCTTGAACTTGCATATTGTTTCAATTCACCGGCAAATTCCACATGGACGGGGTGCGCCGCATATTCCGCCAAAGCCTGCTCGTCCTTATGGGTGCTGTGGAGCAGCAGCTGCATTTCCTGCGTTGTCGTCTTCGCAAACTGCGCCGTCATTTCCAGGGAAAGCAATACGTCGATTTTTCCCGCCATTTTTTCCATGCCAAGCTTAACCAAGTAATCAGCGGCTTCCTTTGCCGATTTGCCGTTGACGCCGTCTTTGAGCGTCCACCAAACCACATGATGTATCATATTCCACCTCGCGTTTTTTTTAATCATACCCTTGCTTTTTGACTTTGACAAGTCAAGATAAAGCCGTATAATATGAAAAAAACAGGAAATACTATTATGCAAAACCCCATGAAACCAAATGCCCGAGTCGCTCAGCGCATTGAAGAACTGTTGCGTGAGCAGCTGGAAGAACTTGGCGTCAATATAAAAAAACTCACCCCTGATGAGATTTCCGCCAATATGAAATGCCACATCGGACCTGACAACAGCTTAAGTTATTTTTGGAAAAACCGAGCCATACTTGACGTTGTTCCGGAAACGACAGAAAACGGCACGAATTGGCGCATGTTCACAAAAGAAGATACCATATGAAAATCATAATCAAATAAAGAGGCTGTTATGGATATGTTAACAAGCATCGGCAATACGCCCCTCATTCATTTAAAAAATCTCTCCAAAGAAGCGGGAGCGAATATTTACGTAAAAGCGGAAATGCGTAATCCGGGAGGCTCAATCAAAGACAGAGCGTCCCTCGCCTATGTCAAGGACGCGCTCGCCACAGGAAAACTTACCCAAGACGGAACAGTGATTGAAGCGACAAGCGGCAATTTAGGCATAGGGCTTGCCGTTGTCTGTGCGGAACTTGGCATAAGGCTCATTGTCTGCATGCCGGAATCGGCAAGCATTGAACGCCGCAAACTTATGCAGGGCTTGGGCGCTGAAATTATTTTAACGCCCGCGAATAAGGGCATGAGCGGGGCTCAGGAAAAAGCGGAAGAACTCTATAATAACAGCAAAAACGCTTTTCGTCCCAATCAATTCAGCAACCCCATAGGTCCGAAAGCCCATTATGAAAGCACAG
The DNA here is from genome assembly GCF_025232395.1 of Taurinivorans muris. Lineage (GTDB taxonomy): Bacteria > Desulfobacterota > Desulfovibrionia > Desulfovibrionales > Desulfovibrionaceae > Taurinivorans > Taurinivorans muris. Next base: position 1,305,305 of record NZ_CP065938.1, read on the forward strand.
GACCGGAAATCCGCGCCCAAGCCATGCAAGAAAAAATAAGCATTGACGCATTTGTGGCAGGAGCGGGTTCCGGAGCTACGTTTATGGGTGTCGGCAAATATTTAAAAGAATACTATCCGCTTATTTTCTTAGGCATCATCGAGCCGGAAGAATCCGCCGTTTTATCGGGAAAACCGGCTGCCCCCCATGGCATTCAAGGCATAGGCGCAGGCTTTGTTCCTGATATTGTTGACAAAAGCCTTATTACTGAAATTTTGACGGTGAACACACGAACAGCCAAGGAAACAGCGCGCAAAGCCCTTAAAACGGATGCTTTGAACGGAGGAATTTCCACGGGCGCGAATATTGCGGCAGCCCTTGAACTTTCCAAACGCAAGGAATTTCAAGGCAAGAACATCGTCACCATTGCCTGCGACACGGGCGAACGCTACATGTCCACAGATTTGTTCATGCAGGAATAAAAAAAACATGCTCATAACGATACGCCGTGAAGCAGAACAAGATTATTTTACCGCAGAAAACTGCTGCCGCAACGCTTTTTGGAATGTTTACACACAAGGCTGTTATGAGCATTTCCTCATCCATTCCATGCGCACGCACAAGGATTTTATTCCCGAATTGAGCTTTGTCCTTGAATACGGCAAGAAAATCATCGGCGGTATTTTTTATACCCGTTCAAACATTATCCGCTCCGACTCACCCTCTGTTCCGGCAATAACGTTCGCCCCTGTTTTTATTGAACTGAAATTCCAAAGACAAGGCTTCGGCAAAAAATTAATTCTGCACAGCATATAAAAAGCACGGCAATTGGGATATTCCGCAATTCTTATTTTGGGCGGTCCGAAAGAATATGCGCCCTACGGTTTTTGCTGCGCAAAAAATACCGGAGTTCCATGCCGGACGGGCTTTATTATCAAAGCCTGCTTGCACTTCCCCTGCAAGAAAACGCGCTGTCCGATGTTGCCGGATATGTGCAATTTTCCAATGTATTTGAAATAAATAATCAAAATGCGGAGATTTTTGATAACAACTTTCCGTCTAAAGAAAAGCGCATTCTGCCCTCACAAAAGGAATTTGAAAAAGCCTGCTCTTTACCTGACAATGCTGAATACTGACAGCAGTTTTCAGTTATCCCAAAAATGCCGTTTCCATTCCGCAAAATCCCGTTTGGCACGCTCCGCCATGAGGGTTTTCCTATTGGCTTTTTTAGTTTTTTCCTCTAAATCGGGCATAAGTCCGAAATGAATATTCGAGGGCTGGAACTGTTTCATTTGCGCATTTTTCAAATGGTTCATCAATGCCCCTAACGCCGTTGTCAAAGGCAAATCTTCAAGCTCTTTTCCAAGCAGGCGGCTGGCGAGCTTTATTCCCGCCCATAACCCGCAGGCGGCTGATTCCACATACCCCTCGACACCTGTGATCTGCCCTGCCAGAAGAATATGTTCATGCCCCTTTATGGCTAAATTGCCGTCCAAGCATTTGGGCGCGTTGACATACGTATTCCTGTGCACGGAGCCGTAACGCAAAAATTCCGCATTCTCAAGTCCCGGAACCAAGCGAAAAACACTGTCCTGCGCCTTGTAGGTCATTTTGGTTTGGCAGCCTACCAAATTAAACGCGTCAGCACTGGCATTTTCCGCCCGCAGCTGCAAAAGGGCGTAAGGGCGCCTGCCGGTTCTCGGATCTGTAAAGCCAACAGGCTTCAGAGAACCGAATGTCAGCGTTTTTTCCCCGCGTTCCGCAAGGGCTTCAATGGGCATGCACCCTTCAAAATGCACTTCTTTTTCAAAATTGCGGGAAGGCACCTTTTCCGCATCAAGCAAAGCCTGATAAAATGCCTCATACTCGAATTTATGCATGGGGCAGTTTAAATAATCGCCGTCGTTTTCTTCCTGCATTTCTTGCTGTCCGCCCTTTTCCGCGGCCTGCTTCTGTTTAAATTCCAGCATTTCCGCCTGCATTTTTTCACGCCATTCTTTTGACAATTCCGCACTCCGCGCAACTTCGTCATTATAAGGCGGCGGTGCGACATTATCATAACGGGAACCGCGGAAAATACTATCCGTATTCAAAGATTCGGCAGAAACAATCGGTGCAATGGCATCATAAAAATAACAATATTCACTGCCCACGGCAGCGGACAAAGACTGCGCCAAACTTTCGGACGTGAGCGGTCCCGTCGCCAAAACCACATATTCCGCCCCGTATTCCGCTTTCAAGGCTTCAATTTCTTCCAAATTCCGCACGCTTTTGCGGATAAGCCGTATATTGGGATTTTCTTCGACTTTTCCTGTCAGAGCCTTTGCAAATTCTTCCCTGTTCACGGCAAGAGCTTTTCCCGCCGGCACGCTGTGGGCATAGGCAGCAGCCATAACATGGCTGCCCAGTTCGTGCATTTCCGCCTGAAGCAGACCGATACCCGAACTTTGCGGACCTTCATCGCGCATGGAACGGAAAGAGTTGGAACAAACCAATTCTCCCAAATATCCGCTCACATGGGCGGGAGAAAACTGTATCGGTTTCTGTTCAAACAAAAAAACGGTGATTCCATGTTTCGCCAAATACAAAGCACATTCGCAGCCTGCCAAGCCTCCGCCGACCACAAGTACGGTTTTCGCCATAACTATCCTTTTTCACATGATTTCTGTTGTCATATTTTCATTATAAGGCTCACAAAACCGCGGGCAAGTCAAGTTTTTTTTCTCAATGCTTGACAAATTGGTTGCAAACACAGTAAAACGTATACTAGATAGAAAATTATTTCCGCATGGAAAGAATGCATATATTTTCTATTAATTTCAAGTTAGGAGAGCAGTATGTCAAACTCTTTGCAAAATCAACGCACGTATGCATTTATCGGAACAAGCGGCTGCGGTAAAACGTCCATTGCCGAAATGCTTTTATTTCAATCCGGCATTATCAACCGTTTAGGATCCATTGAAGACGGTACGACTGCTCTTGACTATGAGCCGGAAGAAATTAAACGCCGTGGTTCAATCCAGCCGGGTTTTGCAAATTTCACTTGGAATAAAAACCCCCATTCTTTAATTGATATTCCCGGAGACAATAACTTCAACGCCGACACGGAGCTTTTGCTCAAAGCCGTCGACGGTGCGGTATTGGTTATCGACGCCATTGACGGCGTGCGTCCTCAAACCAAAAAAATGTGGGCGTATATCCAGCAGGAAAAACTTCCGACCATTGTTTTCATCAACAAAATGGATCGGGAACTCGCTAATTTCGATATGGCGTTCAACAGCCTTTCCACCACGCTCGGCATGAAACCCGTTGTGTTCTATATGCCTATTATCGAGCATAATGAATTTGTCGGACTTATCGATATTTTCCCCGCGAAAGCCCTTTATTTCATCGGGGACGGCAAGGTCGAGGAAAAGGAAATTCCCGATGAACTCAAAGACGAAGCCCATTTGCTCCGTGATATTTCAGTGGAAAACATCGCCGGCTCAAGCGAAGAACTTATGGAAAAATTCCTTGCGGAAGGCACACTTTCCATGGAAGAAATCCATAACGCCCTGCGTTCTGCGACAATACACCGCGACATTGTGCCCGTTTTGGTGGGCAGCGCTTTGGCGAACAAAGGCGGACGCCGCCTGCTCAATTCCATTGACGCGTACATGCCTTCTCCTCTTGATAGGGCTCCTTACGAAGGCAAAGACGGCAGCACCCGCAAGGCGGACGATGAAGCTTGTTCCGCTTTTGTCTGCAAAACCCTCAACGATCCTTTTGCGGGACACATCAATATCATGCGCGTGATTTCCGGTTCCCTTTCTTCCGATTCCACCCTTAAAAACGTCTGCTCCGGTGAAAATGAAAGAATGAGTTCCTTAATCACCCTGAACGGAAAAGTGCAAAATCCATGCAAAGACACATTGCACGCAGGAGCGGTTATCGCTGTCGCAAAGCTTAAAAATACGCAAACAGGCGATACCCTTTGCGATGAAAAAGCACCCTTTGAAGTGCCTTGTCCGGACCCGCTTCCGCAGCTTATCAGCTATGGCGTAAAAGCCGCCGTAAAGGGTGAGGAAGATAAAGTTTTTGCCGCAATACAAAAACTCACGGAAGAAGATTTAAGCCTGAAACTCACCCGTGACGAAGAAACGGGCGACACCCTCCTTTCCGGCATGGGACAGCTGCATATTGAAATTTCCGTTGAAAAGGCGAAACGCCGCGGCAAAATCGAAATCGAGCTTACCACGCCGAAAATTCCTTACCGCGAAACCATCAAAGGCAAAGTGCAAGTGCAGGGCAGACATAAAAAACAATCCGGCGGAAAAGGCCAGTTCGGGGACTGCTTTATTGAAATGGAACCGCTGCCGCGCGGTGCAGGCTATGAATTTGAAGACGCCATTGTCGGCGGCGCAATTCCGAAACAATATATTCCCGCTGTTGACAAAGGTATTCAGGAAAGCGCAAAACGCGGTTTCCTTGCCGGTTATCCGGTCGTCGACTTCAAAGTGAAACTCTATGACGGCTCTTACCACAACGTGGACTCTTCCGAAATGGCGTTCAAATTAGCCGGTTCCGTCGCTTTCAAAAAAGCCATGGAAGAATTGAAAGTCGTTCTTCTGGAACCTATCGCCCTTGTCACCATTTCCATTCCTGACGAATATATGGGGGATATTATCGGCGATTTGGCTTCAAGGCGCGGAAAAGTTTTAGGCTCCGACACAGACAAAGGCGTTACTGAAATCAAAGCCAATGTGCCTATGAGCGAAATCATGCAATATGCTTCGGATTTAAGAAGCATGACCGGCGGACAAGGCTTATTCCTCATGGAGTTTGACCATTACGACGAAGCTCCGCAGCCCGTTGTGGAAAAAGTCATTGCCGAATACGAACAAAGCAAGTCGGAAGATTAATACCTCACCCCCATAGCTTTCCCTCTTCGCCCCCTTTTCCAAGGGGGCTTTCCGGTTTTGCCGAACTTAAAAAACATTGACCAAAAAAAAAGCCTGTGGCAAAACAATTTCCTACCCGCCCTTTTGGAGAAAATATGAAGTGTACACGCTGTAAAGCCACTGCCATTATTGATTTGCCCTCACACAATTCAGCATTTTGTGAGGAATGCTTTATCCGTTTTTTTGAAAAACAAGTCCAAAAAGGCATTGAACAGCATAATCTTCTTGAAAAAGGCGAAAAAGTGCTCGTCGCCCTTTCCGGAGGCAAGGATTCCCTTGCCCTCGCTCTTGTTCTTTCGCGTTTGGGCTATGACGTTACGGGGTTGCATATCGACCTTTCCATTGGTATTTCTTCTGAAAAGGCACGGGCGGTGGTGGAACGTTTTTGCGAAAAACACGCCATTCCCTTAATCATAAAAGAAATGGAAAAAGAGGGGCTCGCCATTCCGAAAGTCAAAGCCCGCCTTAACCGCCCGATCTGTTCCGCATGCGGAAAAATCAAACGCTATTATTTCAACCAGACCGCCCGCGAACTCGGCTTTGACGCTTTAGCCACCGGACATAATCTGGACGACGAAATCGCCCGCCTCACGAGCAATACCCTGCGCTGGGACAGAGCTTATTTAAGCGACCAAGGACCGGTTCTTCCCGATGAGGAAGGGTTCCGCAAAAAAATCAAACCCCTCTGGCGGCTGAGCGAATATGAAACCGCCCACTATGCTTTTTTAATGGACATAGAGAACCATTACGCCCCATGTCCTTACAGCACGGGGGCGAGCTTCTCCGTCCTGAAAAGCCTTTGGATTGATTTGGAACTTGCCATGCCGGGACGTAAGCTTGATTTCTATCAGGGCTTTTTGGAAAGGGGTAAACCTGCGTTTTTTACGGAAGAGCAAAACAAGGGAAAAGAATTGAGCCCTTGCCCCCGATGCGGTTACCCCACGTCTTCCGGAGATTTGTGCGGAGTATGCAGGATAAAACTTGCCGTGCAGGAAAATGGCTGATTCGACAAGAAGTACAATTTTGTAAAAATTTTATTTTTATTTTCAGCCTCTGCAAAATTGTACAAAAAAATTTTTATTTTCCCAATATTCTTCCAACCATGTAAAATACGTATGCTATTTAAAAATAACTTTCATAATATCAAGCCATTACCCATACTTTTTTCTTACCGGAAAATCCCTTGCGTCCCTGCATTTTTTTTGATAAAACATTTTTGTAAAAACAAATAACAATACTGTTAATTCTTTACAAATTCTATCTTTTTATGGAGGAAGCAATGCATAAAATTTTTAACCGCTTTGCTCTTGCTTTGTTGGGTCTCGGCATGTTTTTCACGCCGGTAAGCGCAGAAGCCAAAACAACATTCATCACCATCGGAACAGGCGGTATTACCGGAGTGTATTACCCTACCGGCGGCGCTATCGCAAAAATCGTGAATGACAGGGCTGACGAATTCGGAATCAAAGCAACCGCCGAAGCGACAGGCGCTTCTATTTTCAACATCAATGCGGTGAAAGGCGGAAACCTTGATTTCGGTATCGCCCAAGCTGACAGCCAATATCTGGCATATAACGGCAAAGGAGAATGGGAAAACGCCCCCATTGCCGAACTCCGCTCCGTATTTTCCCTGGCTCCTGAAATGATTACTTTTGTCGTTGCGGAGGATTCCGGCATTAAAAGCATTGACGGCGTAAAAGGAAAAACAATCAATATCGGCAACCCCGGTTCCGGAAACCGCCAAAACGCCATTGATATTTTCAACGCCCTCGGCATCAACTATGAAAAAGATTTCAAAGCGGAAAGCCTGAAAGCCGCCGATGCTCCCCGCATGCTCCAAGACGGACGTATTGACGGCTTCTTCTATACTGTCGGACATCCGAACGGAAACATCAAAGAAGCGACTGCGGGCATGAGAAAGGCGCGTATCATCCCTATTCCTGAAATCAAAGCCCTTTTCGACGTCGCTCCTTACTATTCCATGGACAGTATCGACATGGCGCAATATCCGGAAGCAACCAACGCAAGTGAAGGCAAAATCCCCACTGTCGGTATGAAAGCAACCCTCATCACTTCCGCCAATGTTGACGAAGAAGTTGTTTATAACCTTACCAAAGCGGTTTTTGAAAATCTCGAGGAACTCCGCACGCTCCACCCCGCCCTTGCCAACCTTACCAAAGAAGGCATGCTTGAAGGTTTGTCCGCTCCGCTCCATAAGGGCGCTGAACGGTATTATAAAGAAGTCGGCTTAATAAAATAAGCCTTTCCTGCTCAATACGGGGGGAAGCAATTCCCCCTTTTTTACGGCAAAATTTGTTTTGCACGCTTTTTATTTAAAGGTCGCTTATGAAAAGAAAAAAAGAATCAGCATTTAAACCCGACTCCTATCGCGAAGAAATGCTCAAGGTCGAGCACGGGCTTCGGGGGGAAGGATCCGGCTTTACAGAAAACCTGACCCTCATTATCGGGCTCATGTGGTCTTTATTCCAACTCGCGTCAGCAGGTTTCATTCTTATTGACGCCATTTTCGTCCGTGCAATTCATTTGACTTTTGCCATCAGTTTGGTTTACCTCAATATTCCCATGCTCAAGCAAGGCAAAACAGGCGACTGGGACAAGCGCATTTTGCTGGCGATGAACAGAGTTACCGTCATTGACTATATTTTTGCGATTTTTGCGGCTTTTTCCGCCCTTTATATCATTCTTGATTATACGGGTATCGCCTCACGCGCGGGGCTTCCCATCACCCGCGACTTGATTTTCGGCTTTTTGCTGATCATTTTATTGCTGGAAGCGACACGCCGCGTTATCGGCCCCGCTCTTCCGACTATCGCCACAGTTTTTATCGTGTATGTTTTTTCAGGTCCGTATTTGCCTGATTTTCTGGCTTTCAAAGGAGCGAACATTTCCCGTTTCATTTCGCAAATGACCATGGATTCCGAGGGAATTTACGGAGTCCCTCTGCAGGTTTCCGCAACGGTCGTTTTTCTCTTCGTTTTGTTCGGCACCATGCTTGAACGGGCGGGCGGAGGACAATTTTTTATCCGGCTCGCCATTGCGGGCTTAGGGCATTTCAAAGGCGGCGCCGCCAAAGCCGCTGTTTTGGGCAGCGCCCTGACAGGCATGATTTCCGGTTCGAGCATTGCAAACGTTGTGACAACCGGTACGTTTACCATCCCTCTTATGAAAAAAATGGGCTACCCTTCGGCAAAAGCGGCGGCTATTGAAGTTGCCGCCTCGACCAACGGACAGCTCGCCCCTCCGGTCATGGGCGCCGCAGCCTTTATTATTGCGGAATACGTCAACGTTCCTTATATCGAAGTCGCCAAAGCCGCCGCCATTCCCGCGTTTGCGTCTTATGTGGCTTTGCTTTGGATCACCCACGTCGAGGCGAGCAAGCTCGGCATGCAGGGACTTCCCAAGTCAGCCTTGCCAAACGCCAAGGAAACCCTCAAAGAAGGGTGGATTTTTTTAATTCCTATCTGCATGCTGCTCTATGAACTCATTTTCGCGCAGCATTCAGCCGAAATGAGCGTTTTCAGAGCGATTTGCGTCCTAAGCGTCATGATGCTCGGGACAAGTTTCATCCGAAACCGCATATACGGGCTTTCCCGTTTCGAATGCGCGAAACTGGCGCTCAAAGAATGGCTTCTGTCCCTTTCGGCAGGCGCTACCAACATGGCGGGAGTCGCCCTTGCCACGGCCTGCGCCGGCATTATCGTCGGCTGCATTTCTCTCGGTCTCGGACAGCAAATCACGACATTTGTCGAAATCCTGTCCATGAACAATATCATACTGCTCCTTGCCATTACCGCCATTGCCAGTCTTTTGCTGGGTATGGGGCTGCCCACCACCGCAAACTATATCATCATGGCATCGCTCACCGCTCCTATTTTGGTCCGTCTTGCCTCCAATGTGGATATTCACGGCGTGGACCTTGCCGTTCCGCTTTTAGCCGCCCACTTGTTTTGCCTGTATTTCGGCATCTTAGCGGACGATACGCCTCCCGTAGGCCTTGCCGCCTATGCGGGAGCCGCCATTGCCGAAGCCTCCCCTATCACTACCGGTATCCAAGGCTTTTGGTATGACATCAGAACGGCGATTTTGCCTTTGATGTTCTTTTTCAACCATGACATCATTTTATGGAATATTCATTCATTCCCCATGGGAATGTTCATTTTCGGAATGACGTGCCTTGGAACTGTCTGTTTCGCCTCTTTTACACAGGGCTGGTTCGTTAATAAAAACAATACGTTGGACAAAATCATTTTGGCACTTTGCACAGTTCTTTTCCTCAATCCGTTTTTAATCACCGGGTTTATTCTTCCTTATGAATACCGCTATGCCGGCTCCCTAGTCGGCATGGCACTTATGGTTTTCGTTTATTGCACGCAAAAAGCGCGCCCCAATACGGTTAAACCTTTAAAAATGCCAAAATATGAAAGCATATAAGGGAAATGAACTATGCGATTTACCAAAAACACCCATAAAAACACCATTCCGAAACTCAACAGGCCTATCCATACGTTCCAAAAAAAACGGCGTTTGCAGAAACACGGCAAAGAACCCGTGCTTGTCTGTTCCAAATGCAAAACGGTCTTTCCTGAATTTCTGGCGCGTTGTCCCGAATGCGGAAGCCGCGACTGGCAAGGCTTATCCGAAGTCAACCCTTACAACAACGCCCCGCTGGAACAATTTTTAAAACTTTGCGGCCACCTTATGTGGCTCGGCGGCTGCATTGCCTGCATATTCCTTTTATGGCAAACTACTTCGAACGATAAGTCCTATAATGAACTGCTCATTTTGTCGGCTATCTTGGTTGCCGCCTTCGGGGTTTTCGCCTCTGTCGGCTATTTTGGATTAAGCGAAATCACCCGCCGTGTCGAACGCATTCAAAAGCGTTTGCGTGTCTTCCATGAAAATTTCCGTATCCATCAAAGAAAACCGCGCTATAAGCATTGATAATGTTCCGATACATGAATTTTCCAAAGCATACCGCTTTGGAAAATTCATGTTAACCATTTTTTTATATTCTCTTCATAGCAAACACCGCGCCCTAAAAGCAGCAGAATTTATGCCGGCAGGACTTTTTTCAAAAGGAATATGTGAACATTCAATTCCGGCAATTCCCCTGAACGGGGGAATACCCCCTTTTCCGCGGTAGAAAAATTAATTTTGTAAAAACTATCAGAGCAAAAGCATTATTTTTACAAATTTGTAAATTCAATACGTATTTTTTCTTGTCTATCCTCACCCCGGCATATTTTCTTTTTTTCAATATCCTTTTCAGGATGTCAATGTTTCATTCATGAATAAACTCATAATTTAAAAAAGCGGTATCCATTCAAGCACATTCTCCATAAAAAATTTACCAATTTTGTTAAAAAATACTTGAGTATTAAGATATTTTGATATAGTAATACTGCATATAAACTCTAAAACAGGGAGCCGCTATGAATACACCAAGCCCTAAAGCTTCTGCTTTATTGCCACTTATCGTATTTTTAATACTTTTCATAGGAACCGGTGCATATTTAACCTTTCAAAATGTCAATATGGCATTTTATCAGCTTTCCGCCGCCGTCGCTATCGTTCCTGCCATCATTATCGCCATCGCGCAGTTCAAAGGCAAGCTCAACCAGAGAATCGCCCTTTTCCTGCAAGGCGTCGGCGAAAGCAATATCATTACCATGAGTTTCATTTATATTATGGCGGGCGCTTTCGCTGCCGTGGCAAAATCCATTGGAGGCGTCGACGCGACAGTGAATTTCGGGCTGTCTTTAATCCCCGTTGATTTCATTGTTCCCGGATTTTTCATTATTGCCGCCTTTATTGCCACAGCAATGGGAACAAGTATGGGAACCATAGCCGCCATCGCCCCGATCGGGCTCGGTATCAGCTCACAGACAGAAATCAGTTCTGCGCTTATGCTTGGCGTGATTGTAGGCGGAGCAATGTTCGGCGACAACCTTTCCATGATTTCCGACACCACCATTGCGGCGACAAGAACACAAAACTGTGAAATGAAAGATAAGTTCATTTTTAACTCCAAAATCGCCCTGCCAACCGCAATTGTCACTATCGTTCTTCTTTATTTTACGACATCCAGCCCCTCAGCCGTTGAAATTCACGACTACGAATTTATAAAAGTTCTTCCGTATATTACTATTTTAGTCATGGCAGTCTGCGGAGTGAATGTTTTTGTCGTTCTTTTGACCGGAATAGTTTTCAGCGGCATAATCGGCATTTATTCCATTGAAGATTACGGATTTTTAACGTTCAGCCAACACGTTTACAACGGTTTCGCAAGCATGAACGAGATTATGATACTTTCCATGATGCTTGGCGGACTTGGCGAACTTATCAAACAAAACGGCGGTATCGCCTTTGTTTTGCAAGCCATTGACAAATTCGCAAAAAAGAACAGCGACGAACACAGCCCCAAAACCGGTGAATGGAGCATAGCAGCCCTTGTGAGCTTTGCCGATATTTGCCTTGCGAACAATACTGTCGCCATTATTTTAACAGGCGGGCTCGCCAAAGAAATCAAAGACAAAAGCAAAATCGACCCCCGCCGTTCCGCAAGCATTCTCGATATGGCTTCCTGCGTATTTCAGGGACTTATCCCCTATGGCGCCCAGCTTTTGCTTGCAGGTTCCCTATCCAAAATATCGCCTATGGAAATTGCCGTGAACAACTGGTATTGCATTCTTCTTGCTCTTGCCGTCATCTTATCCATCAGCTTCGGATTTCCCAAGAACAAGGCTTAAAAGTTTATATTGAAATTCCTTTACTCCTCTGCTAGACTAAATACTTTACAAAGGGTTAACTTATGACGAAACAATCAAGAGAAGAACTTGCCACACGCCTCGGCTTTCTGCTCCTTTCAGCCGGCTGTGCCATCGGACTTGGAAACGTTTGGCGTTTTCCTTATATTGCGGGGCTTTATGGCGGCGCATACTTTTTAGCAACCTATTTTTTCTTCTTGCTTGCCGTGGGGCTTCCTATCATCATCATGGAATTTGCCATCGGGCGCGCTTCCCGAAAAAATATGGGCAATGCCCTGCACATGCTTGAACCTATCGGTACAAAATGGCATAAATCAGGCTGTTTCGCACTTATCGGTTCAACCATACTGATGATGTTCTATGTGCCGGTTTCAAGCTGGCTTATCGCCTACTGCTATCACACGGCGACGGGGGCTCTGAACTTGCCTCCGCAGGAAGTAGGCACGTTTTTCGGCACCATGCTTGCAGAACCGATACCCATGATCAGCTGGTCTTTGCTTGTCATCGCAATCGGCGTCGGCGTCTGCTCTCTCGGAGTGCAAAAAGGCGTTGAAAAAATCGTTAAAATCCTCATGCTCGGCTTACTCGTTCTGTTGATCGTGCTTGCAGGAAATTCCCTTTCCCTTTCCGGCGCCGGCGAAGGCATACGTTTTTACCTTGCTCCCTCTTGGGAACGGGTGATGAGCGCGGGCTTCTTCAATATGGTCAACGACGCCATGAACCAAGCATTTTTCACCTTGAGCGTCGGTATCGGGGCTATGCTGATTTTCGGTTCATACCTCAACAAAAACAAAGCCCTCACCGGCGAAGCCGTTTATATCGTGGGTTTGGATACGTTCGTCGCCATTATGGCAGGTTTCATCATTTTCCCCGCCTGCTTCACTTACGGGGTTCAGCCCAATGCCGGTCCAGGACTAATTTTCATCACGCTTCCGAACGTTTTTAATGAAATGCCCGCCGGTAATTTCTGGGGAACATTATTCTTCATTTTTATGGCGGCGGCTTCCCTCACCACTGTCATTGCTGTTTTTGAAAACATCATTTCCTATTATATGGACGTGCACGAATGGTCACGCAGAAAAGCGACCGTTGTGACGGGTGTTTCCATTACCGTTCTCATGCTCCCCTGTATTTTCGGTTTCAACATCTGGTCGCATATCGCCCCCTTAGGCGAGGGTTCCAATATTTTGGATTTGGAAGATTTCATCATCAGCAACAACATGCTGCCTATCGGCTCTTTTCTCATTCTTCTTTTCTGCACAAGCCGTTACGGTTGGGGATACGATAAATTCCTTGAAGAAGCGAATATCGGCGAAGGCATGAAATTCCCCCGCTGCCTGCGGTTTTATCTGAGTTATATCTTGCCTGCCATCATGTTCTTTGTCTTCATTCAGGGATATGCCCGTTTTTTCTAACCCAGAAACAGCAAATAAGGATTTTTTATGAACAAAACAAGAGATCAACTCGCATCACGCTTAGGCTTTCTTCTGCTTTCCGCAGGCTGCGCCATCGGGCTTGGAAACGTTTGGCGTTTTCCCTATGTCGTCGGCAAATACGGAGGACTTCTCTTCCTTGTCGCCTACTTTTTCTTTTTGCTTGCAGTAAGCTTGCCTATCATGGTCATGGAGTTTTCCGCGGGACGCGCCTCGCAAAAAACAATGGCGCGCTGTTATCATGAACTCAGCCCCACCAAGAGCTGGCGCATGTTCAGCTGGTTCGGTTACGTTGGTCCGTTTGTTTTGATGATGTTTTATATTCCCATTGCAGGCTGGCTTGTCAGTTATTGCTACAATATCGCCATCGGCACCCTCGCCCCGCTGAACCCGCAGGAAGTCGGCGCGTATTTTGAAAATATGCTCGCGCAGCCGATCCCCATGTATGTCTGGGGGCTTATCGTCACGGGCATTTGCTATGTGATTTGCGCCCTCGGTGTGCAAAAAGGCATTGAACGCTATGCAAAATTCATGATGATGGGTCTTTTATTCATTCTCCTCGTTCTTGCAGGGCATTCGCTCACCCTTTCGGGCGTGAAGGAAGGCTTGACGTTTTATCTCGCCCCTAACTTTGAAAAAATTCAGGAAGCGGGTCTTTTCAATATGATTAACGATGCCATGAACCAAGCGTTCTTCACTCTCAGCGTCGGCATGGGCGGCATGATGATTTTCGGCTCTTACCTCAATAAGGAAAAATCTCTCACCGGCGAAGCTCTGTACATCGGCGCATTGGACACCTTTGTCGCCTTCATGGCAGGTATCATCATTTTCCCTGCCTGTTTCACGTTCGGGGTTGAGCCGGGCGCGGGTCCAAGCCTTATTTTTATCACCTTGCCCAACGTTTTCAATGAAATGAACGGCGGTTTGTTTTGGGGCACGTTGTTCTTTGTTTTCATGTCTTTCGCAGCCCTGACAACCGTTATCGGCGTTATGGAAAGCATTATCGCTTACAGCATGGACGCCCTGCACTGGAGCAGGAAAAAATCCATCAATATCAATTTCGGCGCCATGTTCTTCCTTATTCTTCCTTGTATTCTGGGCTTCAGCGTCTGGAGCGGCATCAAACCATTCGGTGAAGGTTCCGTCATTCTCGACCTTTTGGACTTCATCGTAAGCAACAATATTCTGCCTCTCGGAGGATTGATTCTCTTATTGTTCTGTACCCATAAATCCGGCTGGGGCTTTGAAAACTTCTGCAAGGAAGCCGACACGGGAAGCGGGGCGAAATTCCCCAAATGGCTGTATTTTTATCTTGCCTATATTTTGCCGTTCATCATCGGTATCATCATTTTGCAAGGTTATTCACGGTTCTTTTAAAAAATTTCACCCGCATATGCGGGTGTTTTTTTTATATGGACAAAAGGGGCGCCGTGCCCCTTTTTCTTTAACAATATTCGGCAAACGGACAATATCCGCAATACTTGCCCTCTTTGCATTTCCATTTTTCTTCCTTTACCATGTGGTTCAAGATAAAATGCAGGATAGTATCCATATGCTTTTCCCGCATATCTTTCAATATCTCCCACGCTGTCCGCCCGCTTTTGACATTTTCAGAAACAAGAGCAAGCTCACAGGGTTCTTTCCGCTCGCTTAAAAATATCCAAGACGCATTAATGTTCGCATTCCCGTCAACACGGTTTTGCTTATCAATAAAATCTCTTGCAAACAAATACAAATAAAAAGGCAATTGAATATCGGAAAGCTCCGCCGCCAATTCTTCAAAGCAGCGTTCCGCCTTTTCTTCCTGCCAATTTCCGTTCATTTCTGCCAACTCATGCAGCAGGCTCTCATTTTTCCATATTGCCGCCTGCTTTTTATTGATTTTCGTCGTTTTATAATCGACAATCCAATAACTGTCATCCCGCTTGTCTATCCTGTCGGCATATCCTATCAAATGAACGGGAACAGAAAAAGCCCCATGCCGCAATAAATGGGAAAACTGCTGTTCCAATGCAAGGATTTCAAGCTGGCTGGGCATTTCCTGACAATATTTGTTCAAAAAGTATTTCCCGGATTCCTGAAGCATGAAATAACTTTCGGCGGAAAAACACTCCTGCCAGTTTTTCTTGTTGAATTTTTCATGAAAACCCTGCAGCAGCTGCCGGGCGAACGCCTCATCATGCTTGACACGGCTTTTGCCTTGATACTGTTCTTTTAACAGTTCATGGATTTTCGTTCCGAAAAGCGAATGATTGTCTCCCGCTTCCGGCTCTTCCTTTCCGCCTATTTTCGCCAAATACTGATAATAAAACTTTACAGGGCATTGCAAATACGCGTTCAAACCTTTTGCGGAAAGCCCGAACGCAAGAACACTCTCCAGCGCGGCAAATAGAGCGCCGTTCATCGGAATACCGCGTTTTTTCCGCCGTTCGGGAACATTGAAACCGCAATCAACAGCCCTTAGAAAAGGAGTGCTTATCCCCTCTTTTTTATTGTTCTTTTCTTTTTCCCAAATCAATTCCTCAATAAAGCGGGAACGGATATTTTTTGAACTTTGAATTTCTGAAGAAAGCACGCCTTCCTGCCAATAGCAGTACACGTTTTCCGCCCCATTGATAAGCCGGTAAAAGGTATGGGCGACCAAAATCTCCCGGCTGTGCCTATCCGGCAAACCAATCATATTCCGAAGGGAATCGGGCATCAGCGGATCTTGGTTCTGCTGGGCGGGCAAAGCGCTCTCAATGCAGTCAAGTACAAAAACATTTTCAAAACGAAGCAAGCGGGTTTCAAGCATGCCGAGAACCTGCAAACCGGTTAACGGATCCGCCTCAAAAGGAACACGTTCCGCATGAACAAGCTGTTCCACAATACCGTATAACACTTTCAAAGGAAGTACCTTTTCCGCCATGCCGTTTTGCATGACGGAAGGCACGGTGTTTTGCAAAAATCGCACAAGCCCTTCCTTATCCAAAGGAAAACGATACCAAACCCCGGCTCCGTAACGTATTAAAAAATCAATCAACGCATAAAGCCGTTCGCCGATATCACGCAAATTTTCAACTTGTTCCCAGGAAAAAACCGTCAAATCGAAAAAATTGTCAATAAATTCTTCCAAGGTTTCATTCAACGCATAGGGCAGGTTTTCATTATCCAAATCAAAAAGCGTATTTTGTACAAAATCGGCACAATCCGCATACACGCCTTGTTCCGCCAATTTTTTCTCGGCATAATACAAAACTTTACGCCATGTGCTGAAATTATCATCGGAAACAGCGGCTTGCTCCGCCCTTGCCTTGGAATTTCCCTGCTTGCCCTGCCCCAAAAGCATTTTCGCGTAGGGGTGCCGCAATAAGGCGCGCAAATCTTCCGCCCGGTATGAATACCCGCCAGCATTTCCTTTTTTTTGCAGCTGCAAAGTGAAAATACATTCCATAAACTGCCAAAGCAGCGTTCTTTGTATGGGATAGCCAAGGGATATATTGATATTCTTATTGGGAAGCTCATGCAAAACAGGCATGAGCAAAGACGGGTTCGGCAAAACAACGGCACAGTAATCATCACGTTCCTGCGCAGTTTCAATATAAGGCATGATGTCTTTTTTTAAACTTTGCAGCTGCGAATGGACATCATAAGCGGGCAAAAAAGAAATTTTGGGTTTTCTTTCCCCGCCGGCGCCCAATAAATAAGCCTCTGCCCGCCATTTTTGCAGCCATTTCCCATGCTCTTCGCAGGAATAATGCAAAGCCCGGATATCGGTCACAAGGCGGCTGTCCGTATGAAAGCAAAGGCAGGCGCCCCGCTCCCAAAAATATTTCAAAATCACTTCCTCCGCCTGCGAAACAGACACGAACCCTGCGAAAATAATGCATTTTCCCTGCAATAAATAGGGCATGAAATCAGAAAAACACTCCGCATCTCCCTTATTTTTTTCAAAAGGCATATCTGCCATTTCAGGCGTTTTTCCATTTTGATATTGATAATAGGACTCGATATAGCGGGCTGTCCGAAAAAGACCATACGCCGGCGTTGATTGTCTTTTTTCCTGCATGGAACGCACATATTCCGTGAAAATTTCTTTCAAATCGGCAAGCAGGCTTTGGGCGAAGGGAGAAACCTCCCCGTCGGCATATTCAATATTCCTTGGAAAAATCAAATGCTGAAAACATTCTTCAAACAGCATGTCAAGGCTTTCCGCCCATGGGTAGAATTTCGCCATTTGCAAAACGCCGTTTTCTTCTTTTTTATAAGAAACATCTGTTTCACCGGCTTCCAATTGCCGGATTTCCACGCTGGCTGAAAAGTGGGTGTTCCTTTTCTTTTGCAAAATATTTTTTACGATTTCATATAATTTCGCATACCTATCCAAAGGTTCCTGCTCTGAAAACAAGGACTGCCCGCGCTCGAAATGATGCAGACAAAGCGCATAAAATTCCGAGCTTGTGTAAATCTGCGGCAAAATGCCTGCCTGTTGTTTCTGCCCTGCCGATTTTTTATAGCGCGCGGTCAAATACCGTTTGGGTCTGGCATTCGGAAAAACAAGCACTATGTCCTGCATGGAAATATTTTGCTCTTGTATGAAACAATCGACAAGTTCTTGAAGCTTATAAAGAAAATCATCTTGCCAAGAAACAACCGCAAACGGATTCTGTTCGTTTTGCCTATACTTTTTACAATACTGACGCATGGTTATTCACTCTCTACAATACAGCATTTCCGTACATCCAAATACACCAATAACCCGACCGCCTTTTTCCCTGTCGCTTTTGCCAACAATTCGACATAATTCAGAATTTGCTCCCTATTGCTCTTTATCGGCAAATCCTCTCCCGCATATCCTGTTTTATAATCGATGGCTATATAGGCGCTATCCTGATATTCCCTGCGGAGCCGCTCCGGCATTTCCACCAACAGGTCCACGCGGAACAAGCTGCCTTTTTCATCGGCAATCCCGTGTTCCTTATATCCATATTTAAACCACAAAGCGGCACCGCCAAACGGTTCTTCCAAAGAAGCGAACCACCGCAAATCTTTTTGCACTTCATCATACAAAACTTCATATTGGGAAGCATTGCCTGAAACAATGTTTTGCCCGCCGCTGTCCAAAAAACGCCCAAAAGGCAAATATTTCATCGCCTCATACACCGCCCGTTTGCAATCCTCGGCAATATTTCCGGAAAGCACTAAATACTCCAGACTCTTGTGAATAAGCGTTCCCCGTTTGTTAGCGGATAATTTCTTATGCCCCTGCACTTCCTCCAAATCGGAGCGGAAAATACGAAGCTGCGGCAGCCAGCCCATACTGTGTTCATAATCGACCGTTTCTTTCGGTTTTGCCTTTGTTTCCCTCTCTTTTTCCTTTTCCTTTCGGACAGGGCAAAGAATATGCGAAAGTTTTTTGGCAACATGGAACGCATCGTCAGCCAATATCCTGAGTTTCAAATCGTCGCCGCCGCCATTTTTCACCATATAGCCGGCAAGCAGCAAATCGACAGCTTGTTTTTTGTTTTCCTGCAAGCCCTCATACGTTTCATCCCCAAAAAGGGCATACTTCGCAAGCTGCAAGCTCTCTTCAGAAATAATTGGAAAATCGGATTGCTTGCCAAACCGCAGCAGGTTTTCATTTTTATCCAATTCCATTTCCGGAGATTTCTCAAGCTCATGAAGCAATGCGCCCATAAAACGGTAAAAATTCCTTTCCGTTTTTTCCCTGCAAACAGCAGGCATAAAAATATGCAATTCAGATTTAGCCCTTGTCCAAGCGACATACGTATCATTAATGCTTTCTTTGACTTTCTCCAGAAGCGCTTGCTCGTAACGTTCCGCGCATTCTTTGTTCAGCGCGGAATAAACGGTATACGTTTTACCCCCGTAAGGAATGCTCATTTTTTGAACATTGTCCGGAACGGCGATCCTGAAATCATGCCATGGAACAATAACGGCGTCATATTCCAAGCCTTTTGATTTATGAATGGTTAAAACGGAAACGGAATTCAAGCCTTCAGGCAAAGGGGCTTTTTCCTCATCCCCGTTTTCCTCCCACCACGACAGAAAGGCGTTTATATCGACAATGCCGTTCTCTTCCGCCAAATACGCAAGTTCTTTCAGGCGCAGCAAATATAAGGAAGCGTCGGGATTTCTCTCCAGTACCGCCATGCGTTCATACAGTTCGCACAATGTGTCATACGCTGTCAAAAGGCTTGCGCCGTCTACAAGCACATGAAAATATGTTTGCCACAAAAGAGGATATTTTTCTCTGAAGGCATTAAAACAAGCCCCTTTGCGTTCGGCAATCAAAAAATTCCATACTTCTTCCGCAGGACAGGCGGAGTAAAAATCTTCAAGAAAAATATGCCGGCTTAAAAGGACTTGGCAAAAAGCGCCGTCGTCCAGAGGATTTGCCAAAAAACGCAGAAAAGCCATCATTTCAACGATGACGGGGTGTTCTTTCAAGCCCAAACTGCCTTGGCTGACAACGGGAATGCCGTGACTCAAAAGAACCTGCGAAACCCGGGAAGCTTGTTCGTTTTTCACTGTCAAGATTGCGATTTTGCCGTATTCCTTATGTTTTTCATATAAATTCCGCACTATTTCCGGAAGCAGGGCAAGCGCCGCAATATCAAAATAATCTTCTCCCGGCAAAAAATGAACCTCGACAAGTCCCTCTCCCTCGGTCTTTTCTCTGCGGCTCTCCGGAATTTTTTGTTCAATAAATTCATAATCGGCTTTTAAACTTTCTTTCATTTCAGCAAAAAGCGTTTCCGAACTCCCCTCTTTCGCGGAATTTGGCAAAAGCAATTCCAATGCATTGCCTTTATCCAAATCCAACAGGCTTTTAAAAAAAACATTGTTCCATTGAATGATATTTCCCGCACTCCGCCAATTATAGGCTAAATTTCCCTCATTCAGCTTACCGGCGTAAGGAATCAATTCTTTCGGCGCATTATGAAAAAGAGAAGAATCTCCCCCCCGCCAGCCGTAAATAGCCTGCTTCACATCACCCACAAAAAGAACGGAACCGCCGTTTGCGAGAGCTTCAGCCGACAAATCTTTCAACGCTTTCCATTGCGCCTTGCTTGTGTCTTGAAACTCATCGTATAAAATATGTTTGAGCCTTGTTCCCAAACGGCAAAAAGCGGCGGAAACAAGCTGCTCTTCCTCTTTTTTCTGCACCAGAAAATCGCTTTGCAGACCGCATTCTTCCTTGCCGAGAAGCCATGCGATAATATGGGGCATTTTTTGCGTATTGACACGTTGCTCTTCTTGTTCGTAAAGAGTCAAGGCAAGATTGATAACACGGCTGAGTTTCATCAAAGGAAGATTTAAACGGAAACTATCCGACAAAAACTGCGCCTCACCGGCTTTCGCAATATTTTTTTTCAATTCCTCATACAGAAAAGAAGCCTCGTCTGTATCCGCTTTATTTCCTTTTAAAAGAACTTGGCTGAAATTTTCTTTTTTCAGGGTAGCCGAAGAAAAATCACCGTCAAACGCATTGTTCAGCGCTTTTTTAAAATATGCGTTCACGGCGATACCATCGCTCTCTATCAGATTTTGCAGGCTTTCCAAATTCGACTTGATGATAGTTGCGCATTTTTCCTTTTCTTGCCGGAAAAAAGCATAATTTTGTTCCGCTTCCCGTATTTCATCAAAAACAAAATAATGATTGTGCGTAATCGAATATTCGATAAGTTTAATAAGCCGTTCTTTCACGGATGATTTGGCAAAAAACGTGTCATAGTTATCGGAGTCAAACACGTTTTTGCAAAGTTCGTGAAAAACAGGCGCATAATTGATTGTTCCGCTTTCCATGCTTTCTTCGTTCGCAAGGCTTTCTTCGGCAAGACGGGCATAGAGTTCGTCAATACAGTCCCTGGAACCGAAACTTGCTTTAAAATGAGGGGAATATCCGAGTTCCAAAGCGAAAAGCCCTAAAATCTGATTGAGCAAACTGTCGATGGTCCGAATATTCAACGCCCCGTATTGCCGGAAAATACTTTCAAGCATGGCATGGGCTTGTTTTGATTTTTCTTCTTTTTCTTCTTCGCTTGCGCATGGTATTTCTTTAAACGCATACTGCTTTAAAATTTGAATTACTTTTTCTTTCATCTGGTTGGCTGCAAGATTGGTAAACGTAATCGCCAGCAATTCGGAAAAATTATATTTTTTCTTATTTGTTGCGGGCTTACAGCTTTCACAGGGGGCAAGATCGCTTGCAAAAAGCAAATCCACAAATTGATTGGTCAAAGCATAGGTTTTTCCGGAACCTGCTGACGCATTCATTTTTGTTAATGGATATTCAATCATAACATGCCTTTTAAATGCCCCTGCCCTGTCGCAGCCAAAACAGAATGCCAGTAATGCGAAGCAATATCCAGTTTCCTGCGCTGCTTGGTCACCAGTTCAAAAGGCAAATGCACAAAACGTCCCATAAGTTTTGACACCACCATTTCCGTCTTGCCGCTCATGCCTGCGTCAACCGCAAGCCGTCCCAAAAAACCGCAATAAACCCTGTCATGGGCATTGGCGGGCACAGCACGCACCATATAGCTGGGGTCGATATATTTTATTACCACGGGAAAATCTTTTTCCCTGAAATACGCTTTTATCTCTTTTTGCAAATAACCGCCGATATCCTGTAAAATAATATTTCCGGAACTGTCTTTCTGCCCGGTTTCCTGCATGAGGTATTGCCCCGCCCCCTCTGCGACCACGATGACAGCATGATGCCGTTTGGCAAGCCTTTCTTCCAAAGCGGGCAAAAGCCCTCCTTCCCCGTGCAATGCGAAGCGCACTTCAGGAATAAGCACAAAATTCACCAAACTTAAAGAAACAGCGGCATGGGCGGCGATAAAGCCCGACTCGCGTCCCATAAGCTTGACAATTCCTATGCCGTTATTCATGCCGACAGCTTCGGTATGCGCCGCCGCAATGGCTTTTGTCGCCTCGTCAACAGCGGTGGCGAACCCGAAAGACTGCTCCACAAAATTGATGTCATTATCGATAGTTTTAGGAATACCGATAACCGACAGGGTCAAACCATGCTCTTTCACCGCTGTTGAAATAGCCTTTGCGGCTTTCATGGTACCGTCGCCGCCAAGCACGAAAAGCAAATTAATCCCTTTCTCATTCAAAAAATCCGCTATTTCGTCAAAATTCTGCGCTCCGCGTGAAGAACCTAAAATTGTTCCGCCCAACATATAAATTGTTGAAACAACATCAGGGGTCAGCTCAATAAGCTTATGTCCGTATTTTTTAGGGATAAACCCCTCCAAGCCGTAAGGAATGCCGATAATGTCCCGCACGCCGTATCCATGCCATAATTCCATGACAATGGAACGGATCACATCGTTGAGCCCCGGGCACAAACCGCCGCATGTCACAATGGCGACCTTTGTTTTTTCCGGTTCAAAGAAAATTTTTTCTCTCGGACCTGCTTCCTGAAAATATAATGTGGCTGCGTCATTTTCCGACGCATTACCGCACGCTTTCATAAATTCTTCGGAAACATAAACAGGAATGTATTCGTCGCTGATGGCGCCATGCTTTCTCGGATTGTCAAAACCGCACTGCCCCAAGGTTTTTATCGTAAATGTCTTTTGCATAATTCCCCCTGTCTTCCCGCTTCTTACCTAAAAAAGAACGAACTGCCGCGGTGATTATTCCGCAATATCGCCGAGCAAAGCTTTTGCGAAATCATCACAATCGAAAGGACGCAAATCTTCCATTTTTTCCCCAAGCCCCACATAGGTTATCGGAACTTCAAAAGCATGGGCGACAGCCATGGCGACACCGCCTTTGGCGGTTCCGTCAAGCTTGGTCAAAATGATTTCCGTCACCCCGCCGATTTCTTTAAATACTTTTGTCTGCTGAATGGCGTTTTGCCCTGTGGTCGCGTCAATGACAAGAATGCTTCTGTGGGGCGCGCCCTCATGCTTTTTGCCAAGCACATTTTTAATTTTTTGCAATTCGTCCATTAAATTGCTCTTATTATGCAGCCTGCCTGCCGTATCGATGAAAACCAAATCGTAATTCCCCGCCAAAGCCTTATCCATAGCCTCATAAGCGACAGCTGCGGGATCGGCGCCGCTTCCTTTTGAATAAAAATCAACGCCGATACGCTTCGCCCATTCTTCCAACTGTTCCACGGCGGCGGCTCTGAACGTATCAGCCCCTGCAATGAGGATTTTCTTTCCCTGCATTTTGGCTCTGTAAGCGAGTTTGGCGATAGTCGTCGTTTTCCCGACGCCGTTCACCCCTACCAAAAGCACCACTTCAGGCAGATTGACAGCGCTGATGCGCCGCGGCGTTTTAAAAAGTTCACGCACTTCTTTCTGCAAAAAAGGCAGCAGCTCTTTTGTGCCCTCAATATTGTTCTGCTTGGCGTGACGACGTAATTTTTCAACCAGCTGCAAAGACAATTCCGCCCCGATGTCCGACATGATGAAAAGTTCTTCCAAATCCTCGAAAAAGGCTTCGCCCGCTTTACCGTGCCCGGCGATAACGGCTTGCAGACCCTTACCAAGCTGATTTCTCGTTTTTTCCAGCCCGCTTTGCAATTTTGCAAAAACAAGGTCCTTTTCGCTTTCTTCGTCTTCCATATCAAGGGCGAGCGCCAAACGGTACTGCAATTCCGAACGAAAATCGGCAACTTGCCGATAATCCATTTTTTTCGTCCAGGCACGAAAATCACCGATGAATCGTTTTGCTTCCTCTTCCGGGGTTTCAAGGGCGTTCAGCAAAATTCCGAGTCTCGCCCATAAAACATCGTCCGCCTTATCCACGCCTCCCAGAATGACTTGCAGCCATGCGGAAAGCTTCGGCTCACACTGTCTTAATTGAATAGTGAACTGTTCCAGCTCTTCCGCGCTTGCGCTTTCAAGAAAAACTTCCTGCGTATTCTCTTTTGCCGTTTCGGAGCCGAATAACTTTTTGACTGCAGAAAAAAATCCCATATATTCCTCCACGCATTATAGCCATATGCTTTGATAGCATATAATATCAACTTTGAACAGAATAAAAAATTCCATTTTTTTATGAAAAAACCTAAAGTCCTTAAAAAAATATCCGAAAAGAGAAAATGAGTATCATTAAAAGGATAAGAGCATGTCTAACATCTTAGACAAAAACAGTTTACAGCAAGTGCAAAAAGCCAGTGTCCGGGCTTTGCTGCAAGGTTTGCCGCAATATCAGACAAAAAGCAGCATACACCAATATGAAAAACAATTGGTGGAAACCCGCACAATGATTTATCACAAGCAAACAAGACGGCTCTTATCCAAAGAAGAACTCAAAGACCCCCAAGCGCGCAAAGCCTTTGTCATCGCCCGTGTTGCGAGGGAACTTTGGACGAATTTCTGTATCCGGGGTCAGGAAACCCCTATGCTCCGACACTTGCAAACAGAACTCTGCAAAATATTCGACGCAAAACTGCATTTTCTTTATCTGCCCGGCAGCATTGAACTTGTTATCAGTAAAGAAGTCAACGACACATTGGTCAATGTCAGCCGTGAAGAACATATGGCTGTTGTGAATAAGGCATGGGACATTTGCCAGGAAGTGGTCGCTTCCTATATGATTTGATTTTCCCAGTTCTCTTTCCGTTCATCTTACCGCTTTCACCGAAAATCTCCCTTTCTACTCTTATCAGGAATAATTCTTGACAAGTACCCCATGATGTTTTATATATGAATCATACTGGAATAAAAAGGAGCTTATATGGCTTTAGAAATAAAAACATTGAAAGATGCGGCTTCTCTCAACATAGATTGGAATCTTGCGCCGGAAGACGCCGTAACCCTCTATTTGGAATGGGGAAACAACAATTGGCATGCGGAGCACGCACCGGTCCGTTCAAAAGATGATTTCGCAACCTATTTCGTCGTGGACAATTGGGAAGAAAAACCCACGCTGCGCCTTGTCCGCCGCAACTCCGAACAGGCCGTCGATCTGCTCGTTCTTGATTTGCCTAAGGATTTGGAAGAAGAATTTAAAAAAGAACACGAAGGCTTAAAAGGTTTGTATTCTCCTTCCGAAAAAATCAAAGACTGGCTGAAAAAAGAAATTTATGCATAACATGTTTTAATCATGACAAACAGCAATCAATCCTAAAAAAACAACCTCTCTTTACACTCTTTTTTTTACAACCCTCTCTTTGCAGCTCCCCCTTTGCGGGGAGTTTTTATTTGGCGCTTAATCCGTTCCTGCGCGGTCTTTGCCGCCATGCGGTGTTTCCAGCCGGTGCCGCAGCACGCCGAACATTTGCAGAAAGCCGAAAAGGACAATTCCTATATAAGGCAAATAAGGGGCAAGCCCGATAAAAACAGTCGGTTCATAGGTTCGGACAGCAAGGGGCATGGTCAGACTTTCATCAGTGAAAAGTTCCGTCTGCATTTGAATTTGTCCGTATTTATCGATAAATGCGCTAATTCCCGTATTGCTTGCGCGTATCATGGGCAAACCGCTTTCCACGGAACGCATGACTGCCGAATACAAATGCTGGTAAGGAGCGGAAGTTTTGTCATACCACGCGTCATTGCTGACATTCAGCAAAACATGGGCGGAATTTCCCTGCAAACGCTTCCACGTAAGCTCCGGAAAAATCGCTTCATAACAAATAAGAGGCAAAACAGAAACGGTTTTATCCTGAAAACGAAAATCGATAATACCTTTTTCATTTTTTCCCGAAGTATATGCGCCGCCATATTGTGCGAGTATCTCCTCAAAATAAGACAGAAAAGGCAAAGACGGTACATATTCGCCAAAAGGCACCAAATGCTCTTTTGCATAACGGGCGAGGCTTTTGCCGTTCTGTATGAGTTCCATGCTGTTATAATAGTTCCCGCCGTCAAAATACGGAATACCCAAAAGAAGCGTCTTATCGCCGCTCCAGTCAAGCAATTCCCGATATAATTCCTTATGATGATAAGATGTTATGGGAAAGGCGATTTCCGGATAAACAAGAATGCTCTTGCCGTTCAGAGTTGACTGGGCTTCCTCGGAAAGCCGTATGAATTTCTTCATGCAATCTTCCTGAAACAAAGGGGACCACTTGATGTTTTGCGAGATATTGCCTTGAATGACGGAAAAATAAACCATGTCCCTATCGGTCCATTTATACGCCTTATGCACCGCCTGCCCTTGGACAGAGGGAAATTCATGCACGGCACGGTAAGGAATATCAAGCTTTTTCCGCATGACTTTCACCGTACTTTGGTATTCCATGGGCACGGCATTCTGCAAAACCGTAGCTCCGTAAAAATAAAGCGAAAACAAAACGATAACGCCCGAAAACTGCCCTATTCCCCTTACGGAACGCAAAACAGAACCGCGCTTAGCCTGTCGGGGCATAAGCACGAGCTCCGCAAAACAAAATGCGGACACAGCAAAAATTCCGGACAAAACATAGGAACCGAAAATATTTGCGCCTTGTATCATCACCGGAAGCGGCGCAAAGGCGGAAGAAAGCGTGAACCAAGAAAAACCGGTTAAAAACCAGCCTCGGAACAATTCGCAAAAATACCAGAACAAACCTAATCCGCACACTTTGCACAAAGGCGGAAAATGCCTGATCTTCCTGGCATAAAAAGCGACAGCCGTTCCGTATAAGCCAAAATAAAAGCCGAGCAGCAAAGGAAAAAAAACAGCCAAAACATACGGAACAGCCCCGTAAATATTGGCTGTCACCGCAATCCAATAAAAGGCGCTTCCATAACCGATCATGCCTGTGACAAGGCTTTCCCGCAAATAATTTTTACTGGTGTGCGCAAGCAGATACAGGCTGAAAGGATAAAGAAGCACTAAAAAAGGAACGGTCTGAAACGGGTTCGCATATCCAAAAAAAATCCCCAAACCGCCCAACATGATCAATATATGTTTTTGCAACAGGTATTTTCGTATCATAACATCCTCGCAAGAGGAACATTCTTTCACAGCCTTAAGAAGTTTGCAAGAAAATTCATAAACAAAATCACCGATAAGAAAATATTTTTTTTTAGCCTGCTTAACTTGACCCAAAGAAAACATCATACTAAACTTATTCCAATTATGGATTTTTTCGGCTAGGAGGACACTATGGAAAATGCACCCATATTGCCTATACGTGCGGAACTTGCCGTTACGGACCTCATTCCTTTCGGATACGACAAAGAGAGAAGTTTTTTCGCCCTCACCCTTGCCCGTCCGCAATGGGCGGAATGGAAACCAGGACAATTCATCATGCTCCGTCCAAATTCATGGAACTGCGAGCTCACTTGGGCGAGACCCTTTTCCATTTGCCGTGTCACTCCCCAATCGCTTGTGCTTTTTTTCCAAGTAGCAGGACGCGGAACAAAAGAAATCGCAAAACTCAAGCCAAAAGACACAGTGACTGTCTGGGGACCTCTTGGCACGCACTTCGCCGTTGAAAATAAACCGACGCTGCTGCTTGCCGGCGGAATAGGCATTGCGCCTTTTGCGGGTTATGTGGAACAGCACCCCGTGCAAAATCAATTATCCATGTTTTTCAGCCACCGGCTTCCCGAACAGTATTATCCTGTGGAAAGCCTGACCCGCCATATCGAAGTTGAAACCCGCTATGAGCAAAAACAAGAAGATTTAACAGGAACAATTCAAACGATCCGCCAAAAAATGGAAGAAACGGCAAAAAAAAACGGCTTGGTTTTAGCCTGCGGTCCCATGCCTTTTTTGAAAACCGTTTGGAAAAACGCTCTTGAACTGAATGTTTCCGCACAGCTGTCCCTTGAACAACGCATGGCTTGCGGTATCGGAGCCTGTCTCGGCTGTGTTTCCGTAACTTCCGCCCTCTATCCTGACAAGGAAAAAGCCGGACTGCCGGTGCAAACCTGTACAAAAGGTCCTGTTTTTTGGGCGCACGAACTTAATTTAGACGCACAATAACCAAGTCCGGCGCAAACAAAGATTTATCATAAGGTTCGACACAATGATCAATATGCATACAACCCTGCGGGCAAAGAACGGCTCCGCTTTGGAATTGAAAACCCCTGTCATGAGCGCTTCCGGAACATTCGGCTATGGAACGGAATTCATGCCCTACGGCGACATCAGCAAATTAGGGGCCATCATCGTAAAAGGGCTCTCGCTCAAACCCCGCGCAGGCAACCCTTTGCCCCGCATCGCCGAAACCCCCTGCGGCATGCTCAATGCCGTCGGACTGCAAAACGACGGGGTGGAAGCTTTCATCAGCCAAAAACTTCCTCTCCTGCCGGCAAGCGAAGTTCCCATTATCGCCAACATTTACGCCACAAGCGCCGAGGACTTCGCCGAACTTGCCAATGTGTTGTCCCATGAAGAAAAAGTATCCGCCCTCGAAGTCAACATTTCCTGCCCCAATGTCAAAGCGGGGGGCGTTCTTTTCGGACAAAACCCGCTTATGGCGGGTTCCATCGTGCAAGCGGTCAAAAAAAATGCGGGCAGTCTGCCTGTGATTGTCAAATTGTCCCCCAATGTCACCAATATTGCAGAAATGGCGAAAGCCATTGAAGAAGCCGGCGCGGACATGATTTCCTGTATCAACACCATTACGGGTATGGCTGTCGATATCCGCTCCCGCAAGCCCCTGCTCGCGAATATCGTAGGCGGACTTTCCGGACCGGCTGTCAAGCCTGTTGCGCTCCGCTGCGTTTGGCAAGTCGCACAGACCGTAAGCATTCCCGTTATCGGCATCGGCGGAATCGCAAGTGCGAAAGATGTTTTGGAATTTATCCTCGTCGGAGCGAGCGCGGTGGAAATCGGCACCGCCTCTTTTACCGACCCTGCGGCAATTTTTAAAATCATCCAGGACTTGCCCGGACTTTGCGAAGAATTAGGTGTCAAAAACCTTGAACAATACAGAAATTCCCTCATCACAGGATAAATATGCGTTATTCACTTCTGACCAATATTGCGACGCTCGGTCTTGTCGGACGTATCAAAAAAGCCCCGGGAACGGCAGGTTCCTTTCTTGCGGTCTTATGCGCCCCGCTTTGTTTTTTACCTTTTTCACTGCCCATACGTCTGCTGATTTTGTCCGTCCTTTTTCTTATCGGCATAAAAGCGAGCGAACAAGCGGAAAAAGAACTTAAAGAAAAAGACCCTTCCAGCGTCATTATTGACGAAGTCGTGGGACAGTGGCTTACGCTCCTGCCGGTCAATGCGCTTTCCTATTTCAATTCTCAAACCATCACGCCTCAGGATTGGTTTGTGCTTATGATAGGGTTCTTGTTTTTCCGTATTTTCGATATCGGCAAAATCGGACCGGTAGGGCTTTGCGAACGTAAACTGCAGGGCGGTCTTGGCATCATGGCTGATGATGTCATGGCGGGATTTTTGGCGGCACTTCTGATGTATCCGCTGCAATTTTATGGCAATCTCATTTTTGGTTACTGAGAACACCCCTAACCTTCAACAAAGGAAACGATATGGATTTTTTACCTATTAAACGCGCCTTATTAAGTGTCACAGACAAAAGCGGCTTGAAAGAATTTGCGGAATTTCTGCATTCACGACAAGTTGAAATTGTTTCCACCGGCGGAACAATGAAATTTTTAAAAGAAGCGGGCCTGCCTGTGACCGCTGTTGAATCCGTCACAAGTTTTCCGGAAATTTTAAACGGCCGCGTCAAAACCTTGCACCCCAAAATCCATGGCGGCATTTTGGCGGATAAGGACAATCCGGAACACATGGAAACCCTGAAAAAACACGAAATAGCCCCTTTTGATTTGGTTTGCGTCAATTTATACGCTTTCGCTTCCGCTTTGCAAAAAAAATTGCCTGTCCGCAACATGGTGGAAGAAATCGATATCGGCGGTCCGTGCCTCATGCGCGCCACGGCAAAAAATTTCCACAGCATGCTTGTTCTGCCTGACCCTAAATATTATCTCCGCGCTATGGAAGAAATTAAAAATCCCGACGGGGTAAGCCTTGCTTTCAGAAAGGAAATGTCCGCCCAAACCTTTAAAATCACTTCCGAATACGATGCAATGATTTCCCTTTATCTTGAAGGAGTCGGCGTATAGCTCTTTTAGAAGGAAATTTGGCAGGGCTGAAGCCTAATGAGCTAAAAGCCCTGCAGCGCCTCATCAACCGCCGTTATGACACGCATACCGGCTATACCCCGGAGCAAGCAAAAGAACTTGCCGCTTTATCGCGCCTTATTGCCCGGCAAATCGGTTTGCTTATCAACAGGCAAGGGAAAGTCGAACTCGCCATTGTCGGCGACGCCCACGGAATTTTAATTCCGACCCTCGCCCGTGAACGCTCCGCCGGACGCTTGCGGGGTATACGCCTCTTGCATACCCACCTTACAGACAGCGCTCTTTCCAATGAAGATTTGATGGATTTGCTTTTCCTGCGTTTGGACAGCATTGGCGTATTAACCGTCAACGAATTCGGTTCCCCCCTGCATTTTCAATCCGCCCATTTGCTCCCCGCCCTTATTTCCGACGAATCGTACATCCATGACGCGGGCAAACCGGACAAAATCCGAAAACAGCTTGAATTTTTCGGCAATACCCAAGAAACAAACACAAATTTACAAGCGGAAGACATTGATTTCATTCTTACGCAAAATCTTTATAACGCCCCCCTTGAAAAGCCCGGAACGCAAACAGGAAGTCCAAGCGTTCCATACCATGTCACGGAGTTTTTCGCATGGGACAAAACCCCTCTTGATTTATCTGCCGAAATTGAAGCCGTTGAAGAAGAATTCGCCCGTCTTATGCGCGGTTCCCATTCCACGGAAAACGCAAAAAATCCCCCTAAATACGATGCAAACGGCTCATTGGGCACTTTTCAGGCAGGCTCGCGTTCCGTGCTTGTTTCCGTAAGCAAAGCCCCTAAGACCATTCAGGAACGCAACCTGGCGGAACTGGCGGAACTTGCCGGAACGGCGGGGCTCAATGTGGCAGGCAGTTTAATCCAGCGTGTCACATCGATAAATCCAAGGCAAATTCTCAGCCAAAACAAACTGGCGGAACTTGAAGTCATAGCCCTGCAAGGACATGCGGGCGTCATTGTTTTTGACGGAGAACTCTCCCCCGCCCAACTGCAAAATTTGGCAGAACTTACGGAACGGAAAGTCTTGGACAGGACACAGCTCA
Source organism: Taurinivorans muris (assembly GCF_025232395.1). GTDB lineage: Bacteria > Desulfobacterota > Desulfovibrionia > Desulfovibrionales > Desulfovibrionaceae > Taurinivorans > Taurinivorans muris. The sequence goes on from NZ_CP065938.1 coordinate 1,336,540, forward strand.
TCCTTGATATTTTTGCCCAGCACGCCAAAACAGGAGCGGGAAAACTGCAAGTCGAAATGGCGCAGCTGAAATACACCCAGCCCCGTTTGGTCGGAAAAAACCGCGCCATGGACAGGCTCATGGGCGGAATCGGCGGACGTGGTCCCGGAGAAACAAAGCTCGAAACCGACAGACGCCGTATCAAAGACAGAATTGCCAAAATAAAAATCGAACTCGAAAAACTCAAAAAACAGCGCCAAGCCAACAGGGCGAAGCGCAGGCGGTATGATTTGCCCGCAGCAGCCCTTGTGGGGTATACCAATGCCGGAAAATCAACCCTCTTGAACAAACTCACAAAAAGCGAAGTCCTTGCCGAGAATAAACTGTTCGCAACCCTCGACCCAACAACACGACGGCTCCGCTTTCCTGAAGAACATGAAATCGTCCTTGCCGATACCGTAGGCTTTATCCGCGATTTGCCCAAAGAGCTTATGGAAGCCTTCCGGGCGACCTTGGAAGAACTCAACGAAGCGGACATGTTAATCCACGTGCTTGACGCTTCCCACCCGGAAATGGAACAACAGCTCGAATCTGTTGAAAAAATTCTGGAAGAATTGGGACTTTCGGATATTCCGCGGATTCTTCTGCTCAACAAATGGGATAATATTCCAAAAAATGCCCAAGACCCGCTGCTGGAACGCTTTTCAAACGCGTTTCCCGTTTCTGCGCTTTCCGGTTTCGGCTTGGCGGAAGCGAGCGCATTTATCGAAAAGACACTTTTCAGTAAAAACACGCCGCTTCATGAATGATTTTCAAGTGTTCGCCGTTAAATCGCCTTGCCTGCCATAAAAGCCTCTTTTGATGAAACGGCGGTCCTTTGACCTCTCCTGCCTAACTCCTTCTGTTAAAATTTCCCGCAGCTATCCCGTCCAAGAAATAAAAAAAGCATGGCAATACTGCAAAACAGGTTCACAGCCCTCTTTCGGATTACCCTCTGCCGCCATATTAAATAACAATCCTTTTAAGCAGTCAGATATGGTCCATTTAATTCCGCCACGGCAAAAAAACTATCAAAAATCGTCTTCCATTTCCAAATACCGTATATGAACTTGGGATATTGACCTGCGTCGCACCGCATAGTTCCTCCATAGGCGCAAAAACATACTCTTTATCCCGAAAAACCTGCAAAGTTTTCCGGCACCGAATCTCCGACAAATTCCTGCGGTCTTCCCACCGTTCTTTTCCTTTCTTCTTTAACACGCTTTTTCATTATTCATAAAAACATGCCGCTTTCCCCGGTATCACAGAAGAACAGTCCTGCCTGACAACGGACAGACAAAAAATAACAAATTTGTCATTCATAATTTTTAATAATGAAAAAAATAACAAAATCAATCATATTTTATTGCTTGACAGTGCTTTTATTTAGTGCAATGATAAAAGCGTTGTCACAAAAAATTAGATATAACAAATTTGTTTATTAAGAGAGGAACCCGCTATGAAAGAGAAATTGGTTGTTGCTGTTGTCGGTGCGACAGGCGCTGTCGGACGAGAAATGCTAAGCACGTTATATTCCCGCAATTTCCCTGCCACAACCATAAAAGCTCTTGCTTCTTCCCGCTCTGCCGGAACCAGGGTTCCTTACGGCGATGACGAGCTCGTTGTTGAAGAATTGACAGAAAATTCCTTTGAAGGCGTTGATATTGCTATTTTTTCAGCAGGAGGCGGCACAAGCACGCAATTTGCGCCTCACGCCGTGAAATCCGGCTGCGTTGTTGTGGACAATTCCAGCGCTTGGCGCATGGACGAACGCTGTCCCCTTGTCATTCCGGAAGTCAACGCCCATGCCCTCAAAAAACACAACGGCATTATTGCGAACCCCAACTGCTCCACCATTCAAATGCTTGTCGCCCTCAAACCTATCCACGATGTGAGCCCTATCAAGCGCGTCGTTGTTTCCACCTACCAAGCAGTTAGCGGCACCGGGCAAAAAGGCATACAGGAACTTGAAACCCAAGTCCGCCAGCTCTTCAACGGCATAGAACCGGAAAACACCGTATACCCTCACCGTATCGCTTTCAACTGCCTGCCGCATATCGACGTTTTTCTCGACAACGACTATACCAAAGAAGAAATGAAAATGGTCAACGAAACCAATAAGATTTTTGAAGACCCCAATATCAAAGTCACGGCAACGTGCGTTCGTGTTCCGGTATTTTACAGCCACAGCGAAGCCGTCAACATAGAAACGGAAAAGAAAATCACCGCAAAGGAAGCCCGAGCAATCCTGGCGACAGCCCCAGGAGTGCAGCTTTATGACAATCCGAAAGAAAACATGTATCCGCTGGCGACTGTCGCGGCAGGCGAAGACGCAACATTCGTCGGTCGTATCCGTGAGGACGAATCCATCGCAAACGGTCTGAACATGTGGATAGTTGCGGATAACGTCCGCAAAGGTGCTGCGCTGAACGCGGTACAAATCGCCGAAAAACTTTTGGAAATGGATTTAGTCTGCGTCAAGGACAAAAATCTCTTCATGTAGTCCCTAAAAATCTTGCAAAAAGCCCTCCTGCATGCACATGGGGGGCTTTTGTTATTAAAAACTTGGTTCATGAATTTTTTCGCATAATATTTTTCTTTTGCACAAAATTTGCATATATAGTATAAACTGCATTATTCACAGTGAGGCTCTTATGAAGAAATTAAAAGCATTGCCCGGCAAAAGTTTGGAAAACATGGCGATCATCAAACAAAAAATGCCGGAAAAAAAGCACTTGATCATCGGTATCTGCCTTTGTTTCCTGCTTGCTTTCCTTCTTTTTTTATTGAGCCAAAAAGTCGTCAGCGAAAAGGCGGAACTCACCAGGCAGGGAGAGGCAATTTATTCCCCTGTTGAGGGCATAATTTATGAAGTTCTTATTCCAAAAGGAAAAACTGTCCGCAAAGGAGACGCCCTTATCCGCTTCGACCCTGCCTATATCCGCTCCAAAGTTTCGGAAATCCGCGGATATTTGCAGTTATTCAAAGAAAACCGGCATAATTCCGGAACACTCAAACAAATATTCAAACCTCTTTTGAATGATGTGTTTGCGGGAATTACCCAAGAAGTTCTCTCGCTGTCCGAAACGGAAAAGAAAAAACTGGCGGAATTGCAGCAAATCACACGGGAACACACCAAAGCCCAAGTCGCCATGCGGAGCCCTTCCTCTTTTGTCGACGGCAAACCCGATGCCGCACTCGTGCAAAAAGAACAGGAACTGCAAAAAAAATATGAAGAAGCGGAACAGGCTTTTCACGAAGCCAGTACCGCCCGCGCCTTGGCTGATAAAAAATACCGCGATTTAACCAATTCCTTGGGAGAACCCAACAGTATCTTATACCGTTATTTGGAAGAAGAATACAATAAAACCCTCGCCTTGCAAAAAAACGAATATATTTACGCGCCTTTCAATGCCGTTGTCGGCATAACCTACGTAAAGGCAGGGTCGATAGTGCAGCGGAATGAAATACTTATGGATATTCATCCGGAAAATGCAGAAGAATGGTGGGTGCTTGCGGAATTTTCCAAAAATGACGCAAAAAAACTCAAGGAACGGGATATCTGTACCGTCCTCACCGAAGACGGCGAAAAACTCGAAGCCCGCATTTTCAAGATTGAAGAAAAACAAGAAAAAAGCCTTGTCAAACTTTATATCATAAACCCGCCTGAAAACCTGAAAGCCTCTGAATTTGTCACCGTAAAAAGCAAATAAAACTTGACTGTCCAGGTGTTCTTAGCTATTTTTTCAAAAATTTTTCATACTTAGGGACAATATGGTCTTTTCTTCCTTACCGTTTCTCTTTTTAATTTTTCCATTTTTTTTAGCTGCGCTTTTATGCGGCTCATTTTTTAAAAATGCGGCGTTCAGAAACTGTTCGGTCCTCATCATCAGCTTATTTTTTTATATTTGGGAAGAATCAACCAATACGTTGATACTCATAGCAATTTGTCTGATCAACTATTACGGCGCATCATACCTTGCCAATGAAAAACACGGCAAAAAAATTTTCATAGCGCTCATTGCTCTCAATCTTCTTCTGCTGTTCATTTTTAAATACAGCCTTTGGTGCCTGTCTTTCGTGACAGACAGATTTATCGATAAAAATATCATGCTCCTTGGTATCAGCTTTTTTATTTTCCATGCAATAAGCTATCTCGCCGACGTCTATACAAAAAAAATCCAAGCCTCAAAAAACCTGCTCGATTTTTCAACGTACTTTTGTATGTTTCCCCATTTGGTGGCGGGTCCCATTGTGCGTTATGCGCAAATCAAAGACGATATTCGCGCTTACCGAGCTTCCAAAGAACTTTTTTCCTTCGGCATGTATAGGTTTTTATTGGGACTGAACAAAAAAATCATTATTGCGAACTCTGTTTCCATACTTGCCGACTTCACCTTTTCCGCCACTTCGCCAAAAGTTTTCTCTTTTATGGATGCCTGGACCGGCATTATCGCCTACGGACTGCAAATTTATTTTGACTTTTCTGCCTATTCCGATATGGCTGTCGGACTTGCCGCCATGGCGGGTTTCCGTTTTGAAGAAAACTTCAACCGTCCTTATATCAGCACGTCCGTTCGGGAATTTTGGCGGCGCTGGCATATTTCCCTTTCCACGTGGCTGAGAGATTACCTCTATATTCCCCTGGGCGGAAGCAAATCCGTACATGCCTATATCACCTATCGCAATCTTTTCCTCGTTTTTCTCCTTTGCGGAATTTGGCACGGAGCGAATACGACTTTCGTTGTTTGGGGATTATGGCATGGTATTTTCATTTGCCTGGAAAGGCTGTGGCTCGAAAAGAAACTTAACGCACTGCCCGCGTTTTTCCGACATGCTTATCTGCTCCTGATCATTCTGCTCGGCTGGGTATTTTTTAAAGCGGAAAATTTGCCCTATGCCCTTGAATACTTTTCCGCACTTTTTAATTTCACCTCTTTTTCCTTTTCATTCGCTTCCGAAACATTTCCCCTAATTATGCTGGCAATCGGAACAGTCATCTGCTTTTTGCCCCAAAAATACATTGTCGTTCCAACTTCGCACGCTCCTGCGAATTTTAAGCTCCGCCATTTGATTTTTCAATTCCTTCTCGGCTGCTTCGCCATATCGCTTTTGCTTTCATCAAGCAGAAATCCTTTTATTTATTTTAATTTTTAGGAAATGCCCATGGATAAGAAATTCCTTTTCTCATGCTTGATTTGTGTCTTCATTTTCGCTTTTTCCACGGCTTTTTATTTCAATGATGAAACAATCATAAAAAGCGAAAACAGAATGGTCACGGCGTTCCCGAAACTTCCGGAAAAGTTTTCCACATCGAAAATAAAGCATTTTTTCACGCAGCTTTCTCAATTTTATAATGACAACTTTCCGAACAGGGAAAAAATAATCCTGACCCTGACAACACTGATCCCGTCCGTAAAAACAGAAAACCTTTCCATTGACACGGTCATAAGCGGCAAAGAAGACTGGCTGTTTTTGGGAAACAACTATAACAACACCATTGATAAGCTTACCGGCAAATTATATTATCATGACAGTGACAATAAAAAATACGACGTGACAAAACGATATGACTTTTACAAAAATATCGCAGAAAAGGTTTTAGCGCACAGCAAGGAAGTTTTTTTCCTGATCGCCCCCGACAAAAGCACTGTTTATCCTGAATTTCTGCCGGAAACGATTATTCCCGCCCCAAAACCGTTTCATGAATTTCTCACGCAAAAAATGCAGCGGGAAAATCTGAACGTGTATTATCCCCGTCAAGATTTATTGCAAAACAAAGAAAAAGCGCTGCTTTATTATGTGACGGATTCGCATTGGAACAATTACGGCGCATTCATCGCCTTCATACGTTTGATTTCCCGGCTCGACCCGGCTCTTCCCGAAATGATAAAAGAAGAAGATTTCCGTTTCAAACCGCTGAAAAGCACTGCCGGTGATTTAATCAGCCTTGGGAATTTCCTTTTTAAGGATAAAGACTATAAGGATACATTCCAAGTGTCGTATAAAAACATGCCGATGGAAACGCCAAAAGCGGAACAAACGGAAAACAAACAAAACGGATTGATACAAACGGTCAATCCTGAAGCTTTGACAGACAAAACCGTTTGGATTATCGGCGATTCTTTCTCCACGGCTTTACGTCCGTATTTTTCATTTTTCTTTAAAAATGTTTATTTTATCCACAAAGATACGTTCAATGCTTCCCCTGCAGGTTTTACGGATATTCAAGCCGACTTCGCCGTGTACGAATGTGTTGAACGCTCATTTTAAAACTTTTGGATAAAATGAATACTGCCGGACCAATAGTCAGCGGCAGTATCCACCATGCGCAAAAACGCTCTGAAAAATCATTCTTCCGTTTGTTTATGATATTTGATTGTCAAGTCCTCATTTTTCAAAATCAATTCTTCATCGGAAAGTTTTTCAATGAGATAAGTGTCACTGAAATCAATGGTCACGCCATTGCCAAGGCTTTTTCCAGAAAGAATGAGCGTATCGCCTTTTTGTTCCCATTTTTCATAAAGCAAAGTTGCACTGTTGACAGAACGTGCTTTACCGCCTTTTTCCAAGCACACACCCTGCACTTGTCCTTCCATTCCGGGAATCGGTTCGACCCATTTTCCCTCAAGACTCTTTCCCGCACAGGCGGTCAGCATAAAACCCAATACAGCCGCAGCCGCAGCTTTGCATACGGAACGTTTTGTTTTCATAATCCATTTTCCTTTTTTTAATAAACTCTGTTTATAACAGATACGTTAATCAGCGGCGAAAATCTACAAAAAACATATCCGCATTCCATAAAATTCTCTCCGCTGCGCAAAAAAATTTCCGCAAACAAGTTTTACTTGAAAGCAAAATTTATTTTGCTATACTCATTTCACATTATTTAAATTTTGACAACTATACCACCACATGAGGCAGGCATGGCTTTAAAAGAATTATCAAAGGCGTACGAACCGCAGGAAGTCGAAGAATATTGGCGTGAATATTGGGAAAAACATCAATGTTTCACTCCCGACATGAACAGCAAGGCTGAACCCTATTCCATTGTCATCCCTCCCCCGAACGTCACGGGAGCACTGCATATCGGGCATGCTTTCAACCAGACATTGCAGGATATCCTCGCCCGTCATGCACGCCAGAAGGGTAAAAAGGTTCTTTGGATCGTAGGCACTGACCATGCAGGCATTTCCACCCAAAACGTCGTGGAGCGAAAACTGCTGAAAGAAGGCGTTTCCCGTCACGATTTGGGGCGTGAAAAATTTCTTGAAAAAGTCTGGGCTTGGAAAGAGGAATACGGCGGAAAAATCCTCAAACAAATCCGCCATCTTGGTTCTTCTGTCGACTGGACGCGGGAACGCTTCACCATGGACGAGGATCTCGCCAAAGCCGTCCGCAAGGTTTTTGTCCGGCTTTATGATGAAGGACTTATTTATAAAGGAAAATACATTGTCAACTGGTGCCCCCGCTGCCATACGGCTTTGGCTGACGACGAAGTTGAACACACACCCCAAAAAGGCGCGTTGTGGCATGTGAAATATATGCTTGAGGACGGTTCCGGCTCCATTGTCATCGCCACATCCCGTCCTGAAACCATACTCGGGGACTCCGCCGTTTGCGTGCACCCTGACGATGAACGCTACCAACATCTTATCGGCAAAAAAGTCATTGTGCCCATTGCGAACCGCGCCGTGCCCATTATTGCCGACCGTTATGTCGACAAGGAATTCGGGACGGGAGCGTTGAAAGTCACGCCTTGCCACGACCCCAACGACTGGAACTTGGGACACACGCACCGCATTGACTTTATCCAAGTCATAGACGACAACGGAAATATGAACGAGGAAGCCGGCGTTTACAAAGGGCTCAGCCGTGAAGAATGCCGCGAACGCATCGTCAAGGATATCGAAGCCCTCGGACAGCTTGTCAAAATCGAGGAACTGGACCACAGCGTCGGCACCTGCTACCGATGCAAAACCGTTATCGAACCCTATGTTTCCGTGCAGTGGTTCGTGGCGACGACGAAACTCGCCCCCAAAGCAAGAGCCGCCGTACCCGCCGAAATTGAAATTCTGCCGGAAACATGGACAAAAACCTATTATAACTGGCTCGACAATATCCGTGACTGGTGCATAAGCCGTCAGCTTTGGTGGGGACACCGCATTCCCGCATGGACTTGCCAAGACTGCGGAGAACTTATCGTTTCCGAACAAGACCCTGCCGTCTGCCCGAAATGCGGCAAAAGCCGTTTGGAACAAGACCCCGATGTGCTGGACACATGGTTTTCTTCCGCTCTTTGGCCCTTTTCCACCATGGGCTGGCCCAACAACACGGAGGAATTAAAAACATTCTATCCGTTAAACATACTTGTGACAGCCTTTGACATCTTATTTTTCTGGGTCGCCCGCATGATTATGATGGGTCAGCACTTCATGGGCGAAGTTCCTTTCAGGCAAGTTTATATCCATGCCCTCGTGCGTGACGCCCAAGGCAGAAAAATGTCCAAATCCTTAGGCAACGGCATTGACCCGCTGGATATGATCAATAAATACGGGGCGGACGCTCTGCGTTTCACGATGGCGTCCTTAGCAGCCATGGGTCGTGATATCCGCCTTTCGGAAGAACGTATCGAAGGATACCGCAACTTTGTGAACAAGGTTTGGAATGCCGCCCGCTTCGCCCTTTTGAATTTAGAGGGAAACAAACCCGAACCGCTTGCGTTGGAAAAGGTTTCAGCCCTGCACCATGTATGGATTTTGCACCGCTTGGAAGAAGTGAAAGCCGAAAGCGAAACGGCAATCAACGCATACCGTTTCAACGACTTGGCACAATGTTTGTACAAATTCGTCTGGAATGAATTTTGCGACTGGTATCTCGAACTTGTCAAAGGCGATTTCAAGGGAACGGCGGAACAAAAAAAGGAAGCCTCCTTTGTGCTGTACACCGTCCTTTCCGAAACCCTTATCCTGCTGCACCCCATCATGCCTTTTGTGACCAGCGAAATTTGGCAGGCTTTGCCCGGCAATGCGGACGGCAACCTTGCCGAAATGCTCCGTCCCGAAATGCGTCCGGAATGCCTGAAAGAAAAAGAAGCGAACGCAATGCTCTATATTCAGGAAGTCATTGTCGCCATCCGCGCCATGAAGAGCGAACTCGGCATTGCGCCTTCCATGAAACTGAACGCGCTGATAAAGCCTCTTAACGATGAACAAGCGGAACTTCTGGAACATGCAAAAGCATGGCTCATGTTCCTTGCCCGCCTTGAAGATTTTGAAATTTCAAAAACAGCGGCGGCGCCAAAAGCAAGCGCAAGCAATATTATTCAAGGCACTGAAATCACAATCCTTTTAGAGGGTGTTTTAGACTTCAAAGCGGAACTTGCCCGCCTTGAAAAAGAGCTTGTGAAGCTTGAAAAGGAATTGGCAGGCATTGAAACCCGCCTTTCCAACGCGAACTTCGTAGCCAACGCCCCGGAAACCGTTGTTGCAAAGGATAAGGAAAGAGCAACGGATTTAACCGATAAAAAAGCGAAACTGCTTGCACTGCAAAAGCGTTTCCAAGAAGCCTTAGCATAAAAAGGGTTTTTCGCCCTTTTATCCTTCTTTTATCTGTGAGGAAGCCATGAATTTTACTTTTAATAATCCTGTGAATATCCTTTTCGGCAGCGGAAAAATCAATCTTGTGGGCGAAGAATGTAAAAAATTCGGCAAAAACGCCCTCATCGTCACCGGCGCGAACAGCACCAAAAAAAGCGGGCTTTTGCAAAAAGTGCAGGACCTCTTGGCAAAAGAAAACATCACCAGTTTTGTTGCGGACAATATTCCCCAAAACCCGACGACAGACGCCGTCATGCTCGCCGCGAAACTCGCCCGGGAAAACAACTGCGACATGGTCATCGGCTTAGGGGGAGGCTCTTCCCTTGACGCCGCGAAAGCCATTGCGTTCATGGCTAAGCACGAGGGGCACGTCAGCGAATACATTTTGGCAAAACGCACCACGAACGGCACGTGCCTGCCCGTTATCGCCGTTCCGACCACCTGCGGCACCGGCTCCGAAGCCGATTGTTTTGCGGTTCTCAATGATACCGCCACCAACGACAAACGCACACTGCGGCAGATGATAACCCTGCCCCAAGTTTCCATTGTCGACCCCGACCTCATGCGTTCCATGCCCGAAAGCGTTCTGCGTTCTGTCATGTTCGACGCGTTCTGCCATAATCTTGAAGGCTATATCTCACGCCATGCGAGCCCTGTTTCTGAAATGTTCTCCCTAAAAGGCGTTGAACTTTTTGCCGAAAACATGCCAAAACTGTTAAATGATTTGAATGATAAAGCGGCATGGGACGCAATATGCCTCGCCAGCACCTTCGGCGGATTTTCTTTGCAAAGCGCAGGCTGTATCGCCGTGCACGGAATCGAGCACCCTGTGAGCGGACTGCGCAACGTCATCCACGGCAAGGGCCTCGCCGCCGTCATCATTCCCGTGCTTGAGCAAACCATAGCCTGTTGCCCGAAACGTTTTGCCGTGCTTTCAAAAATCCTCGGCGGAAACAATGAAAACGATTTTCTCGATCAAGTGGAAAAAATCAGGAATATGCTGGGACTGAACGACAGACTTCAGGATCTGGGCGTGCTGGAACATGATTTGCCATGGCTTGCCAAGAACGCCTTGGAAGTTTCCAAAACCCTCCTTTCCAATCATCCGCTTTCTTATACGGAACAAGAAATTTTGGCTATGTATAAAAAAGCGTTCTGACATGCTCATAAAAAGCGGCTGTAAAATCAATCTCGGTTTGAAAATATCGGATAAAAGAGAAGACGGTTATCATAATCTCGAAACCGTCTTCTATCCCTTGTCCATGCCCTTTGATGAAATCCATCTTGAAAAAACAAAAGAAACGGGCATGAAACTTTCCTGTAACATTCCCGGTATCGACCCTGAAAACAATACGCTTACCAAAGCCTACGACCTTTACAACCAATATCACGCCCTTGATTTCGGACTTGATATCCGGCTGATAAAAGGCGTGCCCCACGGCGCAGGGCTTGGGGGAGGCTCCGCCAATGGCGCGGAACTCCTGAAATATTTGCAGAAAGAAACCGGCAATGCCTTGCCTTTTCAAACACTTCTTGAAATCGCCGCCAAAATCGGCGCGGACGTTCCGTTTTTTCTGTATGACACCCCCTGCAAAGGCGAGGGCATAGGCGAAAAATTAACCCCCATATCCTTGGATCTGACAGCATACTCCCTTTTGCTCATTTTACCCGATATCCATATTTCCACGGCTTGGGCTTTTAAAAAATTAGCCGAGCGAAAAAAAATATTGACAAGCAAAAAAGAACAAGCTAATAAATCACGTTCCAAACGTTTAGGGGCTGATTTTTTGGTCAACGACTTTGAAACCATTGTCTTTGAAGAATACGGAAAATTGGAAAAAACAAAGGAAATCCTGCTTCAGCAGAAAGCGGTTTTCGCTTCCCTGAGCGGCACGGGGTCCGCGCTTTTCGCTTTTTTTGAAGAAAAAAAACATGAGGAGCAAGCCGTGTCAACGCTCTTGCGGCAAGATTTTTTTCATGCATGGAAGTGCATACGCCGCCCATAAAGGTATTGAGAAAAATTAAATTTTTTGAAAATTTAACTTGCAATAGCAAATAAGTTTGTATATAGTTTGTTTCTGCAATTTGTTGGGATGTCGCCAAGCGGTAAGGCAGCGGGTTTTGGTTCCGCCATTCAGAGGTTCAAATCCTCTCATCCCAGCCATTTTTTTTTATTCAACACGAAAACAAGGATTTTTTCATGTACGGAGATATGAAAATTCTCACAGGTACTGCTAATCCAAAATTAGCCCAAGATATTTGCGAACATCTTGGTTGCCATTTAACAAATGTGTTAACCTCTGAATTTAGCGACGGGGAACTTCGTGTTGAAATTATCGACAGCGTGCGCGGGCAGGATGTTTTTGTCGTCCAGCCTACCTGCAGCCCAAGCAATAAAAATTTAATGCAGTTATGCCTTGTGCTTGACGCATTGAAGCGCGCCAGCGCAGGTCGCATCACCGCTGTTGTTCCTTATTTTGGCTACGCTCGCCAAGATAGGAAGGTTAGCCCCAGGGCTCCTATCAGTGCAAAGCTTGTTTCTGATTTTATCAGTGTCGCAGGCGCCCAACGCGTTGTCACCGTTGATTTGCACGCGGGACAAATTCAAGGTTTTTTCAACTGCCCTGTCGATAACCTGTACGCCGCTCCTGTTCTGCTCAACAAATTATCCCATATCAAAGGGGAATTGGTCATTGTTTCTCCTGATGCGGGCGGTGTGGAAAGAGCCAGAAGTTTTGCAAAAAAAGTAAACGCAGGTCTTGCGATTATTGATAAACGCCGTGATCGTCCGAACCAAGCGACCGCAACCCACGTTATTGGTGATGTTGAAGGAAAAATCGCTATTTTGGTCGATGATATGATTGACACCGCAGGCACAATTTGTGCAGCAGCCAATGTTTTATTGGAAAACGGTGCGACAGAAGTACATGCATGTGCAACCCACCCTGTTTTGTCTGGTCCCGCAATCGAACGCTTGAACGATTCGCCTTTCAAATCAGTGCTTGTTGCCGATACCATTCCTCTTGGCGAAAAAATAGAGAAATGTCCGAAGCTTCAAGTGGCGAGCATTGCAAGTCTTTTGGCGAAAAGTATTCGTAATATTCACGACGGTGCGTCCGTAAGTGCCTTGTTTAACTAATACTACTTATACGATATATGAAGCCTCGAACGAGGCGTAGTACACTAAGGAGATTACCATGTCAGAAATGAAAACACTTTCAGTGCAAAAACGTGATGCCCTTGGAAAAGGTCCTAACCGCCGCTTGCGTGAAGAAGCTCTTGTACCTGCTGTGTACTATGCGCCCGATGGAAAAAATATTTTGGTTCAAGTCGCACTCAATCCGCTTAACAAAATATATGAACAAGTTGGTCGTACCAATGTTTTCAATCTTGAAATCGAAGAAAACGGCACAAAAACAGCATACCCCGTTTTTGTTTGGGACGCTCAATACCACCCTGTGAAAAACACGTTTACGCACGTTGATTTTTACGGCGTCGACCTTGACAAAGAAATCCACGTGAAAGTCCGCCTGCGTTTCGTCGGAACTTCCAAAGGCGTGAAAGCCGGCGGTAAAATGGAAGTTTACCGTGAAGAAGTCACCCTTATTGCAAAACCTCAGGATATGCCAAGGATTGTTGACATTGACATTACCGATTTCGAAATCGGCACCAATCTTCGCGCTTCCGAACTCAAGCTTCCCGAAGGCGTGAGAGTTGAATATAAATCAGATTTCTCCATTCTTACCGTAATGTCAAAAGACAAAGCTAAGGACGAAGGCGATGAATAAAAACCGTCTTGTATCTTTCAATGTATTTTGAAATACGGCACATTGATATTATAAAACAAATCAATAAAAATACCCGATAATTATCCTGTACTTAGTGATAATATCGGGTATTTTCATATAGACTGCCCAGTACCGCTCCGACTTTTTATGGCGAAATGCAAATTTTAAATAACGGTATCGTACCATTCAGGTAAAAAGACAAAGCCTTTTGCAGCGGCACAGACAATTTTGAACACATCGAGCCTTCATCGGGCAAAACCGGCAGTTTGAGACCGTACGTATCCCCAACAACCCTTTAAATTCATGCGAGCTTGCGCCTATGTTCCCCTTTTCCTCTTTCTCCAAACGCTCCGTTTTCATCCTTTGCATTCTTTTAATTTTAAGCGGTATTGCCAGTTTTTTCCTCGTCCAGCGGAAATTTCAAATAGAACACGGCAAAATGGAAATGATCATTCTCAACCAAAGCAATAAAATTACGAATGTCCTTTCCAAACTTCTCTACAAAACACAGGCTCTTGCCTCGCTTATCATTCAAAACAACGGCGAAATAGTGAATTTTGAAAAAACAGCCCTCGCCATGGTGGACGACCCCGCCATTTTGAATGTTTTGCTCGCTCCAAACGGAATTGTCAGCGATGTTTATCCCAAAGCAGGCAACGAAGCGGTGCTTGGGCTGAACTTCTTTTCCAAAGGTGCGGGCAATAAGGAAGCAATACAGGCTAAAAAAACTGGCGATATGGTTTTAGGCGGACCGTTTCCCCTTGTGCAGGGCGGCGAAGCGTTAGTCGGGCGTTTGCCCATTTATCTCAATGACGGGCATGGCAATAAAACATTTTGGGGACTGGTTTCCGTTACCTTAAAATTTCCTCAAGCCTTGGACGGTGCGGAACTCAACAGCCTGGGCGAACGCGGGCTTGCCTATGAAATTTGGAGGATGAGCCCGGATACGGGCGGCAAACAGGTTATTGCGTCAAGTCCGTTTTACAACAGCGACACCCCTTACCTTGAAAAATCGCTGCATATTTTGAATGCCCATTGGATATTCCGCATTTCTCCCATCAAGTTTTGGTATCAATACATCGAATCATGGCTCTATATCATTATCGGCATTATCGGCAGTCTGCTTATCACTGCCCTTATCCAGCATGCGCAGGACCTTGGGCATATCCGCTCGCAGCTGGAAGATATTGTGTATAAGGATTCCTTAACAGGTCTGCTCAACAGGAGGGGCTTGTTTGAAACATTGACGGCACTTATGCAAAAGGATGAACCCTTTTCCCTTTGCTACCTGGATTTGAATAAATTCAAATTCATCAATGATACCTATGGGCACAGTACCGGAGACAACGTACTGCTCTTTTTCTCCCAAGAAATACAGCGGTATCTGCGTGCCGTTCCGAATACGTTCGCACGTATCGGCGGAGATGAATTTGTCATACTTTTCCACAATGAAACAACAGAAGAGGAACTCGCAAAATTCTTTGAAAAAATTCATCATTCTTTACAATCCGCAACAATCGTAAATAATAACGATTTTCTCATTTCTTTCAGCACAGGTACAGCCTGCTATCCCCGCGACGGAAAAGACATTGATACCCTTATCAATCACGCGGATAAAAATATGTATAAGGATAAACAAAATTCCCCAAAAAGGTTTAGAGGCTCAACCAGGGAAAGTTAATTGTCTGTTTGAGGAAAAGAGAAGGCTTTTGTTTTTAAATTCTTTCCTTATATTTTTTTGATGTATTCTGACAGAGCTTTTTTAATTTTAATTATCGCTTTATCATTACCACATTTTTGTAAAACAGATTTATTTTATGAAGCACATTTTTAAGGGAGAATGAAGAGGCAAGCCCCTTTTCATTCTCCCTTATCACTTATTTCTGTGCGGCTCGTTCCAAGCCACGGTTTTTAAAAGATAATTAATACTATTGTTGGTGAAGAATTTATTCCGGAAAAAGCTGAAAGCCCACGTCCACAATCGATTGTAATGAACTTCAGTCCAAAGAAAATGCGCAATTGGGACGACGTTCAAAGCTATCAACAGCCCTATCCGCCAAAAAGCCGCCTCTTCTGTAAGAGGGGAGGTCACAGCTTAATCCTTAGTTACAGACTTTTTTCCGCGAGCTCTGCCGGCTCCTTTTTTTACCGCATGTTATTCATGAGTCTTTTGAATAATGCTTCCTGATTCAGATGATAAATGATGTCATCATCGTTTTTTCCTTTCAGAAATCGTTGGACTATGGAGCCGTACATCAAGCTTTCTTTTTCCACAACAACTTCTTCAAGGTTTGTCACAGCAACAACTTCGTCTACCGCAATAGCTATCTGTTGTATGTCTTCAAGTACGATGAGCATGGTCTGATATATATCTTTGAATATTGTCTTGGCGGAATCAAGCAAGCCGACAACAGTAACCATGTATTCATTCTCCACCTGACGAAGAATTTCCTGAATTTGTTCATTTTTTTCATCTTCAGGACAGTCTTTTTCCTGAATCTTGGCAACATCGAGAGCCGCGTAGTGCAATTTGTTGTGCGGTTCCCTGATTCTTTCCATATGGAACATTATCTTTTTGTTCGGATGATCGTATTTATCATACCATTTGCCAAAAGCGCACTGATGAGGACATGTGGCAAGAGGAAAATGGGTATTGTTTCTGACGGATTCCTTCAGAGTATTCACCCAGTTGATATGGTCTTGTTTTCTTTGATCCAGCATTTTGATAAAATCACTGTATTCCTTTATTCTGGTCGGTAAACCAAATACGGTGCGCAAGTCCAATATGGATATCACATGATTGCGGAAATTGATGGAACCGAATACTTCATCCGGCGTATGCGGTGTCAGTGTAAATTCTTCCATTCTTTGAATAGAGATTACGCTCGCACCGTCAACCGCACAAGTCATCTTTCCTACCTTGAAGACAATAAGCGGCATGCCGGGCGTACTGCTTTTTGGGGTGATATTATTCATAATTTAGTGTCTCGATATTATTAGATGGTTTATTTTATTGTATTATATGTATACTGTTAACAAAAAAAAACAAATCTCGCTTTACATCCATATCGGCAGTAACTGTCAGGTCTTTAGTGCAGATAATGCTAAAAATCATACTGTCCCCTACTGCTTACTGCCAAAAAACGTTTGTCTCATTTTCAGCATGATAAGAATAACATATCAATTCAAAAAAAACAACCGGTACGGATTGCTATAAAAAAAAGCGTACGGGAAAAATTTTCCCCATAAAAAAATCCTGAAAAACAATGGGGGCTTAAGTCATTATTTTTCGAGGACGAGTACTTTTTAACTTGTTCTAAGCTCTTTATGCCTTACGGCATGCCAACAACAAGTAAAAAAGCCCCCTTGAGGGAAAGGGGGCGAAATAAGCGAGTTGAGGGAAAACTCGTTGGAGTATGCAAGGAAGAATTATTCTTCGGGTTGGTAATTTTTGTGTTGTGTCACTCAGGCGAGCAATGTGCCCGCCCGGCTGACACCCACGTATTTTATTTATTATCTCTTCATGTTGATAACGGTTTCAAGCATGGTGTCAACCGTTGTGACCATTTTGCTGTTTGATTGGTAACCGCGCTGGGTTGAAATCATGTAAACCATTTCTGTGGCAAGGTCGACGTTGGATTGTTCAAGGGTGTAACTTGCTATATCGCCTAAGCCGCTGTTGCCTGCGGCACCCATTTTAGGATAGCCGGAAGCTCTTGTTTCGGAATAAAGGTTGTTGCCTTCGCGGCGCAGGCCTTGGGTGTTCACAAAGTCATACATGGTGATTTGCCAAAGGGGAAGGGTTACGCCGTTTGAATAAACGCCGTTCAATATACCGTCGGAATCGACTTCCCAGCTTGTGAGGTCACCGAAACCGTAACCGTTTTGAGCGTTGGAGCTTGAGAAAGCACCGTCAAGGTTGGTGGAAGCATAAGCTTCAATCACGGCAGGTTCTGTGAAATCAGCTAAAAGGTTGGCGTTGGCCGGATCCGCGGCGGAATACATATACAAATTCTTCGGAGAAGCTTTTTGCACGGCGTTTGTAATGGCATTTGACACTGCCGCTAAAGTGCCCGGGTCGGTAAAGCTGATATCCGTGCCAAGAGTTGCCGTCGTTCCGTCAGCAAGAGTTGCCGTTCCGTTTCTCAAATCAATAGTGATGTCCTGTGTTCCCTGATTGCCTGCGTTATCCACATAATTGCCTGCTTTAACTTTTACCGTCTGAACATTATACAATTCGAGGCTTCTCCACATATCGGCAATGGTAACCGTTCCGCCAGCCTTGTACTGGATAGCCGCCGTGGCATCGCCCTGAATATTTGTTAACAATGTATTCGTATCGGCTGGAACAGTTCCCCACAGGCTCAATCCGCTGACATCATAACGGCCGGTATTGATATTCCATTTGTCGTCCAATGAAGCGTCATACGTTTGATTCAGGAGAATGAATTCCGAACCGGTTGAAGGATCGTTCGCTTTATAGGCATTATTGAAAACATATGCATCAACGTTGAGGTCGGCGAGACTGCCTTGAGAAGACCAAGGTTGGGAAAGGTTGCTTGCACGAAGACCGAAGTTGATTTCCGTATTGTATTTTGCGCCGTTTTGGGTTCCGGAAGTCTGAGCGTCCAAAATACCGCTGAAGTTCGGGACGACGATCGGATAACCGCTGCTGGAAACGGGAGCGGGTTCCCAGTTGTTCATATCTGTCGGGTCAAGGCTGATAACATCCAAGTTATTCAATCCGCCCGCAGGGTCGGCTATGGATTCAAAAGAACCCGGGTTCTTTTCGGGAGTTTGCGTTCCGCCCCATGTGTAGGCTGATTGGTTCACAATGGCGCCTGCGGAGTTGAATGTGAGCGTGCCCGCCATGAGAAGTCCGCCTGCAGAAGTTGCGTTCACGTTTTTCAATTCACCGGTTGCCGTATCAAAGAATTGTCTTTTGTCTTCGGCAGGGTCCATGGTTACGATATATTCCCAAATTTCCTCACCGGAAGCGCCGCCTTCGTAATCGGTGCTTGAAACCTTATCAAAATATACGGTAACAGTGTGTTTTACGCCCGCTTCATCGAAAATCTGCATGGTTGTCTGTTCCGCATAGGAAGTCTGGGCAAGAGGAGGAACATTGTTGGCACGTTCCACATCATTGCCGTTCCATTGCTTAAAGAGGGCGGCAAAGGGGTTTTCGGTATTGACGGCGTTATCGCCGCCGGATTTCGGAAGCTGAACCTTGAAGTCCATTTTTGTGGTTTGTTGCGGGAAAACTGTGAAGGTATCAAGCTGAATATCAGTCGGAACGCCTGAACCTTTGATGGGGGAAGTAGAACCTTTTGCAGCGTTAACCATTTGGGCGTTACCGCCGGTCGCCTGCATGACGCCGCCGGAGTTGTCAATTCTCCAGCCTTGCAAAGCAAAACCGTTGGGGTCTTTCAAGTAACCTTCCTTGTCAAAAGTAAAGTTACCGGCCCTTGTGTAGTATGTTTCATCGGAACCGACAGCCTGCACTTGGAAAAATCCTCTGCCTTCGATGGCGAGGTCGGTTGCGTTTGTCGTGCTTTCAAAAGGACCTTGGTGGAAGTTGCCGATAATGGTGCCAACCTTTACGCCTCGGCCGATTTGGGTCTGACCTGCAAGACTGTGCGCATCCTGATAAACAAAGTCTGCGAAGTCCATGCGCTGGCTTTTGAAACCTACTGTGTTTATGTTGGCGATGTTGTTACCGACAACGTTCATCTTTTCACCGTGAGCCAAAAGACCGGAAACACCAGTCCATAATGTTGAAGTTACGCTCATAATAATTCTCCTTACCTTGCAATATTTTTTTCTATCCCCTCAGATAGATTTTTGGTTATGTTACTGGCTGATTAAGCCTTGCATATAATTGTTGATTGCGCTTGAGGCCTTTTGCTTCAAAGTCGGAGCTGTTGCCGGCGCTGCGTTTTTCAATCCGTCGGCAAGGGCTTGGCTGAAAGTCTTTTGCTGCGGAGCCGCATTTCTTGCAAAAAAAGCAGCAGGTTCGGCAGTTCCGCCGGAACTTTCAATCACCTTTGAAGTATCCAAGATTTCAATGGTTATTTTCTTATCACCCGTATAGGTCCATTGGTTCTTGCCTGCGTCTTTCCAGTTGTTTTGCCAGCTTGCGGCAGTCATATCGAGCTTGCCGTCCGTAATGGTCACACCAAGCTTTTCAAGAGCGTTCATGCTTTGCATACCTGCCGCGTCAGCACCGCGGATAACGGCTTCAATATGTTGGTAGTTGTCTTGCAGTTCGCCGTTTGCAATGAGGAAGTCGAAACCTTCGCCGCCGTCCACAAGCTTGTCGAAACTGTCGTAAACAATAATATCGTTGCCTGCGCCCGCTGAAATGGTATCTATGGCGCCTTCTTCACCGACGATGTAATCGTCACCGTCAGAACCGATATAATCTTTTCCTTGCGTTGCAGAACCCGTGTTTGTTGCTTCAAGAACTTCGCGCACATTGCTCAAAAGAACGGATCTTCCGCCTGTGAGGCTCAAATAGTATTGACCGTTATAAGAACTTGTGCCGGTAACGCGGCCTGATACTGAAGTATCGATATAAACCATGTCGCCCGCGCTGTTCTTGCCGGTAAGAGCCACGGTATAGGTACCGTCAGGAGCATTGGAACCGTCGGTCTTCTTGCCGTCCCATACGAAATCATGAATACCTGCGGACTGCGCGCCTAAATTTACGGTACGGATGATATTTCCGGAAGCGTCCAGGATATTGATGGAACAGGAAGCCATTTCTTCGCTGCCTGCAAATTGAATGAGAGAAACATCATCGCCGGACTTGCTGATGCCGTAACCGCGGGCAGAAACTTCCTTACCGATGTAATTGGTAATGCTGATTGAAGTCTGCATCGCCGTTTCATTTATCAGATTGGTGATGTTCTCATTGGTTTGCATGGATTGTTCCAATGCGGAGAATTGCGCCAATTGCGCGATAAATTCCTTATCTTCCATAGGGTTCAGCGGATCCTGATATTGGAATTGCGTGACAAGCAACATCAAGAAAGCTTCCTTATCAAGGTCGGACTTACCGGTTTTCTTATTATTCTCACCAGAATTGTTGTATGCGCTGTCCAATGCTGTGTTGCCGCCAACGTTACTCATAATAAAATCTCACTAAGCTATAATATGAAGACCTTGCAAGGAAGTATTTTCCTTTCCGGCCGTTATACTTCCCATATTATGCATATTGTGTGCCAAACTATCTTCACTGGAAGAGTTTTTCCTTGCTAACGCACGTAAGTAATTGAGATTTTGAAGATTTTCCCTAAAAGCCTGTTCGCTGTTGTGTTGCTGCATGCTTTCCCAATTTTGCCCTGTCTGGCTGTCTGAATGGTTGGAAAGCCCCACTTCCACATCGATGTTTTCAACCTTGAAGCCTTGATTTTCAAGCTCTTGGCGGATAGTGTCCAACTGCTGGTTGATAAGGGAGGCGCTTTCCGCCTTGTCCGCTTGGATAACGGCATTAATTTCCCCGTTCTTCATGGTAAGCACAACAGCCATTTGTCCAAGTTCCACAGGATTTAAAGAAACTTCCAAACGCTTCGCGCCGCTCTTCATCATGGTCAGCACGGTATCCTGCACTTGCGTGCGTAAGTTTTCAGCCGTATCGGAAAAATTTGCAGTCTGCACGTTTTCAAAAACCGGACCTGCCTGCACATTTTGTGCACCTGCCATGCCCGCCATTCTTTCCGCGCTGTGCTCTTCATTCCTGCTGCCGGAAAACGTATCGGAATGTTCTTTCTTGTTTTCCTGAGTATTTTTTACCGCTTCAACAGGACTGAAGCGTTCCGCCTGTTCCCTGCTTTGTTCCTTTTCTTCCGTCTTGCCGGCAAAAAACTTATCTTCTGCCTTTGCCGCCGCATCCCGTTCATCACGCACTATATTGGCGATGAGCGAGTTTTCCTGCTTCGCTTCCGCAAGCACATCGGTATCGCTCAGGCTGTCGGCTTGCTTGGTCACAATGCCCGGTTCCGCTTCATTTTGCGGGACAGCTGCCGCATTTTGCTTTACGGAAGAATGTTGCGCAGTCTCCGTATCCTGATTATTTTGAACGGGCTTTTGCGCTTGGGCGGACTTGTTCCGGCTGTCCTTTTCCTCGAGTTTTCTGCCGTTTACCGTACTGCGGTTTAAATCTTCGCCCATGACCTTGGTAATGACCGTATCTTCAATAAGAGTCTTTGAATATAAGACTTCCTTATTTTCCAACATCAAAGCGCGGCGTTCCTCCGCCTCTCTCTTTTGGGCGGATTCATACAAAGGCTTGAGGTTTTGCTCCAAGCTTTTCTTCATTACCGCAAAATCATTGGTCTTTGTTTCCAATAACGCCTGCGCGTCCTTAAATATCGCGTCCACCTGCGTGTTTGATAACGGCTTATTCTTGTCAAACGAAGCAAGGGTTTGCTGCATAGCCTTTTGCATATCTTCCGGAAGCCCCAGCGCCTTGCCGAGAGCTGAAAGTTCTTCCTTGCTCAGGGTTGTGGGATTTTGCTTAATGGAAGCGAGAAAGTTCTTCATACCGGAAAGAGAGTCCTGAAAGCGGATACTGTCGTACAATACTGTCGGCTGATTGGGGTTTGCCCTGCCTGCCAAATTTTGCAGATAAGCGATTTCATTTGTGTCAAGCGCCGCATTTCCGCCCTTTGTGCTTTGCGAAAGAACGGAAAGCAGGTCTTTCAGCGTGGGACCGGTCGGGCTGTTCATAATATCAGCCAAAGCGTTTTGAGCTTCCATGCAAACATTGTCATTTTGAAACGCCTGTGCCAGCTTGGTCAATTCCTCTTGATTGAAACGGGGTTCTTGCGGAGCAAAAAAGGAATAAATTTCCGCTTTCACGGAATAAGGAGAATTTTTTTCCTCATCACCATGAGAGGAATCATCATCCTTATCACGCTTTGCATAACGTTCCCCGCCGCTGTCCGCTTCAGATAACGCGCTGTCTAACTCATTGGAAAAATTAGACATTGAATTGCCTTGAGCCGTATAATCGGTAAAAATCGTTTCAGTATTCACGGTATCGGTTGAAATAGGCATTAATTGCATGGCAAACTCCTTTGCCTGTATAAAAGCAAATACCATGCCACTTTCGTTTCATGTGTCCTTTCCGCAAAAAATCACAAAAGTATTATAAAAAATAAAATTATTCCAACAAGATACAATATTTATCAAATACATAAAAAAAATATATACAAAACCAATCTCTTTCTATAAAATATTTGAGCAATCCGTATCAACTTCATTTTTTTAAGGATTTGATACAAAGTTTCATTTGAGAGGCAGTTATGGACCCATATTATGCAGGGTGGCTTTCCATTGTTCCACCTGTTTTGGCTATTGTGCTCGCCCTTATCACCAAAGAAGTCTTTTCTTCGCTTCTTCTCGGTATTTTAAGCGGCGCACTGATTTATTCCATTGGCGTTGATGCCGATTTCGTAGCTATCCACACTATTGACGTGACGTTCAAAACCATGGCTGAAAGAATCGATTTCAACATCATTCTTTTCTGCAGTCTGCTCGGAGCGTTGGTTTACGTTATTTCTTTGGCGGGCGGCACAAAAGCTTACGGCGTTTGGGCTACAAAACGCATTCGCAGCAGAAAAGCCGCCATGCT
This sequence comes from Taurinivorans muris, assembly GCF_025232395.1. GTDB lineage: Bacteria > Desulfobacterota > Desulfovibrionia > Desulfovibrionales > Desulfovibrionaceae > Taurinivorans > Taurinivorans muris. Next base: position 1,359,585 of record NZ_CP065938.1, read on the forward strand.
CTCCACCGGAGGACTCGGAGCAGCCATTTTCATTGACGATTATTTCAACTGCCTTACCGTGGGTACCGTTATGCGTCCCGTGACGGACAACTATAAAATTTCCCGCGCAAAATTAGCCTATATCATCGACTCCACAGCCGCCCCCATCTGCATTATCGCACCTATTTCAAGCTGGGCAGCCGCAGTTGGCAGCAACCTTAAGGCGACCGGCGCTTTCGACAGCGATTTTGCGGCGTTTGTAGCGACCATTCCTTATAACTTTTACGCTATCTTGGCTCTTGTCATGGTCTTCATGGTCTGCATGGGGAACTTCGATTTCGGTCCCATGTTCAAAGCGGAAAAACAAGCCCGTGAAGAAGGCGTCATCGGCGATACGGATAATCAGAACCATCAGCTCAACGCCTCCAACCGCGGCACTATTTACGACATGCTCATCCCCATTGTCAGCCTGATTGTTTTCGCCACCCTCGCCCTTTTATACAGCGGCGGGTATTTCGGCGACGACCCCGCCTACCATACCCTGGGAGCCGCCTTCGGGAACTGTTCCGCCGCACCTTCCTTGGTTTGGGGCAGTTTCGGAGCTTTGACCGTCGCGTTTTTCCTTTTCGTACCCCGCGGTCTCTTGACACTGCATTCCTTTATGGACGGCGCAACGGAAGGTATCAAAGCCATGCTCCCCGCAAATATGATTTTGGTGCTCGCATGGACTATCAGCGGTGTTTGCCGCAACCTCCTGCAAACCCCAGAGTTTGTAAAAACCCTGTTTGAAGCCGACGGCGGAGCAACTGCCGGCTTCCTGCCCGCATTCATCTTTATCGTGGCAGGCTTCTTAAGCTTCTCAACCGGTACGGCTTGGGGAACCTTCGGTATCTTAATTCCGATAGTCGTTCCCGTGGCGCAGGCTATCAATCCGGAAATCATTACGGTTTGCCTTTCCGCAACCTTGGCAGGTTCCGTTTTCGGCGACCACTGCTCCCCCATTTCCGACACAACCATTCTTTCCAGCGCAGGCGCGGGCTGCAACCATGTGCAGCACGTTTCCACACAGCTGGGTTATGCCATAATCGTTGCCGCATGCAGTTTGGCAGGCTATATCATCGCAGGCTTCACAGATGCGAATATTTGGCTCAGCCTCGGCGGCGCTTTGCTCATGCTGGTCATAACCGTTTCAATCCTGCACATGCGAAGTGCGAAGCTGGCATAAGGGAAATGGTTCCGACTTTTAGGAACAAATACTGAACGGATTTTTCATGCAAAACAACAGAAAGGGGGCATTAAGCTCCCTTTTTTTTGGACATATCCGACTGCCCGCCAAAATTCCGCAATGCCTTCCCCTTTTGCATTTGCCTTCCTTTTTTTCACCCGTTCCGCTTTATTATCAAAAAGAATATGCCGGAAGCACCCTATTGGATGATCTCCGCCGCTCCGCACGGGCAAATGTGTGTAAAAAAGAAACAATACGGAGTCCAATGTAACATTTTGTCCCATAATTTTATTCTCCAATTCCATACATAAAAATTGAATATCCAATAATTGCAATATGTTTTTAACTTTGGTATGCACTTTGCTATATTACAGACATACAAAGAAAAATCTCAGGAGCAAACAATGAAAAAAAATATGATTTTCGCTTCACTGGCACTTACCGCCGCAGTACTTGCCGGCATGAACCATGCATACGCTTATGACTACGGCAACTCCCATAGTGGCATAAACCATGAATACGAAGACAACGGAAATACGTACCACCACGGTTTCGGACACGGGCACAGAGAACACGGCGATTGTTATTACGGCAATGCGCAATGACAAATTACGTTCACCGTCCAAATACCGGTGATACCTATAACCAAACTCTACTGACAACGAAAAAACAATGAGGAATTATTTATGAAAAAAAGCATGATTTTCGGAACACTGGCAATTATGGCGATGACAGCGGCAGGCGCAGGCATAGCCGGCGCCCATAACCCTTATCATGACGGATACCGCAGCGGATACCACCGCAATTATGAATACGGACACGGCAATTACGGCTGCGACGGTTACAGGACCCCCCATATGTTCCGCGGCAGAAACAACGCCTATTACAATGACAATTATCAGGAAAACACACTCACAAAAGAACAAATCAGCCAATTGGACGAAATGCGTGAAAAGCACTTCAAAACCATGCAGCCTCTTTTTGAGGAACTTCGTCTAAAAAATATGGAACTTGACGTATTCCGCAGCAATCCCAATGTAAAACCGGACCAGCTGGACAAACTTGTCAGAGAAATCATTGCGCTTGAAAACAAAGTTGATTCCGAAAGACAAAATTTCAGAAGCCAAATAGGAGAAAAATTCGGCATTGAATATTCCCGCGGCATGGGCAGACCGATGTACAGAATGTACGATAACGGCAATTAATCGGAAACTTACCTGCATAACAAAAAAATCGGGGAAATTCTCCGATTTTTTTTATTTTCTCCGCAGTTCCCAAACATTCACGCCGGCAGGCAAAATATGTTCGGAAATTTTCGGACTTATCTCCGCATACACTTTTTCTACGGAAAAAGAAAAATTATTCGCTTCCGTTAAAAAATGCTGATAAATACTTCTGCCCGGTTCCGCTATCCAGAATAAGCCCTCATCGGTTAACGCATAATCGAGAAACGTCAGAATTTCCGGCATGGATTTTTTTTCATACGCAATATCAGCCGCCCAAATAAAGGAAAACGCTTTTTGCTCAACGCACGGATTTCGCCAATCAAGTTTCAGCGTGCAGAGTGAAGCCGAGTTTGCTTCTTCAAATTTCCGAATATCGTCACAAAAAGGCACTGTGTTTTTCAAGGCGTTGAAACGGGCTAAGTTTAAGGCGTTTTCTTCATAATCGCAGGCTAAGACTTTAGCCCCGCAGTGCACGCCGCAAAGAGCGGTGAACCCTAAACCGCACCCCAAATCCATGCAGGACAGCCCTTTTAAAATATCCCTGTTCCGCCAAAGCCACGAGGCAAGCCCGAAACTGGAACCCCATAATTCCGCCCAATAGGGCAAACGTTCATCATCATAAAACGCCTGCAAGGCTTCCCGATCATTATCCATATTCTCCCACAGGGTTTCCATGTCCGCGCGGTAAATATGCCACTGCCTGCCTATATGCGAAAAATGCACGCTGTCTTCTTCTTTGTAACACATCATTTCTTATCCCCAGCCTTGGTTAAATTTTCCGGAACCGTATCAGCCAAAGGATGGGCGTTATCATAACTTTTCATAAGCGCGTCCATATCCAAATGGGTGTAGCGCTGTGTCGTAGCGATTTTGCTATGCCCCAAAAGCTCTTGCACGGAACGCAAATCCGCTCCGCCTTCAAGCAGATGCGTGGCAAACGAATGCCTCAAATCATGAACGGAAACATGCGTCGCAATACCCGCTTTTTTACGGTAATATTCAATAATTCTGTTGGCTTCCCTGCGGTTAAGGCGCTTTCCCCTCTTGCCTATGAAAAAGGCTTTTTCCGTATGCTCCGAAGCAAGAGCAGTTCTTTTTTCAAGCCAGACCCGCAAGGCTTGGCGGCACGTGTCTGAAAGGGGCACAAAACGCTCCTTGCCGCCCTTTCCAAAAACTTTTATTTCTTTGCTCCCCTGCTTATAGTCCTGCACGTTCAAGGCAAGCGCTTCCGAAATACGCAAACCGGAACCATAGAGCAATTCCATCAAGGCATTGTCCCGATAAAAAAATTCATCTTCAAAATCCGTTTTTTCTTCATCAAGCATGCTGACCACCTGATCGACGTTAAGCATGGCGGGATGATGAATTTCCTGCTTAGGGTTCCGCACGCCGAGCATGGGGTTTTTCTGAACGTATTTTTTTTGCAGCATGAAACGGTAAAATGACCGCAAACAGGAAAGTTTTCTCGCCATGGAACTTTTATGTATTTTCTGCTTGTATAAAAAAACAAGAAATTCCTGAATATCTTTCTTGTGCACATTTTCCAGCTGCGCAAGGCTTTTCCCCTTTTCCCGCAAAAAAATTTCAAATTCCCGCAAATCAATGCGGTACGCGCTGACAGTCGCCGAAGAACAGTTTTTCTGAAATTCCAAATGGGCGAGGAAAAGAACAACATTTTTGCAAGCTTCAAAAGGTTCTTTATTCATCATAAACCCTATACCTCGCCCCTGCTTCTTTGATTATTGCGCCTTCAACTTCCAATAGCAAAAGTTCGGATGAGAGCGCCGCCATATCCGTTTCCGCTTGTCCAGACTGCAAAAACCGCATGATTTCGTCAGCGGATAACGCCCCGTTTTTCGCCAATATCCGCACAATGGGATTATCGCTTTGAAGTATCCGCCTTTTTTCTTTCTTTTTGGGCGCGGGTATTGCGAGGGTTGCGGGAGTCGCGGGAGTCGCAGAAGAAGCGCTCTTTTTCTTGGAACCGAGCTTTTTTGCAGGATTTTCTTTCATCAAAATATGCCGCGCCATTTCCCCGAAATCAAGGGACATGGGCATGAGTTCCTCGTCGGCTTTAGGACGGGCAAGCAATAAACGGGCCTTATTTTTTTTCTTGTCTGACGGTACGGGATAAATATGCGTTTCCTGCCGCGCATTATTCGTACCGCTCCGCTCCTGAGGCAAATCTTCGTTTTTTATTTGGGCGCTTTTTACAGAATTTTCTTCGCCTGTACCGTTTTTTGCGGAATGTTCCGCAGCCAAGCTTTTTTCTGCGCCGCGTTCCAAGCTGTTTTCATTTCGTATCGGCAACGCTGTATTATCGCTGATATTTCGTTTTTCGGCACTGTTTTTTCCCGAAGAGTTTTTTAACAGATTTTCATACTGCAAGGACAAATAAGGCACTAAATCCGCAACAATGGCATAACTGTCATCAACAAGCAAAGCACCCTCTTCAAGCAGTTTTTGTCCGCCGAGGCTGTGTTTTTCCGTCAAGGGACGGCAAACATAAACATTCTTATTTTGCTCCAAAGCAAGACGGGCTGTTATCAAACTGCCGCTTTTCAAAGCCGCCTCAACAATGAGGACGCCCTCCGAAATACCGGTGATAAGCCTGTTTCTGACAGGAAAATTTCGTGCACTCGCCTGCGCAAAAGGTGGAAACTCACTGATTAAAAGCCCGTGTTCGGCTATGCTGTGATATAATTCCTCATGCTTTTGCGGATAGACAACATCAATGCCGGTGCCTAGAACCGCAATGGTTTTTCCCTGCGCTTCCAAAGCCCCTTTATGGGCTGACCGGTCAATGCCGAGAGCCATTCCGGAAACAATGACAATGCCTAGACCGGACAATTCCCTTGCTATTTCCTCTGCTTTTGCTTCGCTTTGCCAAGAAGCTTTTCTTGAGCCGACAACGGCGAGGGCGGGCGAAGAAAGCAAAGCACTGTCGCCTCTTGCGTAAAAAAAAGGCGGCGCATCGATAATCTGTTTTAATGCAAGCGGATAACGGTAATCCGTCCACAAAACAATTTCGCAATCAATCTTGCGGGCGTCCTGCCATTCCTGCAAAGCTTTTCCGCGCCATGTGCCGTTCTTAAGACACGTGCGGGCAGCTGATGGAATTTTTTGGGCGAACGTATCGATATTGGCAAGAGCCTGTTTTGAAGACAAACATTCATACGCCTGATAGGCAGACCCGTAATGCCGCAGCAGCTTTGCCGATAAACGGGGACTCATTCCCCCGCAATAGCGCAAAGCAAGGCTAGCCCAAAATTCCTTTTTGGCTTGCCCGGTCAGCCTATCAAGAGCGTTCATGCCTTATTGCGCACCCATGGCTCTTGCTTTTTGCGCCGCGCCGGACTGCGGCCAATCCTCGATAAGCACGAGATAATGCAGGCTCGCATTTTCCTTATCCCCGAGGCGTGCGTAGCTCATCGCTGTTTTCAATAAGGAATCCGCTGTCTTAGGGTGCTTCGGATACCTTGTCTGCACTTCTTTGAAAGAGAAAATCGCCTGCGGATAAATAGCCCTTGCATACAAGGTTTCTCCTTTCCAATACAAGGCATTCGGCGCAAGCACATCTTGCGGATATTTAGCTAAAAACTCGTCAAAAACTTTTTCAGAAGCGGCATATTGCTTCTTCTGATACAAATTGTAAGCCTTATCGTATAATTGCCTGCTTGTCTGCGGCTGATCAGTTGTTTGAGCCGCCGTAGGAGGCTGATTCGCTTCAGCTTGAACCGTCGGTGCGGTTTGGTTTTGTACAGGCTGTGCCTGCTGCGCTTGAACCGCTTGTCCTGTTCCAGATTGCGTTCCCTGTTGCGCCTGAGCTGTTTGCCCAATCGTTTCAACCGTTTTTTCGGAAGCTTGCGCTGAAGTTTCCGCTTTCAGCTCTTTGCCTGCAGGATTTTGCCCGGCATTTGCCTTTTGTTCCGGCTGAGTTGCTGTCTGAACCGCTGTTTCCTGCGGTTTGCCGGAAGCCGCAATTTGTTTTCCGGTTTCAGCCGCTTGTTCCTGCTTTGGCGCTTCCACGATATTTTCTGTCACTTGCAGCTGATTTTTTTCTTCCGCCTTTGTTAAAGGCTGGTTTGCCAAATCCTGACTTGTCAAATCCTGACCTGTCAGCGCTCCGACATTTTTTACCGCAGAAGCCTCTTGTTCGGGCAATGGCTGCGGCTCTTCATTCTTTATTACCGCATGGGGCGAAGGCAAACTATCCACTGTGATATTTTTTTGCGGAACAGGCACGCCGCGGACTTTCGCGTCTTTTTCCAATTCGGAAATGCGCAGTTCGTTATCAACCATGATATCATAGGTTTTATTGTTGTAAACAAGCAGTGCGTCAACTTTTTCCTCTATACTTTCAAGGCGTTGGTTCTGCTGCGTATTGACAGAAGAACATGCGCTCAGCAACAGGACAGGCATAATATACAAAAATTTTTTCATATTCCCACACTCACACCAATAGCAATTTTTCTTATAAAATACCGTACAAGACCAACGCTGTCAAATAAAGAAATACCTTTTGGCTCCTTACTTGCTTTCAAGGTTACCGCCAAAAGCCCTAAACGTGAAGAATTGCTGAAAGCCCCCGCCCGTGCGGACCAATAACAAAAAAAGCCCTACAAAGTAGGGCGAATTTTGGAATACTCGTAATTAAACAATATGATTTGCATGAAGCGCGCAAAGCGGACGCTTATCAAACATATACATCAAACGTTTAATTATGCGTTGACATTTCTTGGGCTGGGTTTGCGAACAGCACCGGAACGGATGCAACGGGTGCAGCAAACGATTGTACGGACAGAGCCGTCGTCAAATTGATGGCGAACTGTTTGCAAATTTGGATTGAAACGACGTTTTGTTTTGATATTTGAGTGACTTACTAAATTACCAACTTGTGCTTTTTTACCACAAACTTCACATTGCTTAGCCATGATATTCCTCCAAAATTTTATACCATATGGTATTCTCGTATTTTTTGCCAATGGCGGATTATTTCCTCTATACCGTAAGGACTGTTAACTTTATACACTTATTTTATTAATTGCAAGCGATATTTAATGTTTTTCAAAAATTTAATTAACGAGCCAAAGGATAAAACTGCCTGAACACAACTTCGCCGTCAACAACAATTTCAAGAACAAGCTGCGCTTTTTGCCCTATCTGTATGCCTGCAAGCGAAGCTGTACTGCTTACATTCTTAAGATTTTTGATTCTGAAAGAATTATCCGTCGCTTTGGGTAATTCCTGCTGAACCATTTTTCCGTTCATTTGGCTGCTTACATAATATTTTTGCACGCCTTGCAAAAAGGCTTTCCTGCCTAAATTTTTCAACCGATATGATATGTTGACGTTTTGAGCGGCAACCCTCGCCTTCAATGCTTCAATCTCAACATATCCCAAATCGATTTTTTGCAGGGAAGGCTTTTCTTCCGTTTCAGCGGCGTTTTCTTCCCCTGCGGCTGTGATTTCTTCGGTCTCTTTTTTTGTATCCTCCTTAACGGATTGTACTTCTTCTTTTATTCCTTCGGCTTCCTTCATTGTTTTTTCTTGTGAATTTATTTCAGCCGTAAGTTTTTGTTCCGCATTTTCTCCGGTTTTTTCCCCCGCGCTCTCTTTTTCATCATCTTTTTCGATAATGTCGAAACTCATGGGTGAACCGGCTATGCTGTTCGCAAAATCGCTCATAAGAATATTCTTGTCGCCGTCTATGACCGGCAGAGCGTCAATATCCACAGTATCGGTGGGAACAAGAAGTCCGAGCATGTTGGGTGAATATTTTTGTAAAAAACGTTCCAAATTCGCTAAGCGCGCAACCGTTTGCTTATGCTGTTCGATAGTATGTTTAAACGCGGCGGTTTCTTCAAGAAGGGAGACATATTTATTAAACGTTGACAAACCGAACCAAACACTCACCACAAATAAAATCGGCACAATAATAAGCGAAGAAACAATAATTCTGAACGTTGCGGGAGAAAACCGGAAAGAATACGATTTTCCTCTGTCACGCATGATAATAATATTAAAATCACTCATAAACGCCTCATAAAGGAATGTTCCCCCAAACAAGCCTTTTTAATACAATCTGTTTTCCAACTCTAACCTATTCATTTTTTTTTTTTTTTGCGAGCATACCGCAGACACCTACAAACGCCGCCAGATTTCCTTATGTATCACCCAGCCGTCTCCTTTCGGATGCAGCGTCAATATTTTCATTCCTTTGTCCTTATACCCGGAAGAGTCTTCATAATCCTGCCGCATGGAAACTTTCAGCCCGTCTTTTTCCATAGCCATGTTCAAATCGGAAAAAACAACTTTTTTCGGTTTTTTCACGCTCCAAATCTCATTCTTTTGCCCGACGATTTCGTTTAAGCCTCTCCGGTTGTCCTGTACGGAATGCTGCCCGTAAAAAGAGGCATATTTTTCAATATCGGCGCGCTCCCATGCCAAGCGCCATTCTTCGATAAATTTCGGAGCTTCATTTTTAATTTTATCGTTCAGCATGTTTTCCAAGCCGACAGCTTTCGGCAGCCATTCCATCGCGGCGATCTTATATTCGCCCGTTTCACCGTCTTTCAGCCAATAAAGACGGCGTATTCCCTCGGTTTTATGGTTTGGCGCGACATACCATTGTTTAAACCATGAAACGTAATAGTCAGGTCCCTGCAAAACTTCCACTTCGCCGGCGGCGATGTAAATCCATGACAACGTTTCAAAAAGCCCCTGTTTCTGCGCTTTGAATTTTTCAAAGCTGCCGGAAGTCTTAGAATAGTTTTCCTTATCGTAAAACGTAAAAAAATCCGCCGAACGTTCCGCCCATGCATTGTTCCAATCAAGAGTCGCTTGGCGGATATACAATTCACCGTCGGAAACTTCCACGGGCTCCGCAACATAAGGAGCACTTATGGCTTTTTCACCGTCTTGCCCTGCTTCGGCTGTATCAAAACGGGCTTGTTCATCTTTCCCGGCATGGAACGTTTCTTCTGTTTTATATGCCGGTACTGTCGGAGATGTTGCCGCCGAAACTGCCGCCGAGCCTGTTGGAGAAACGTTTCCCGCTTGCCCGTTTTGCCCGTTCATTTCAGCATATTCAGCAGGTTCGAGAGGTTCGTCCGTTTCAACCGCTTTATTTTTTTCTGACGCATTACCGATATGTTCTTTTTCCTGCGGAAGAAAAAATTCGGAAAAAAGGCTTTTTTCCTCTTTTACTTCCAAGGCGCCTTTTTCAAGATTGTCAGTCTGCGAAACAATGTCGGCCTCCGCTTCGGTAAGAGCGGAAGCGGAGCTTTTCACGAAAGTTTCTCCGGAGAGTTTTTTCACGTTTTTTTTCTTTGCAAGCATTTTCTCTTTATGGAAACCGCTGTGAATGCCTTGGGCGATAACCACGGGGGTTCCGGACTGCAAATACTTGCCGAGAAATTCGATATCCGCCAAATCAATGGCGACACAGCCCTGCGTCACTTGCCCTTCAATGGGATTGCCCTTGCTGTGTATCCAAATTCCGCCGCCTGTCTTGCCGCGGAGTTTGTCGATGGGATTGGGGTAGTTCAAAACATAAGCATGATTGCCGTACATTTCAAAATCAAGGGGAACTTGAATTTTGCCGCGCACGAAGTATACGCCCTCCGGTGTTTTCAAATCTCCCTCGACTTGCTTATCGCCCTCTTTTTCCCCATGTATACTGGGATAATGCAGGCGGATAATTTCTCCGCCTTTTTTTTCCAAATAAAAAAATTCGTCTTCACCCTTGTCCACAAGAATCAGACTTTCATCCAAAGCCGTTTCCGGTAAGCGGGCTTCCCATGCCGCAGCAGGATTGCAGGCGGAAAAAACAAACACCAAGAAAAAAACAAGCAGTCTGCAAAACATCATACGTCCAATATCAGCTTCCGGCTAACGCCAATAATTCACTGCGGCGGAAAAGGGAATGAAGCTCATACCCTGCCGCTTTTATCGCTTCGTTTCCGCCCTCTTCACGGTCAAGCACAGTGCAAAGCATGCCGATTTCAAAGCCTGCCTCTTTAACCCGTTCGCAGGCTGTCAAAAGAGAACCGCCTGTCGTGACGACATCTTCCAGCATGGCGACCGGTTTTCCCGTTTGCAAATTGGAAAGCCCCTCCAAATATTGGTTTGTACCATGCCCTTTCGGATTTTTCCGCACAATGAACGCGGGAAGCGGCCTGCCGAGCTGATAAGAGATCACGCTCGTTGCGGTCACAAGGGGATCCGCCCCCAATGTGAGCCCTCCGACAGCGGTAACAGACGGATTATCTTTTAATAAATGATTGAAAAGGTGTCCGATTAAAAATGCTCCTTCAGGGTGCAAAGCGGTTTGTTTTCCGTCAAAATAAAAATCGCTTTTCCTGCCGGAAGTGAGCGTAAACTCACCTTCCCTGTAAGAACGTTCATAGAGCAGCTTTGCAAGACGTACCCGCATTTCTTGGATATTGATGTTTTGGATGTCGAAATTTTGCATATTCCACCTATTCGAAAACCCTGTCTAAAATCATTTGTTCATAACGGGTATAATAACTCAAATCAAAAACAGTATCTAAAACTTCAGCGGATAAGACCTTTGAAATCTTTTCACTGCGGCGCACGATATCGGGAAACATTTCTTCGCTTTCCCAGCTTTGCATGGCGCATTCCTGCACCATCACATAGGATTCCTGACGGGGCATGCCGTGGTCGACCAAAGCGGTAAGCACGCGCTGGGAGAAAAACAATCCGTAACTTCCCCATAAATTTCTCTCCACATTACGGGGAATAACACGCAAGCCGTCAAGAAGATTTGTCAGACGGTGCAAAACATAATCCATCAAGATTGTGGAGTCCGGCATAATCACCCGTTCAACAGAAGAATGGCTGATATCCCTTTCATGCCATAACGCTTGGTTTTCCATGCTTGCCAAAGCATTGGTGCGGATAAGGCGGGAAAGCCCGCACATATTTTCAGCGGAAATGGGATTTTTCTTATGAGGCATTGCGGAAGACCCTTTTTGCCCTTTGCCGAAGCCTTCTTCCACTTCATGAACTTCCGTCCTTTGCAAATGGCGAAGCTCGGTGCAAATCCTTTCAATACCGCCGGCAGCGAGTGCCAATGCCGTAAAATAATTCGCATATCTGTCACGCTGTACGATTTGGGAAGAAATACTGTCAGGACGAAGTCCCAAAATTTCACAGGCGCGTTCTTCAATATCGGGGGATAAAACCGTATATGTTCCGACAGCTCCGGAAAGTTTTCCCACACGCACATCTTCCAAAGCCTGCCCGAAACGTTCCTTATGACGTTTAAATTCCGCATAAAACCCTGCGAATTTTAAAGAATAGGTGGTAGGTTCGGCATGAATACCATGCGTTCTGCCCATGCAAATCAATCCGCGGTATTTTTCGACGCAATTTTTCAAGGTATTCAGCAGCTTGTCATAACCTGCCAAAATCATTTCTCCGGCTTCGACAAGCAAAAGCGCGTTTGCCGTGTCCACAATGTCGGAAGACGTGCAGCCCAAATGAATGAAACGGGATGCGGGACCGACTTTTTCTTCCAAGGAAGAGATGAACGCTATCACATCATGCCTTGTCACTTCTTCAATTTCAGCAATGCGTTCAGCATCGACAGCCACTCTTTCCCGGATTTCTTTCATGCTTTGAGGGTCGATACGCCCTTTTTCAAACCATGCCTCGCAAACGGCAAGTTCCACTTTGAGCCACGCCTCATAACGATTTTCCAAAGACCATAAATCAGCCATGTCAGCCCGGCAATATCTCTCAATCATACACGTATCCTACATTTATTTATGTGTTAACTTCTTTTCGGGAAATTTAAACTCACAGTTTCATTTAAATGCAAAAGCACACCTCAAAAGCCCTTCGTCATTCTTTGTGAGGCGGTTTAAAGAAAAAGGTTTTGCCCAAAAAGAGCAAACCCCTTTCATACAAACATACTATTTTTTCGCAGCTTTTTTTGCTTCGCGAATGCGTTCTTTCAAACGTGCGATACGGCGATGACGGCGGCGATCCAGTTCTTTTCTGCGTTCCACTTTTTTATGAGCCATTCTAAACCTCCATAGATATCATAGCTGATTTGGTGCTATGCTTTAACAATTTTATTATCATAGCGTTATTTTCATATTAAGTAAAGCAATAAATCCGCTGACTTAAATCTTTTCATTTCTAATGCATCCTGCCGCCCCCGGCAAACTGGTTGGCGATAAAAGTCGCATAAGCGTCCGTCATGCCGGTAATGAAATCAATGACAATCAAATATGCCTGATAGGCTGTATACTTTTTCTTTAAAATATGATTGCCCATGAGGCTGATAGCCCTTGTTTCACGATAGGACAAATCCTTGCCGCCGACAAAATTGTGCACGGCGGGAACAAGCACGTCCAGCAGCTGCTTGTACACGCTGTATGAGCCGATTTCCAAACTTGTTTTTTGCGGATGCTTTAAAATAATCTCATTGAAACATGTTTTTGCGTTTTTCATGTATTCCCGCACAGGTTCGCTGGCGTAATCCATATACGGATTAAGAAATTCACCCTGCATGAGAGCCGCATACCGTTCTTTGCCAACTCTGAAAATGTCCTCCACCAAAACTTTGATGACAAGAGAACGCAAATAACTCATTCTCGCCCTGTCCGAATGCATGGACCGAAGCCTTTCCTTGTCGATATTCAGCAAGTCCCAGACAGGAGTAAGCACTTCGCATATTTCCTCATAACGCAAAATGCCGAGTTCCCGGGCATCTTCCATATCGATGATACGGTAACAAATGTCGTCGGCGGCTTCCATGAGATATGATAACGGATGACGCAGGAAAACATGTCCTTCTTTCAACAAGCCAAGTTCCGTGAAAATCTCCGCGAACAAATCCGCTTCGCTTTGATAATAATTGAATTTTTTAGACTTTTTTTCCTTTGCTTCATAAGAAGAACAAGGATATTTCACAACGCTTGCGACAGTGGGATAACTTAAACGGAACCCGCCTTGCTCCCGTTCGTTCTCCACAGCGTTGATAACACGGAACCCCTGCGCATTGCCGTCAAAACACTGAAAATCCAAAAGCTCGCCATGCGTCAAGCAGCTCACATATTTTTCGTTTTGCACAGCGCAAAACCAGTCTTGAACGGCATATTCCCCGGCGTGCCCGAAAGGCGGATTGCCGATATCATGGGCAAGACAGGCGGACTGCACAATTTCGCCTATATGGTAAGGCTCCGTAAAACACGGCAAATCGCCCCGTTCCGCTAAAAAATATCCGTACTGCGTGCCAAGCCCGCGCCCAACGGAAGCAACCTCCAAGGAATGGGCGAGCCGCGTATGCACATGGTCGTTCGTCGTCAAAGGGTGGACCTGCGTTTTTCCCGCCAAACGCCGAAAAGAATCGGAAAAAATAATTCTGTCGTGGTCAACGATGAAAGGACTTCTCGCCTTATTTATTTCTTGGACGCAATTCTTGCCGTATCGTTTCGGCGATAATAATTTTTCCCATATATTTTGATATGTTCTCATAAAATTCCTTTGTTCCTGCATGCAATAGCGCTTGCATTCTCCTGTCTTTCACCGTAAAAATATCTTAACTTTCAACTATATGCAACGATAAAGGAGAACCCTATGCCAACAGTCATTTCTCTTTACAAAGGCGGATTGCGCTGCGCGAGCACCCATTTGCAAAGCAATGCGGAACTTGTCACGGACGCTCCGACGGATAACCAGGGAAAAGGGTCAAGCTTTTCACCTACCGATTTGGTTGCCACGGCTCTCGGCACATGCATCATGACCATTATGGGCGCATATGCAAACAAAAACAACCTCGATTTTGAAGGTATGAAAATGGAAATCACCAAAACCATGCAAAGCGAGCCGCGCCGCATTAAAAAAATCGACATTCTCATCACCATGCCTGAAATCGAATTATCCGCCCTTCAAAAAGCTGATTTGGAAACCATCACCCGTTCCTGTCCCGTTTGCCTCAGCTTAAATCCCGAAATAGAAAAAAATATTTCTTTTGTTTGGTAAATTTTACCGACGACATCAGGTAAATTTGCCTCAAAAGATACATAAATTGTACAAGATAAGGAGGTTAAAATTAATGTACAATTTTTTTAGTTCCTCAAAAGGAATTATTCTTACAGGCTTATTTATCGGAATTGGCGCTTTTTTGCTCCAATTTTTAGGCAATCCGGCAAACATGGGCATTTGCGTTGTTTGCTTCACCCGTGACACCACCGGCGGAATCGGTTTGCACAGAGCGGAAATCGTGCAGTATATCCGTCCGGAAATCATTGGCTTTGTTCTCGGTTCTTTTGCAGCCGCTCTCGCCGCAAAAGAATTTCAACCCCAAAGCGGTTCTTCTCCGGTCATCCGCTTTGTGCTTGGAATAATCACAGGAACAAGCGCCTTGGTTTTTCTTGGCTGTCCTTGGCGCATGGTCCTGCGTATCGCAGGCGGTGATTTAAACGCGGTGGTCGGATTATTCGGCTTCGCTTTTGGAATTTTTATCGGCACACGCTTTTTCAAACACGGTTATACCTTGGGAAAAAGCATGCCTATTTCCAAAAAAGCGGGCTATGTCTTCCCCCTGCTTATGCTCGGTTTGCTCCTTTTATTAATCTTCAGCCCCGAGAAAGACGGTTCCGTTTACAACGGACTGATTTACTACTCCCAAAAAGGTCCGGGTTCAATGCACGCACCGCTCTTGATTTCTCTCGGTATTGCTTTTATTGTGGGCATTATCGCCCAAAGAAGCCGTTTTTGCACAATGGGAGCGTTCAGGGATATTTTCCTTTTTAAGGAAACACACCTTTTTTCCGGTCTTTTCGCTCTTTTCCTCGCAGTTTTCATTTTGAACATCATTGCGGGAAAATTCAGCCTTGGCTTTGAAAACCAACCCATTGCGCATACCGACCATGTTTGGAACTTCCTCAGCATGCTTACTGTCGGTTTTGCCGCCGCGCTCGCAGGCGGCTGCCCCGGTCGCCAATTCTTCTCCAGCGGAGAAGGAAACAACGACTCCGCAACCTATATCATAGGTTTGTTCGTCGGCACCGCTTTCGCCCATAATTTCGGCATAGCCAGTTCCGCGGCGCAAATCGGACCGCACAGCATTTTCGCCGTTCTTTTCGGACTGTTTATTTGCTTTGCGATAGCATTTACCCACATTAAGAAGAATTAGGAAGACCCTATGGAAAAAACAAGAGAAAACACCATTGACACATGCGGGCTTTCCTGTCCGCAGCCTGCCTTGGAAGTGCTTAATTTCATCCAACAAAACGGTGCCGATACATTCAGCGTCCTTACGGACAGCGTCACAAGCCGTGAAAATATTATCCGCACCGCTCAAAAACATCATTACAGGTTAGAAAATGAAGAAAAAGAACTTATGATTACGGTTTTGCATTTTAGTAGAAATGCCTAATCCCCCCTTAACGCTCTTGGCTTGCTTATAAAAACAAAATAAGGCATACTTCTGTCAGTTTTTATAAGCGAGCTTTTTTTATGAAAATTCCTTTGCATACCAATACCGCCGTTGTTTTCCGCCTGAGCGCCATGGGCGATGTCGCCCTCATGTCCGGAGTTTTATCCTATTGGAACTCCCTCTACCGCACGAAATTCATTGTCATCACCCGTGAGGAATTCGCCCCTTTGTTTGAGAACCACCCTGCCATCGCAGGCATCGAAGCCCTTTCAAAAGAAAGTTTGGAATACAAAACATATTCCCAAACCTGCAAAAAACTTGCTGAAAAATACGCAGATTTTCCTTTATTCGACCTGCACGCCTCAACCCGCTCCCGCCTGCTTGCCCACCAGTGGAAAACAAGCGTTTACCGCTACAATAAAATGCCCGTATTGCGCCGTCTTTTTCTTTGGTCTAAAGGCAAAATCGGCAAAAATGCCCTGCTTGAGAAAGATGTCCGCCAACGCTATGCAAGCCTCTTATGCGAAGACCCCGTTGCGCCCCGTTTGCTCAAACCCAAAATTTACCTTGATGAAGACGAACGAACGGATGCCCGAAATCTGCTTGCTGAACTTTTTCCGAACAATACGAAAAAAATTGTCGCCATCCACCCTTTCGCCACCCATAAAGCCAAAACCCTCCCCCTTGGCCACTGGCAAAAAATCAGCGCCGTTCTTAGCGGTGAATATCAAATCCTCTTTGTGGGCAAAGGCGATTTACCCGAAAACATGTACGGAAAAAATCTTATCAACAAAACAAATTTGCGTGAACTTTGCGCGGTTCTCAGCCGATGTTCCCTGCTCATTACGGGCGATTCGGGTCCTATGCATCTGGCAGATGCCGTCGATACGCCTCTGCTCGCCCTTTTCGGGCCGACAACAAAGGAATGGGGATTTTTTCCCGTGGGTGAAAATGCGCATATCCTGCAAAAAGAAATGCCCTGCCGTCCCTGCTCCCTGCACGGCAAGCAAAAATGCAGACAAAAAGAATCCTGTTTGGAAAAAATCAGCACAGAAGAAATTATCGCCCATGCAAAAAAAATTCTCAGCTGAACTCATTTGCGCAGCCGATATTTTTCTTTGTGTTTTCATTGCAAAAAGCAAAAAAATCATATACTGTCATTCCATTGTTCCAAAGGATATACAATGAAAAAAATTTTTAACATATATTCTCTTTTTATTGCGGCATGCTTGATACTTTCCGTATGCGTGCACCCGCTTGCTTATGCAGTCACGTTCGACATACCCCAAAAAGTAAGCCAAGGCAGGGGTTTTCTTATAACAATACAAGATAATTCCGCATTTTCAGGGAAAATTCTCTGGCAAAAAAAAGAAATTCCTTTTCGGGCTGAAAAAAACGCCGAAAGTTTTGCAGTCCGGATCTTATTGGGCATGCCCATTGACGCGGCGGCTCCCCAAACCTTGACGCTTTTTATCAATGATGAGCAATTCACTCAAAAAATCACGCCCCTTGCGGTGAATTGGGTTACCCACAAGCTCACCGTCGCCCCGAAATATGTCGAACCTCCTAAGGAAGTTCTTGATAAAATACAAAAAGACCGCGCCGCCACAAAAAAAATTCTTGCAACCGTGAGCAATGTGCAAAACTGGAAACTTCCTTTCACCCGTCCCGTCAAAGGCACTATCAGCGGTTCTTTTGCCGCAAGACGGATTTTTAACAATGTTCCGCGTTCCCCCCATTTAGGCACGGACATGCGGGGAGCCGTCGGCACGCCGATTTTGGCTATGGCTGACGGCACAGTCCTTTTTGCGGAAGAACAGTATTATTCCGGTAATGCCGTTTGGATAGACCACGGACAAGGGGTGCTTTCCATGTACGGGCATTTATCGAAATTTTCCGTAAAAAAAGGGGATATGGTCAAACAAGGACAAAAAATCGGAGAAGTGGGGGCAACAGGCAGGGTTACCGGTCCGCATTTGCATTTAAGCCTTTATATTCAAGGTGTTGCTGTTGACGCCGTTCCTTTTTTCCGCACCAATCCTTTGGAAATAATCGGCGGACCGACCAAGGAAGAACCGCGGCCGCAGCCTAAAAAAAATAAGACAAAACAGGCAAAATAGAGGCAAGCATGGCAAAAGAACTTTCCTTTGAAGACAAAATGAATAAATTGCAGGAAATTGTCGATCTTCTTGAACAAGGTAAAATCACACTTGCGGAAAGCGTCAAACTCTATAAAGAGGGGCTTGAGCTCACGCAAAAATGCAAGGAAGAACTTGAAAAAGCGAAGCATGAAGTGAAAATTTTACAAAATGACACGCTTGAAGATTTTGAATCCAATATCGACCATTCCTATTCCGCCGATGAAAACATCCTTTAAACGAGAACATTATGCGAACCCTACAAAGCCTTTTTCTTGAAAATTTTGCCATTCCAAAGGAATATGACATACTCTTCGAACAGGTTTACCAAAAAAATCAACTTGATAAAAAAGAAGAACTCGACACGCTCCATAAAAAAATTATGAAGCAGCGCCTGCAGGCTGTGGAAAAACAGCTTGAAACCATGCTTTTGGATACGGAAATTCCGCCCCGGCTGTCCGAAGCCATGCGGTACAGTTTGCTGGCGGGGGGCAAACGCCTGCGCCCGATTTTGTGTCTTTCCATGGCGAAGCTTTGCGCCCATGCCTGCGATAAGGAAAACGCGTGGCTTTCGGCTGTTCCCTTCGCCGTTTCCCTTGAAATGATCCATACCTATTCCCTTATCCATGATGATTTGCCTGCCATGGACAACGACGATCTAAGGCGCGGAAAACCGACCTGCCATAAAGCTTTTGACGAAGCCACCGCCATTTTGGCAGGGGACGGATTGCTTACCGACGCGTTTTACCATATGGCGGACTGCGATCTGCCCGCCCGAAACATACTCGAAAGTTTGCAAATCATAGCCAAAGCCGTGGGTTCCCAAGGCATGGTAGGCGGACAAATGCTTGATATGGAAGCCGAACAGCGCAAACTGAACCTTAAAGAATTATGCGTATTGAACGCAAAAAAAACAGGGGCATTAATTCAATGCGCCTGCCTTTCCGGGGCAAACCTCATGGGAATTTGCCCGTCTGCGCAAAACCATATAGGACAATACGGAACAGCGATAGGCATAGCCTTTCAAATTATTGATGACGTCCTTGACATTATCGGTGATTCCGCCCTGCTTGGAAAAAATACGGGCAGTGACGAAGCCAATCAAAAATCAACATGGCCATCACTCATGGGCATAGAAAAAAGCAAGAAAAAAGCCGTTGAATACTGCGAACAGGCGGTGCGTGCGCTTTCCGGGCTTGCCGAAAACGAAACGAAAATCAACAAAAGCGAACAACACTTTTTACAAAAAACAGCCAAAGACATGGCATACCGAGTTTACTAATGACAGATTTCAATATTCCCGCTTCCCTTCTTGATGAAAATTTGCCTCACAGTATCAGGCAGATGGACCTTGCGGAAAAAGAACGGCTTGCGCGTGATATCCGCCAAACCATTATTCAGGTTGTCGCAAAAAACGGCGGACATTTGGCACCCTCCCTCGGAGTTGTGGAACTGACGCTTGCGCTTCTTTCCGTTTTCAATCCTTCCCGCGACCACATCATCTGGGACGTCGGGCATCAATGCTATCCATGGAAACTGCTCACAAAAAGAGCGAAAGATTTTAAAACCCTACGGCAGTTCGGTGGCTTATCGGGTTTTCCTAAACGAAGCGAAAGCCCTGAATTTGACCGTTTCGGCGGCGGGCATGCCTCAATCAGCATTTCCGCAGGTCTTGGAATGGCAATGGCAAGAGATTTGAACGACACGGATGAAAATATCGTTTCCGTCATCGGAGACGGCGCTTTGACCGGCGGCATGGCGTTTGAAGCGCTGAACCAAGCCGGCGGACTGCATAAACGCATGATTGTCGTCTTAAATGACAATGAAATGTCCATCTCCCGCAATGTCGGGGCATTATCCCAATTTTTAAGCCGCAATCTCGCCCATAAGCGGTTTTTGAATTTCAAAGACAGCACGGGCAATTTTTTGAAAAGCATTCCGAAAATAGGGGAAACTCTTTACAATATTGCGGATAAAGGCGAAAAAAGCTTAAAAACCCTTTTCACCCAAGGCATGATTTTTGAAGCGCTGGGCTTTAACTATATCGGGCCTATCGACGGCAATAACCTGGAAGAACTCATCCGCCACTTGGAAATAGCCAAAGAAGCGGAAAAACCCATATTGCTCCATATCAGAACCAAGAAAGGTTTGGGCTATCCTCCTGCTGAAAACAATCCCTCCCGCTTCCACCGCGTTCCGGGGTTCGAACCTGAAACTGGGCTTGTGCCAACACCCAAAATCAACGCGGAACAAGGTCCGGGATTTACAAAAATTTTCGGAGCGAGCCTTTGCGAACTGGCAAGCGAAGATAAAAAAATCATCGCAGTATGCGCAGCCATGCCTGACGGCACCGGACTCGGCGAGTTTCGTTCCCGTTTTCCCGAACGCTTCATTGACGCAGGGATTTGTGAAGAGCATGCCGTAACGTTCGCGGCAGGCATGGCGACCCGAGGTTTAAAACCCGTTGTCGCCATTTACTCGACTTTTTTGCAGCGCGCTTACGACCAAATCATTCATGATGTCTGCCTGCAAAATCTTCCCGTTGTTTTTTGCCTGGACAGGGCGGGACTTGTGGGAGAAGACGGAGCCAGCCACCATGGGGTTTTTGACTTGACCTACCTGCGTTCCATTCCCAATATGACGGTACTTGCACCGAGAGATGAGGAAGATTTGCCCGACTGCCTTTATACAGCCCTGCAGCTCAATTCCCCTGTCGCCATCCGTTACCCGGCAATGCCGACGCATGCGAAAATCGCCAAGCATGAAGGATTTAAACTTTTGGAAACAGGCAAGGGCGATATGCTCATTGAAGCGGAACAAAAAGATGTTTGCGTTCTTGCCGTCGGTCATAGGGTGCACCCCTGCAAAACGGCTATCAAGGCTTTACCGAACAACAACATCAGTCTTTTTGACGCCCGTTGGATAAGCCCCGTGCCTGAAGAACAGTTGAAAAAGCTTGCGGCGGCTTACAAAGGGCTTGTTTTTGTCGAAGAAAACTGCCGTGCCGGCGGATTTTCCTCCGCTTGCCTTGAATTTCTTGCAGACAATGATTTGCTGGGTGCTTGCAAAATACTGCGTATCGGCTTGCCTGACAATACGTTTGCGGAACACGGACCGGTCGAAGAATTGCGCAAAGCCTATGGAATCGACACAGACAGCCTTGGCAAGCAATTCGTAAACTTTGCGGATACTATTAAATAACTTTGCAATCCAATCGAGATATAAGAAATTTTTTCTGTGTGCCTGCCAATAAATAATAAAAACAGCATAGTTTTTCAGCCGTGCTGTTTTTTCATGTGGTCAGAATATTAAAATCACCTGTCCGCCAAGCAATTCTCCTTGTTCAAGAGCATTTCCGGATATTTTTTTATGTCGGTTCAGTATTGGTTATTATTTTTTGATGAGAATTATTTTTCCTTTTATGTGAAACGTCATGGGCTTTGTCCGTAATGGTTTTCATATGATTTCAAAGCGGTTTCGTTTTGCTTTCATAATATTTTCTCATACAATTAAAACGTATGAAAAAATATACCGTTTCAACCAATCCATAAATCACTCTTGATTGCATTTACCGCTAAAAAACGGTTATCTGCCAGTTCATTTTATTAACTTTATGGTTTTTGTAACTTATTCTCGCAATAATTCAATATAAATATCCATATCAATATCTTTATAAACATTGAAAACAACGTTCATGTCCTGAGCAAATTCTCTTTGGCATGCTTTGACCGTTTGTACGGCAAGTTCTCCCGCCCTTTGATTGGGAAAATGAAACTCCCCTGTTGAAATACAGCAAAATGCGATACTTGTTAAACCTTGCTCAGCAGCGCAGCGCATGCAGGAGCGATAGCAAGAGCACAGCAACGCCTCGTCCTGCGCCGTCAATTTTTGCCCGACGATAGGACCTACGGTATGAATGACATATCGGCTGGGCAAATTATAAGCGGGCGTAATTTTTGCCTGCCCTGTTTCTTCTTCTCTTCCCTGTGCCTGCATAATTTCAAAGCATTTCGCCCTCAATTACAAACCGGCGAAAGAGTGAACGGCATTGTCTATACATTTGTGCAAAGGCAAAAAACAACCCAATAAACTTTTATTGGCGGCATTGACTACCGCATCGGCCGCAAGCAAAGTGATGTCGCCTTGCCAAACAAACAAATTCTTTTGCACGGGTATTAAATCCTGCATTTTGCGCACGGGTTTCGACTTCAGTTCTTCTTGCAGATACCTGTCTTGAATATTGAGAAATTCTTCCGTAAGCGGCTGAACTTCCCAAACATTCATAAGCGCCCTGAAATATGTTTTTTTCTCCTCAAGGGTTTTGGCTTCAGGCAAACGCAAGGCTGAACCGTGTTTCTGCAAATACCCTATCAAATAATCAAGCCGTTCTTCCTGCTCCATCATTTTTCCTTCTTGTTCCGCATATAAAAAAATCCCCTTTTGCTCCAATCCGAACAAAAGGGGATAAATTTTTCAAACCTATTGAGGAATTTTTCCCCAACGAGGAAAATATGCATTTCCGTTGCCGGTCGGCACATGCTTCGCAGTTCCTCCATGGCGGGTGATCAAATAAATCTGTTTCACTCCCGTTCTGTTGGAAACAAAGGATAAGAAGTAACTGTCAGGAGCAAAAGAAGGCTGTTCGTCACGCCCCGGTCCGAAGCTTACTTGGCGTTCAATGCCGGTGACAAGGTCATGCACAAAAATCCTGTGCCCCTGCGCCGTTCCCTTTGTGTAAGCAACAACGGTGCCGTCGGGGCTGATTGCGGGTTCCGTATTGTATGTTCCTGTTTTGCTCACTCTTGTTACCGTCCCTGTGCTGAAGTCTTTCAGGAAAATTTGCGGTCCTCCCAAGCGGTTGGAAGTGAAAACCATTTTTGTTCCGCTATGGTCGAATGTAGGGGAAACATCAATGGAAGCGCTGTCTTCAAGCACACGTTCCCGTCTGAAACGATGATCAAGAAGATAGATATCCGGCTGCGAACCGGAAGAAAGGCTCACGGCAACTTTATTATCGGGCATAAAGCTCGGACCGATCACCGTATTCCCCGGAAAACGGATACGCTGGACTCTGCCGTTGGCGCTTTGCCAGACACCAAGGGCGTGCGAACCGTCATCAATATGGCTGAACACGATATAGCGCCCGTCCGGCGACCATGCCGGAGACATGGCTATGCCTTTCAGCGAAGTGATTTGCCTGAGGTTTTTTCCAGTAGGTGAAACAATCCAAATATCCCGTTTATTTTTATTTTCATCTTTCGCAAAAGTCAAAGTTGAAAGGAAGAAATCACCGCTTCCGGTTAAAGCTTTCATCAAATCCGCGCAAAATTTATCCGCAACGGCTTCAACTTCTTTATCGGTGATGTTATTATAAGCATTCCCGAAAATAAATTTTCCTGAAAACGTTTCAAAAACCCGCAGTTCAACCTTGCTGCCGTTTTTATCGCCATTCGCCCAATACGCTGTAATCAGCAGATCGGCTCCGCCGATTTGGAAACGGCGGAAATCCAAATTCGCGCCGCTCCACGCGTCAAGCAAAGTTCCCCCTAAGATATTCACATCGGGAACCAAATTCATAAAAGGCAAAAACGACAGGTTATACCGGATCTTATTGTCGAGCACTGCCCCTAAGGCCTTTGCCTCCGTCATCGGGGCGGTTAAAGGCTTCGCCATGCTTAAATTCACAATATTTTGCCCCGGTCCGTAAATATCAACCATTGTCGCACTTCGGGCGGGTGTTTGGAACAAAACGCAAAACAAAAAAACAAAGAAAAGGATTTTTTTCATATTCATATAAACCTTTTTGAAATTCAAGATACCTTATAGCACATTTTTTTCCGTATTCAAATTAATTTATTTAACTATAATATATTGATTTTATTGGTTTATATTTTTATCCTTTTTATTTTCAACATCATGCGGCATTCCGCCCGGAACGTTTATTTTCCCGCGGGAACCTGCGGCACCAGCGGGTCTTGCGCCAACGGATTGGACGCTGAAGAATTTTGCCCTGAAATATTTTGCGCGGTTCCGAACAAAGAAGCGTTGGAAGCTGGTCCCGTTACGGCATTTGTATTTGCAGGACTTACGGTACTGGCGGAAGAAGCGGACCCCATATTCCGCATATTCCGATTGGTGGGATTTGTATCCGTCATACCGCTTACAGGACTTGGGGAGCTTGGGGTATAAAACGCGGAAGAATTTGAACCGCCCGCTTCCGGTGTCGGTTTTTGTTCGTTTTTTTGTTCAAATTGCGCAAGAGGAATACAAAGCTGTCCGTCTTTTTGTTCGACAAGTATTGTTTTTTGTGCAGCGGAATTTGCCTTCGGCGTTTGCGTATCGTTCAACTGCGCATTCACCGGCAGCGCTGCCGTTGACCGCACCTTTGCGGATTGTGCTGCTGATCCGGCACCCGAATAATACCGTGCAGGATATTTTCCCTTCGCAGGGTCCTGATACAGTTTTTTACGGGGAACAAGAGAGCCCCATACGGTATTGCGAAGCATTTCCACCCGAATATCGCTCTGATAGGGTGAAGACGCATAATTTCCGAAGAGGGACGTGCCGGCGCTTGGATTTGCCGTATACAGCCCTTTCTGACTGACAGCGGTCGCACTTGCTCCGCTTTGATTTTGGGTATTGTCAATAGTTGTTGTTTGGGTATTTCCTTGTGCGGAAGTCGTATTATTGATATTGACCGTCACCTGCACGGGACTGTCCGCCGTTTTGACACCTTGGCTCGTTTGCGCTGAAACCGGAAACACGAAATAAAAACCTGCAAGAAAAAAAAGAACCGTTTTCTTCATAATCCACCAAACCTTTAATAAAAAAACTCATTATTCTTTTTCGGCTTGTTTTCAAAAAAGATTAGGCTGTTCCTTTTTCTGACCTCCACTCAAAACGAACGGTTAAAAAAAACGATAAGGCGCTTCGCACAAAACAAGAATGGATATTTTCATAATAAACCGGACAAGATCATCCCAATTTTGCGGTAAGCTCCTTAACGGACAGCCTTTTTGTCCAATTCCGGCAATAAGCGCCCGCCTGCATATTAAGCAGTGTCTGAAAAATCCCCATACTGTGAAAACCGTGAAAAACAAAGAGCATAATTCAGCCGAAAAACAGACGGACGCACTGAAAATAAAGGGAATGACAACATCAGCAACATGCTTGCACAATTCAATCCGTAGGCATGTTCACTGAAACCGCCCCGCCTGTAAAATAATTAGACGTGAAAAACACGCCCCTTTCCGGCACACAATAGCAATATCATACACCGCTTTTAAATTTTTTGTCTTTTTTTAAATTTTCTATGCTTTGGCGGGCAAGTTCCTATTCGGACTCTTTTTCTTCCAGCAAACGCTCCAGCGCTTTTAATACATCGGCAAAAACAGCGTCTGCGTCCTGTGCGGCATTCACAACCAAAAAACGTTTTTCCCGCCTGCTTATGGTCAAAAAGCCCGTCCGTATTTTTTGATGAAATTCCAGAGCTTCCGCCTCGAAACGCCCCTCGCTGACAGTGAGGTTCTGCGCGATATTTCTGGCTGTCGCACGAGCCAAACCGATTTCAGGGTCAAGATCCAGCAAAATGGTCAAATCAGGCTTCAAACCGTTTGTAGCAAGCGCATTCAGCATATTAAGCCGATCAATGTCCATGCCCCGCCCGTAGCCCTGATAAGCAACGGTGCTGTCAATGAAACGGTCGCATAAAACGATTTTTCCCTGTGCCAGCGCAGGAGCGATGCAGGTTTCCGTATGTTCCGCCCTATCCGCCAAAAAAAGCAACAATTCCGCCGTAGGGCAAATTTTTTCTTCGGCATTTAAAATAATGCCGCGGAGCTTTTTTCCCAGTTCGCTTCCGCCGGGTTCGCGGGTCAGCAGCACTTCTTTGCCGCAGCTCCCGAAATAAGCGACCATTTTTTGAATAAGCGTTGTTTTTCCTGCGCCTTCGACTCCTTCGAGGCTGATGAACAAACCTGCCATACTATCCCCTATTCAGTAAAAAATCCCATTAAGGAACATTGTTTTTCTTTCGGTTCCTTCTTTGTTTTTTCCTTCTCTTTTTGTTTCGGGGTTTGCGGCATCCTGCACAAACTCCTGCCAAGCAGACCGACCCATGCGGACCATGCTATTTCCTGGTTCGCGCCTTCTTCTTTTTCCGGCGTCTGGCTGAACGCTTCACGGCACTGCGCCAATTTTGCGTCCATATTGTCGGCATAATGCAGACAAAACGCCTCGGGGCTGAGGGGAACGCGCGGCGCGCCGAACTCCGGCTCACCGTGATGGGATAAAATCAAGTGTTCAAAATGCAAAGCAAGGACGGGATCGACTTTCGCCTTGTCCAAAAAAGGTTTCAGCATAAGTATGCCCTGAACGATATGCCCGAGCATTTTTCCCTCGTCAGTGTAATCATTGGCAATTCCGCCGGAAAGTTCATCCAGTTTGCCTATATCATGAAAAAGCGCCGCGACAAAAAGCGTTTGCCTGTCCAATTCGGGATAATGATCGGATAATTTCAGACAAAGACCCGCCACGGAAAACATATGTTCCAAAAGTCCGCCCGCATAGGCATGGTGGACGGATTTCGCGGCAGGAGCAAGCAGGAGTTTCGCCCGTATCCCTGCGTCGCCCAGCACATTTTTGCAAAAATCCCTCCAAGGGGCATAGCGTATTTCCTGATCGACGCATTCTTCGATTTGGGCTAAAATTTCAGAGGGCGGCGTTGCTGAAGTCTGCATAAACGCGCTCATATCCAATTCTTCCGGATCTTCCACGAAACGGAGCGCCTCAATCGTAAATTGCAGCTGTTCCCGAAAAAGGGAAGTCCTTCCCCTGACTTCGATAAAATCACCCGCTTTCAGTTCCCCGACATTCTGACTGAGAGGCGACCAAATTTTCGCTTCCAAAATTCCGCTTGCGTCGCGAAGCTTCACGGACCAAAAAGGTCCGTTGCGTCCTTCCGACTTCTGAGCGGAACCGACTAAAAAAACGGAACAGACACTTTCACCGATTTGGACATCTGTCTGAATATTTTTTATGCAAATCCTCTGCATGCTTATTCCTCATGTATGCTTTTAAATGCTGAACAGACATTTTTGCATAGATGCCTGCTTTCGTCAAATCCTTAAAAATCGCCCCGTCCAAGGAAATTTTTATTTTTTCAGCTTTCACATTGCCAAAAATTTCACTTTATAGTATGATTAATCATCATTTAATAAGTATTCTTGGAGGAACTATGCCCTTAGTCGGACCAAAAGAAATGTTTGCCCGCGCGTATGCCGAGTCTTATGCTGTTGGTGCGTTCAACATCAATAACATGGAAATCATACAAGGTATCATGCAGGCGGCATCGGAAGAAAAATCCCCTGTCATTCTGCAAGTTTCTGCGGGAGCAAGAAAATATGCGGGTCAGCCTTACATCATGAAATTGGCGGAAGCCGCTCTTCAGGAAAATGATCTTCCCATGGTTGTCCATTTGGACCACGGCGCTGATTTTGAAATTTGCAAAGCCTGTATCGACGGCGGTTTCACGTCCGTTATGATAGACGGTTCCCACCACAGCTTTGAAGAGAACATCGCCATAACCAAAAAGGTTGTCGATTACGCCCATGACAAAGGGGTTTGGGTTGAAGCCGAACTTGGACAGCTGGCAGGCGTTGAAGAACATGTTTCCGCTGAAAAATCCGTTTACACGGACCCGGATCAGGCCGTTGAATTTGTTCAAAGAAGCGGCTGCGATTCCCTTGCCATCGCCATCGGCACAAGCCACGGCGCATACAAATTCAAAGGCGAAGCGAAACTTGATTTCGAACGTCTTGAAAAAATCACTGAACTTCTTCCCGGCTATCCGCTTGTTCTGCACGGAGCATCTTCCGTTCCTCAGGAATTTGTCGAAATGGCGAACAAATACGGAGCGAAACTCGGCTCCGCCAAAGGCGTTCCCGAAGAAATGCTCAGAAAAGCGGCTTCCATGGGGGTTTGCAAAATCAATATCGACTCTGACATCCGCCTTGCCATGACGGCTTATATCCGCCGCCAGCTTGCCGAATCACCGGAAGAGTTCGATCCCCGTTCCTATTTGAAACCCGCCCGTGAAGCGGTCCGTACCATGGTTCAACATAAAATCAAGAACGTTTTAGGTTCTTCCAACAAAATATAATAAATTCCGGAGAAAATTATGGCTGTTAAAAAAATTGGTATCAACGGTTTTGGCCGTATCGGCCGTTATCTTGTCCGCCTCCTTGCGGACAGCAATGATCTTGAAGTCGCCGTTATCAACGCGCGTGCCGACAATGCCGGCTTGGCCCATCTTTTAAAATACGATTCCACCCACGGGCATTTTCCTTATCCCGTTGAAGCCTGCGAAGAAGGGATCATTGTAAACGGCAAAACAATCAAAGTGACCCGCGACCCTCTCGGCGAATGGAAATGGGGCGAACTCGGCATTGATTTGGTTATTGAAACCACCGGTAAGATGAAAGACAAAACCGCGGCGATGGACCACATCAAATGCGGCGCGAAAAAAGTCATTGTTTCCGCACCGACCAAGGAAGCCGACGCGACAATCGTTATGGGAGTGAACGACAGCGATTATGACGTTGCTGCGCACCAAGTCATTTCCGCCGCTTCCTGCACGACAAACTGCCTCGCTCCCGCAACAAAAGTTATCGACGAAAACTTCGGCATCGTGAAAGGTCTCATGACCACGATCCACTCATATACCATGAGCCAGCGCATTTTAGACGGTTCCCACAAAGATTTGCGCCGAGCAAGATCCTGCGCCGTTTCCATGATCCCGACTTCAACCGGAGCCGCCCGCGCCATAGGTCTTGTTTATCCGAAGCTCAAAGGCAAAATCGACGGTATGGCTATCCGTGTTCCGACACCTAACGTAAGCATTGTCGATTTCACTGTCACCCTTGAAAAACCGGCAACTGTCGAAGAAATCAATGCCGCGCTCAAAAAAGCTTCCCAAGGCGCGATGAAAGACAATCTCGGCTACACCGAAGAACCGCTCGTATCCATTGACTTCAACGGCGATACCCACGGCGGGGTCGTTGACGCCGAATTGACTTCCGTTATTGAAGGCAATATGGCGAAAGTCATTATTTGGTACGATAACGAAGCAAGCTTCACCAACCAATTGGTACGTCTTACAAAAATGGTTGCCAAAAGCATGTAATTGAAAAATTCATAAAAAGCCTCAAAGACCGCTGTACAGCGGTCTTTCTTATTTCAGGGGCGTTATCAAAAACCAGCGAAAAACAATCCGGCATACCGAAAA
Source organism: Taurinivorans muris (assembly GCF_025232395.1). Lineage (GTDB taxonomy): Bacteria > Desulfobacterota > Desulfovibrionia > Desulfovibrionales > Desulfovibrionaceae > Taurinivorans > Taurinivorans muris. The sequence continues at coordinate 1,388,857 of NZ_CP065938.1, forward strand.
AAGAACGTTGGAACACCGAGGGAGATTTTTTTCTTAGCGAAACAAATAAATAAAAAACTTGCCTAATTTTTTTTGCAATGCTATTCTTCCCCTAAATGAAATGCGAGGGAACTGCCGCAGGCGGCGCTTCCTTTCATACCCGCTATTCCGGAGAACACCATGGATTTATTGTATTTTGGCATTGCGCTTCTTGTCGGCTTATATCTTCTTATGTGGAGCGCGGACAAATTCGTTGACGGCTCGTCCGCGGTGGCGACACGCTTGGGCATGCCTAAGCTTCTTGTCGGCATTATCATTGTGGGCTTCGGAACATCCGCCCCTGAAATGCTTGTTTCCGCCCTCGCCTCACTCGGAGGAAATCCCGGCATAGCCCTCGGAAACGCTTACGGCTCCAATATCGCCAATGTCGCTCTTATCTTAGGGCTTACTGTCATTATCCGCCCTATCGTCATTGAACGCAATGTCATGGTGCGCGAAATCCCGATTTTGCTTTTTGCGACGCTTATTTCTTATTATTTGCTTTGGGACGGCTTCATTTCCCGCCCTGAAGCCGTTTTCATGCTCGTTCTTTTTGTCTGTATCATGTATTTCAGCATTACCGCAAGCATGCGCGAAGAAAAGCGCAACAAGCCCTGTCAGGAGGTTTTGCACCAAAAACAAGATGAGCCGGAAATTATGCCGATGAAAAATGCCGTGTTTTGGCTTCTTGCCGGCTTGATTTTGCTTATCGCCAGTTCCCGCCTGCTTATTTGGGGAGCTGTGGGCATTGCGACATTCATCGATATCAGCGACATCATCATCGGGCTGACCATTGTCGCCGTCGGCACAAGCTTGCCGGAACTCGCCTCAGCCATAGCCGCCACGAGAAAAAACGAACACGCCCTTGTCATCGGCAATATTATTGGTTCAAACTTTTTCAACGCCTTGGCTGTTGTCGGCATTGCCGGCGTTATCTGCCCCCTGCCCGTGGAGCACGGCGTCATTGTCCGCGATATGCCCCTCAATATCATCCTCACCCTTTCCCTTTTTCTTTTCGGAATGCGTGTCGGAAAACAACATCAAGGCATTATTTCCCGCTTCGAAGGCATTGTCATGCTCGGCATATACGGTCTGTACACCGCCCAGCTTGTCAGCATAGTCCTTGGCAAACCGCTTATCGATTTTCTCGTGTAATGGCAAATTCCCTTCTTGTCACAGCACAAGCCGGCGGGCAAAAACTTTTTAATTTTTTAAAGCGCAGCCTGCATGCGGAAAATAATGAAATCCACCGCTGGATACGCACGGGGCAGGTGCGTATCAACAAAAAACGGGCGAAAGCTTTTGATATTGTCCATGAAAACGATGAAATCCGTATTCCGCCCTTTGCGCCGAACCGTGCAGACACACTTCCCAAAAAGACGGTAAAGGAATTTCCCTTTCCCGTTATCTATGAAAACGAGCATGTTCTCATTATCGACAAACCTCAGGGAATTGCCTGCCAAGGAGGCACAGGACAGAAAGAAAATATCGCGGACATATTGAAAGAATATTACAGCGCTGCAAACTTTGTTCCCGCCCCCGCCCACAGGCTCGACAAAGAAACACAAGGCATTCTTCTTATCGGTAAGACCTATCAAAGTTTGCGCTTTCTCACGGAATGCATGAAAAGTGATGAAAACAGCCTGCGGCAGGCAGTCCGACATGAAGCCAAAAAAATATACCGGGCATGGGTTTACGGGGATATTGCCGATTTCGCGCGAAACACCCCTTTTCTTTGCCACTATCTGTACCATAACGAGGAAAAACAAAAAGAAGAAGTGTTTTTCGTCCGCCATGCGGCAAATAGGAAGGAAACAGAGGATATCATCAGCAAATACGGTACAAAGCCAATGCAAAAAGCCCAAATAGCCCTTGCAAGCCTCAAATGCCTTGAGGTGAAAAATGGCAAAAGTCTTGTTGAAATAGGTATATACACGGGACGCAAACATCAAATACGCGTTCAGCTCGCCTCTTCCGGCTTTCCCCTTGTCGGCGATACGAAATACGCCCCGAAAAAACTCCTGCGAAAGAAGGACGAGTTCTTCTTGCAGGCCTGCAAAATCACTTTGCCCCCTAACGATTTCACCGAACAATGCGTTTTCGGGATTTGATTTTTCATTTCATAACGGCAAAGGCTTTTATTGTTTGCTTTGCTCTAAAAAGAATAAGCGGATCTACCGCATAAGCAAATTTTCTTTCCATGGAGAAAATAATTTTTCCATACCCACATTGCTTGCATTATTAATAGGTAAATGTAAGAAAAATCCCCGGTGCTTTCAGCAACACCGCTTTAGTTACAAAACCGGCAGGTTGTCTATTTTCCATATAAAAGCCCATGCATAAAAACATACAAAAAAAATTTTGCCAAGCCCCTTTGCAGCAATAATCTTGCCAGCGGCAAACGCAAGCCCCAGCGCCTTTCAGTGAAGAAAAACAAAATCGCTTTTCATTGCACTGCCGTATTTTTCAACCTTATTCCATATTGTTCCAAGCGGTTATAAAAAGTCGATTTTTTCATTTTCAATATTTCCAGCGCACCGCCGTTTCCGTAAATTTTTCCGTTTGTTTTTTCAAGCACATGGGCGATATACTGTTTTTCCAACTCTTCCAGCGATACCAATTTATCCCCGGCAAAAGGACTTACGCTTTTTTTCGGCAAACCAGGCGCAGCATCACAATCAATGTCCCTTTCCGTCCCTTCCTTATGAAATTCAATCTCTCCAAGCACAACATACTTTTCAAGCACGCTGCACAATTCCCTAATATTTCCTTTCCAGTCGTATTCATAGAGTTTTTGATAATCGGTTTTGTTTATCCGCCCGATTTCCTTATTGTATTTCGTGCAATACCATGAATGGATATGCTGTACGAGCAACGGAAAATCTTTTTTCCGTTCGCGCAGAGGCGGAATCAATATGGTCACCATGGAAATGCGGTAATATAAATCTTCCCTGAAATTACCCCGCGTGACTTCTTTCCATAAATCTTTATTGGTCGCCACAATTAAGCGGAAGTCAGAAAAAATAGGCTCATTGCCCCCGACACGGTTAAACTTCTTATTCTGCAGGACCCGCAATAGCTTTATCTGCATTTGCATCGGAACATCGGCAATTTCGTCCAAAAACAAGGTTCCGTTGTGCGCCAGCTCAAAAACGCCTTTTTTTTGCTGCAAGGCACCGGTAAAAGAGCCTTTTTCATGCCCGAAAAGTTCGCTTTCAAACAATTCCAAAGGAATTGACGCCAAATGCACGCAAATGAAAGGCATGTCCGCACGGCTGTTCTTATGAATGTATACAGCCAGCTGTTCCTTGCCGACGCCCGTTTCTCCGGTTATGAGAATGGAAATATCAGTATATGCGATATTGCGCACTCTTTCCAAAACCAAAACCATGTCATCGCCCCAAAAGGGTTCCAATTCCGTTTTGTATTTGAACACCGAATGATAGGAGCTGGCAATGGAATTTTGCTGAAATCTGCTGACATTGCTCCGTATGTAACAATATAAAAACCATGAGAACGCTTTTTTCTCAATATCATTAAAACTCAAAAAAATGCCGTCTTTCAAATCATTTTCCAAATAAAGCACATAGGTTGAGCATTTGTTTTTTGAAAAACAAAAAATTCCGATACAATCGGAAACCAAATAATATTCCGGACTTGACGTTTTGCTCGTCAAATATTCCATCACCTTGTTTTTGATAACGCTCAGCGAGAATTTCTCAATCTCAATGCTGCTGATATTTATTGTTCCCAAACAAAGTTCCTTTTGTTCATCCACCTCAAAAAAGGCTACGCGCTGCGCCCCCAATTCCTTTTGCAAAATAAGCAAAAAATGCTGGATATTAAAATAATTCTGCGCATTGTTCTTGCTTGCCAGCAACATATTGAGGCAATTGTACGTCGAATAAAAAGGGGCGTTGTCGGCTGAAGACGCGTAACTGTTTTTTTTCAATTGCCAATATTCAATTTTTTCCCGCACAGGAATTTTTTCATTATCGGAAAGGCAGGATAACAATGCAAAGCCGATTTGTTCAATCAACCGAATGCAGCCGGTTTGGCAAATCTGTTCAAACGCCTTTTCCAAATTATTTTTTTTCTCTTTTTCCTCCTTTGCCAAAAGAGCGAGCCAATAATACGCAATTCCGCGGGTAACGCACGAAATATCCGCAAGGTAATAGTCTATTAAATTTTTAACATTGTAATTGCCCAAATCAAAACCTTTGGCTATCTGCAAATCATACATCATTTCCATCACTCTCGGGTCCGTCATGGGAGCGATGAATTTTCCGTCGACAAAGGAACGCTCGGAATCTTCATTCAAAATCTGCACGGCTTTCTTGTAATCTTCCTGCAAATACCAGTAATAGGCTTTTGCACGGCGGATAAAACTCGCAGGAACATTCGCAAAAACATTTTTTACCAGTTTTTCGGTTTCCTGGATACATTGCCTTGCAATAACGAAATTACGCTTATGCAAAACCAAAAAAGCCAAATGGCTCAGCCAGCGGATGGCGACATGATTTCTTTCCTTATACTTGGCTGCAATCCTAAACGACTGGATAATGCCATAGGAAAAACTGAAATCAGACAGCGTCATGGCGCCAAGGCTGACTTTCAGGCAAAAATATTCATTCAAATAAACATACGAATGGGGCGAAAGCAAAACGTATTGCTCGTAAATATCTATCAGAATATTCATTTTTCCCCGATAATAATTCAATAATCCTTTGAGCAAGAGCAGAAACGACAATTCTTCCTGAGTTTCGGCCTCAATGCCGTTTAATTTCAATAAATAGGAATCGACGGCGGCAATATTTCTGAAATCAAAATTTTCAATCAAATGCAATAAAATTTCCAGAAACAATATATATGATTTTCTGATTTGCCCGCAGTGGCTCAATAAGATTTTCGCAAACCTTATTAAACAGGCATGCTGCGTTATCCTGAAATATAAAATTATTCCGAAAATCCTATAAAGCATGTCCAAAATTTTTAATTTTTCACCGATATTGCAAACGGATAAGACTATTCCAAACGCGTACAGCCTTTCCATGATTTCCTGCAAAAGCGAGTAACCGATATCCTGAAACGAACTGACGGCATTTTCAACCCGCACCAATAACTTTTCTATTTCCTCCAGTTCTTTCGCCATTATTTCATGAATCGACAAAATCAATACGTCAAATTCCGAATACTCCCTTTGCACAGGGCTGTTGAATTGCTTTAAAAACAATTCCGGAGTGCGGGCGTTGATCAATTCCATGTATTTTTCAATCAATACTTCCGCGTCCCTTGTTTCGTTCCGCGAAAATTCCGAGCAATTTTTAAAAAGCTCCACAATGCTCTCATTTATTTTTTTCAATTCCGCCATACGCACTCCATATCCAAATATTGGACATATATATCCATTTTTTGGATATATCCATATTCCGGACATATGTCAACAGCCGCATAAAAATATATTATCAAACAATTTCAATGTATTATATAACAAATAAAATGGCACGCAAATTGCTTTTATAAGAAATATCCCACACACGCAGGTGACAACATGTTCTACGGTTGGAAAATAACCCTCCTGGGCTCGGCAGGAAATTTCCTGTTGCAGGGCTCCACCATTTACATCATGAACGCTTTTATTGAACCTTTGAACGCGCTCTACGGCTGGACAAGGGCGGACATCAGCACAATCATGTTTTTTGCGGCATTGTTCGGGGCGTTCAGCATGCCTGTATTTTCTTCGTTAGCCTTGCGTATTCCTTTACGGCTGATTATGTCCGCCGGCGCGCTGCTCGGCGGGCTCTGCGCAATAGGCATGGGAATAACGGATAACTTGTATGTCTTCGGACTGCTGTTTATCTTGACATGGATATCCGGCCAAGCTTTCGGCGGTGTCAGCGCCAATATCTTAATAAACAAATGGTTCAGCCGGTTCCAGGGCAGGGCTTTCGGCATCTGCAATATCGGCAATTCGCTGGCGGGCGCGGTCCTTCCTTTTCTCTTAATGATTTCGATACAATACACGAATGTTAAACTGACATGGATACTATACGGAATAATCATTTTATGTTTCGTGCCCGTTTGCCTTTTCCTCATCGTTGAAAAGCCGTCCGACATGGGACTGCATGCGGACAACCTCGCAAACGGAAAAAAAGAAATCAGGAGTGAAGTTTTCATTCCCCTGAAAACGGTTTTGCAATATCCCGAAATATATTACATAGGGTTCACGTTCGGTTTCATGCTCATGTCATCCAGCAGTGTTCTCAGTCAGCTGAAACTGCGCTTTACCGATGTCGGCATAGAATCGTTCACCGCCATGGCTTTGATGTGTCTTACAGCCTTTTTTTGCGCCATTGCCAAATACCTTTGGGGCTGGCTTTGCGACAAAATCTGCCCTGTCCTCGTGACAAGGATTTTGGTTTTGTTCCATATCGGCGCGCTGTTTTTATTATTTATCCCCGCAAACCTTGCCGTCATCCTTATTTTTACGGTTTGCTTCGGACTTGCCGCCGGCGGTTCCTGGGCTGTCATGCCTTCAATAACGGCATATCTGTTCGGCAAAGAACGCTTCATCTGCACATACAGGGCTGTTTCCCCCTTTGTCATTCTGAAAGCGTTGGGATTTCTCATTGTCGGCTTCAGTTATTCATTTTTCGGGTCATACGATGCCGCCTATCTGATTTTTATCGTCATCCTTTCCTGCTGCTTCCTCTTGACCCTGCTTTTAAAACCTTTAACAACCCAAAATACGCTTACTGTCGCGTAAAAAACAACATCGGAGGATTTATGAAAAAACTTCTGGCAAGCGCCCTTTGCGGCTTGGCGATCCTGTGTTCCGTTTCAGCAAACGAAGCAAAAGCCGCCTATCCCTATGACAGACCGATCAATATCGTCGTTCCTTTCGGTCCCGGCGGAAGCATGGACATTGCGGCAAGAATCTTAGGCGATTACTTTTTGCAAAAACACAAAATAAATGTGAATGTCATCAACAAACCCGGAGGCTCCCAAGCTATCGGCATGAACGACGTCCTGCGCGCAAGGCCTGACGGATACACCATCGCATTCCCGACATTCAGCGTCATTTCAACCACCCCTAAGATTTCCAACGTCGGTTATGACATCAACAGCATAAAACCTATCTGCCAAGTGACCACACTGCCGGCTACCATGGCTGTGCATAAGGATTCCGGCATCAAAACCTTAGCGGATTTCATGGAAAAGGCGAAAACAGATCCGCAAAATACGGTATTCGCCACAACTGCGGCTATTTCATATCAACGTTTGCTTTTTACAAAAATATTAAACCGTTTTCATAAAGATTTAAAAATACGGCACATAGCATACAACAGCAACCATGAAGTAAGCACCGCCCTGCTTGGAAAACACATCACAGCGGGCATTGGCATTCCCGCCAATATCGCCCCTTACGCGGAATCAGGAGATTTTACCGTAATCGCCATTGCCGGAACGGAACGCAATCCTGAATTTCCCGATACACCGACTTTTGAAGAAATTTATCGGGACCAAATGACTCCTGAAGACAAAAATTGGATCAGCGTTTCATCTTGGGGCGGATTTTTGGCTTCAAACAAAGTTTCCGATGACAAGATCGCAATCTTGGCGGATTTAGTGAAAGAAGCCTTGGAAGACCCCGAAGTTATCGAAAAATTCAAAAAAGTTAAAATCGATATTGTCTACCTCGACCAAAAACAATTCAAAGAAGAAATCATCAATGGCGTCAATTTGGTCGACAGCATTTTACAAGGTAAAAAAAGCTTAGACTAGCAGTGTGCGGATAAGGAAAGAAAACGCCCTTTCCTTATCCTTTTTCCTCAATTTCATTATTCATATTGGAAAGACTATGAACAACAAAACCGATTTTTCAATAGGCATGGGAATCCTTTTGCTATGCGCCGTCATGTTTCAGCAAATCATGCTGTTGCCTCCCCCGGAGGGTTCGGAACCATTTTCCGCACGCTCGTTCCCTTTAGGAATAACCATTTTTCTTTCCATTCTTTCAATATTATTGATATGCTCCTCCTTTAAAAAACAAGCCGCCGCTTCCGCATGGCCGGAATCCGCCATTTTGGCAAAAATCGGATTAATGGCCCTTGCCATTTTCCTCTACGTTATGGCTTTCATGTTCATAGGCGAGTTTTCCATTCAGCATGCATGGCCCGTAGGTGTTGTTTTTATTGCGTCGACAATAGTATTCCTCTTTGCCGCGCAGCTTGTCACAGGATATAGGAACATTGCCAAAATATCTTTGATTTCGGTAACCGCGAGCGTATTATTTTACTTCATCTTCGTTCACTTTTTCAAAGTGCCGCTACCATAAGGGAGGATACCGCCATGTTTGACATGTTTATCAATGCCTTCAATTCCGCAACGACACTTGAAGCTCTTATCGCAAACTTCATCGGTGTTGCGTTGGGTATCGTTTTCGGCGCATTGCCGGGGCTGACAGCCGTCATGGGTGTTGCGCTCTTGATTCCGCTGACGTTCGGCTTTCCGCCTGTCACTGCATTTTCAGCCCTTTTGGGAATGTACTGCGGAGCTATTTATGCAGGAAGCATCACGGCGATTTTGGTCAGCACGCCGGGAACCGCCGCCGCTGCCGCAACCATGCTCGAAGGTCCGAAGCTCACGGAAAAAGGAGAATCCCTAAAAGCGCTTGAAATGACGACATGGGCTTCTTTCATCGGAGGTATCTTCTCTTGCTTCGTCCTTACGACCATTGCTCCGCAGTTGGCTGTTTTCGCGCTGGATTTCAGCGCTCCAGAATATTTCGCACTGGGACTTTTCGGATTGACCATTGTCGCTTCCCTTTCAGAGGGGGCTTTGCTGAAAGGCTGCATATCCGCTGCTCTCGGTCTTCTTATCGCAATGATAGGCATGGACCCTCTTTCCGGGGATATGCGGATGACTTTCGGCAGTATCAATTTAATGAGCGGAGTCGCCTTGGTTCCCGCCCTTGTGGGGCTTTACGCCCTTTCCCAAGTTCTTGTGACCCTTGAATCGATTCTAAAAGGAACAACGCTCAATGCCGCAACAATTTCCCGCAAAGGTGTCACATTTTCCGAATTTTGGCTCTGCAAAAAAGCATTGCTGCTGGGTTCGGTCATCGGAACGTTCGTAGGTATCATTCCCGCCACCGGTTCGGGCACAGCGTCCTTTGCCGCATACAGTGAAACCAAAAGACATTCCAAACACCCTGAAAAATTCGGAAACGGCTCCATAGAAGGTCTTGCCGCAACAGAATCCGCCAATAACGCCGTAACCGGCGGAGCGTTGATTCCCCTTCTCACCTTGGGGGTTCCCGGTGATGTCGTAACGGCTATCATATTAGGGGCATTGATGATTCAGGGCTTGACCCCCGGACCGCTTCTTTTCCACGAACAGGGAACCCTTGTTTACAGCATTTTCACCGCACTGTTTCTTTCCAACCTTTTCATGCTCGTATGCGGTTTGTTTTCCGTAAGGATTTTTGCAAAAATCGTGCGGATTCCCGGCGGAATTTTAATGCCGATAGTGAGCACTCTTTGCGTTGTCGGGGCGTATGCTCTCAATAACAACAATTTTGATTTGATTTCCCTCATCTTTTTCGGCGGGCTCGGATACGTCCTTACAAAAGCGTCCATACCGTTGGCCCCGCTTCTTTTGGCAATGATCCTCTCAGGAATCATCGAAATAAATTTTAGAAGGACGATAGGCTTGTTCAATAATGATTATACGGTGTTTTTCACCCGCCCGATCAGCGCTTTCTTCGTTATTGTCAGCATATTGATTGTAGCGAGGATTCTTTTCAAGGAATTGAAGAAATACCGTAACACCGTGCATGGGCAGGAGTCCTTATGATTAAAGCAACAGAAATTTATTACAATGGAAATATCATCACCATGGACGGTAAAAAATCAACCGCCACCCATTTGGCGGTGAAAGGCGATACCATTCTTGCTGTCGGCCATGCTGAAGTGCTGCAATACAAAAATGAGGAAACCGCCTGTATCGACCTGCGCGGGAAAACCATGCTTCCCGGATTTTATGACGGGCACAGCCATCTCATGCGCGCAGGACAGCAATACCTATATTTTTTGGACCTTTCCCCTTATCCTTTGGGAACATTGCGTTCGCTCCAAGATACTGCCCAAAAAATCAAGGAACACAGCAAAACCAAACAAAAAGGGGAATGGATCATCTGCGGAGGCTTTGACGAAACATCCATTCGGGAAGCAAGGCACTATACCTTACGGGAACTTGACGAAATCGCCCCCGAACATCCGCTCGTCATCCGCCATATTTCCGGACATATCCTTTTGGCGAACAGCCTCGCTTACCGGCTTGCGAACATAACCGAAAACACGCCCGACCCCGCAGGCGGCCGCTATCAGCGCGACGAACAGGGAAATTTCACCGGTATTGTCGAAGAACCTGTCGCCATGGAGCCTTTTTTCCAAAAAGGACTGCCCATGACGGAAGAAAAATGGCAAAAAGCCGTCGAACACGCCTCTTCAATCTATGTTTCAAAAGGCGTGACAACGGCACAGGACGGAAATGTCACCCAAAGCATGTGGGACAGTTTTTTCAAAGCCCATGAAAAAAACATGCTCAAATGCCGCGTACAGCTGCTACCCCGCTTTCCTTTGGGATACATGGACTTGGATAACTTCGGGAACACGAAGCCGGGGACGCAGCTGACCAAAGACAAGTATATTTCCCTGGGCGCTGTCAAACTCATTCAAGACGGAAGTCTGCAAGCCTATACGGGCTATTTGTCAAAACCGTATCATAAGATGATTTATCACGGTCTTCCGCACGATTCATGGACTGGCTATCCCACCCGCTCCCGTGAAAGCCTCATGGAACTGGTGCTGAAATTTCATAAGCAAGGCTGGCAGATCGCCATACACGGAAACGGCGACAACGCCATAGAAGATATCATCGCAGCCTTTGAACACGCACAACAGAAATATCCCCGCCACGACGTCCGGCACATCATCATTCACTGCCAGACAGTCAGGGAAGATCAGCTCGACCGTATGCAAAAAGCGAAACTCATTCCTTCATTCTTTGTCACGCATACGTATTTTTGGGGCGACAGGCATAAGAACATCTTTTTGGGAAAGGAGCGCGCCGAACGAATCAATCCCCTGCAAAGCGCGCTGCGCCGCAATATTCCCTTTACCTTGCACAACGATACCTATGTTACCCCGATAGACCCTCTTTTTTCCGTTTGGTCTGCCGTCAACAGAAAAACCGCTTCCGGCGAGATTCTGGGAGAAGAACAGCAAATCGATGTTTACAACGCCTTGAAAGCCGTCACGATTTGGGGGGCGTATCAATTCCATGAAGAAAAAATAAAAGGCAGCCTTGAAAAAGGCAAACTTGCGGATTTTGTCATACTTGATAAAAATCCGCTCGAAACACCGAAAGAAACCATTAAAGACATTGCCGTCCTTGCAGCCGTTATCGGCGGAAAATGCGTTTTCGGCATGCTTTAACCCTATCACCCCCATGGAGAACATATGAAATTTATTGACAAAATCAGCACTGCAATATTGGGTATCATGTTTTTTTCCGCTCCGGCGGCAGGTTATGCCGCAGTTTATGCCGATGAAGCCGAAATAACGACGGCATGGCAAAGCGAACATGAAGCCTTCATTCCTTGGTACGCGAAAAAAATGCAATGGGATAAGGAACTCGGAATCAATTTGAAACTGCTGCATTTCCAATCCGGCGATGAAATAGCGAAGTCCCTGCAATCCACCGATTGGGCGGTGGCGGGAATCGGCATGAAACCGGCATTGACCTCGGTCCATGCCCATAAAATGCTGCTTATCGGCATTGCGAATAACGAATCGGAAGCAAACGCCGTTTATGTTCATAAAGACAGCCCGATTGTATCCGTAAAGGGACAACTTGCTGAATATCCCGGACTTTGCGGTTCCAAAGAATTGATTGCAAACAAAACCGTTTTGTACACGAAAAATACTTCCGCGGAGTTATTGCTTGATGTTTGGCTCGACCGTTTCGATTTGACAAAAAGCGATTTAAAATTGAAAAGCTTTGACCCGAGAGCCGCCTCAGGAGCATTCAAAGCCGGCATGGGCGATATTTTCGCCACATGGTCGCCTTATACGCTTGTTTCGGAAAAAAACGGATTTGTACAAATCGCCAACGGAAAAACGTGCGGCATTGAACAATATGTTTTTCTTGTCGCAAATTCGGACTACGCTTCCAGACATCCCGAACAAATTGAAAAAGTGATGCAGCTTTACTTCAGGGGCATTGAACGGATACTGCATGCGGATAAACAGGAAATCGCCAAGGAATATATACAGTTCTACAAAGAATGGATAGGGCAGGAGCTTGATATGGAAACGGCATTGCGTGATTTGGAACTTCACCGCATATATCCTTTGGCGGAACAAATCGGCATGTTCAGGCAAAATGACGCCAATCAAAGCACCGTGAAAAACTTCCTGCTGGAAATGATTGATTTTTATAACAGGCAAGGCGCAGTCAAAAGCGACGATCTGCCCCGCCTGCAACGTTTGGACAATGTTTCCGATACGTTTTTAAAAGCGGTGCGGCAGCTTCAATAACAAAAAACTTTCGCTCCATGGGGGAAACATTTTCCCCCATGCCCGCTATTTTTTTGTTCCGCAGCCGCAGAAGTAATTCAATTATCACCAATATATTAAAAAACATTGCAGGAAAGTGCGGAAAAAACGTTTCTGAAAATTTCCTCCGCAAAAAAACGAAAATTTAAAAATCAGATACAACAAAATCTAACAATTGACCATGGAAACAGCCAAACCGCCGAGGGACGTTTCTTTGAATTTCGCATTCATTTCCCGTCCTGTTTCGCCCATAGCTTCGATAGCGGAATCAAGGCTCACCCTATGGCTTTTCGGGTCTTCGGAAATAGCGAGCAAAAAGGCGTTATACGCTTTCACAGCCCCGACGGCATTACGTTCAATGCAGGGAATTTGCACGTATCCGCCCACGGGGTCGCATGTCAGCCCCAAATGATGTTCAAGGGCGACTTCAGCGGCGTTTGCCGTATATTCGGCACTAAAACCGCGGGCATGGGTCAGCATGGCGGCGGACATGGCGGAAGCCACCCCTATTTCCCCTTGGCACCCCACTTCCGCTCCGGCGATAGCGGCATTGTGTTTCGCCAAAAAACCAATGGCGACGGCGGCTAAAAATCCCTCGCGCACAGCCCTGTCCCCGATATGCATATCATAACGCATAGCATACAGCAAAGCCGGCAAAACACCGGACGCACCACAAGTCGGCGTTGTGACAATAACTCCGCCGTCCGCATTTTCTTCAGCTGTCGCCATGGCGTAAGCGTTTAAATTCGTTAAAAAACGTTCATGAAAAATATTCAGCGTCTTCGCCCTTTCATACAAAACGCCCGCTTTTCTGTGCACGTTGAGCGTTCCAGGCAAAACGCCCTCTTTCGACAACCCCCTTTTCACCCCCATAATCATCGTTTCAATAAGCTCATCAAGATACTGCAAAATTTCAACACGGGATTTCCCGGTTATGGCGGTTTCATTGTCAAGCAAAAGCTCATGCAAAGTAAGCCCTGTTTCCTCAAGACGGTTTTGCAAATCTTTCATGGACTGATAGGGATGTACGGGCTTTCCGAATTCCGGAGCTTTCCAACCTTTCCATTGGATGAAGCCGCCGCCCACGGAATAATATTCCCTTTCGAAAAGCGCTTCGCCTTTCATGTCCATAAGCGAAATCACCAGCGTATTGTTATAAGGAAAATCATGCACGACGGTATCGTAAATAATATTGCGCAGTGACAAGGTAATAGGAATATCCCCGAGCAGTTGCGTATAATGCTCGTCCGGATTATTGCCCAAATTCTTAAGCAAGCCTGCCGGACATTTTTCCGGGCTATGCCCCAAAAGACCCGCAAGCACAGCCGAACACGTGCCGTGTCCCTTGCCCGTGGCGCTCAGGGAGCCGTATAAACGCACAAGGAAATGATCGGGCTTTTGGGTAAATTCAGGAAGTTTTTCACGGCATAAGCATAAAAAATCATAGCCCGCTTTCATCGGGCCTATGGTATGGGAACTGGAAGGTCCCGGACCGCATTTGAGCAAATCGAAAATACTTGTTTCAACCGGGGAAACAATGAGGCTTCTCTTCTTATGTTCATGAAAAAGCGTGTTCAGGGTTGCCATAAGAACCTCCCAAAAGGCGTAGCGATACAAATTCGGCGTACTATGAGTATATAAAAAAAAAGGTTATCCGTAAACAACCTTTTTTCTTTTTTCAAGTTTTCTTTTTCAAAAACAAAATATCAGAACATTCCGGGAATTTTAATACCGCCGGTGATTCTTGAAACTTCCCTTTCCATGTCGGCTTTCGCAATACGGTTCGCTTCGTTGACGGCGCTGACGATGAGGTCTTGCAACATTTCCACATCGTTTGTCACTTCGGGAGAAATAGTGATGGATTTCAATTCGTTCTTGCCATTGACACTCACTTTCACCATGCCGCCGCCGGCACTTGCGTCAACAACGCGTTCCGCCATTTCAGCCTGCAATTTCGCCATCTTATTTTGCATAACTTGTGCCTGACGCACTAAATCATTCATGTTTTTCAAAACCATACTCCTTAGTTTTTTCTCTCATGCTTGAGGTCGTAACACCTATATATCTCCGCCCCAAACTCTTTCATAAGCAATTGAATTTGCGCGTTATTTTCAGCCTTTTCACGCAATTCGTCATCACTTACCAGTTCATACGCAACAATGGTCGACTGTATTTTAACGGTTCTTTGCAAAAAAGTACAGAGCAAATTTTCAAGCTGGTTTTTCACTTTGCCAAAAATTGTCGCTTGAGGTCCGGAAGAAACTTTAATAAAACACCGTTCTTTAGTCAACACAACGTTCAGCCCCTGCAAAAGAGGAATATACTCCATAGGAAAGCCGTGTTCCTCGCAATAGGATAAGAACGCCGTCCAATCGAGCGCTTCTTTTTCTTCCCCGGCAAGCGCGTTTTCCGAAAACAAATCCAGAAAAACATCTCCGCCGTGGGCAGACACGGCAAGGCGGGCTTCCTCATCGGAATAATCGCCCGGTTCTTCCGCTTCCTGAAAACCTGACTCGGAAAAAGCGTTTGAAAACGCCGTCAAAGGTGTATTGATGATATTTTCAGCGTCAATGGGAATATTTTTTTCCGGGCTTGAACTTTTAAACGCCCGATTTTGGTTTTCAGCCTGCGCCTTTCGGGCTTCTTGGATTTTCTGCTTATAATCCGGAACAATTTCCTTTTTCGGCTGTGCCGCTAAAGGGTTTCCGACTGAAACATTTTCCGTATTTTCTCTTGTTTCAGCAGAAAAACTTTCTTTTGCAAGCGCGTTTTCTTTTGCAAAAACAGGGACGGCGAAACGTTTTTTTCCTTCTTCGCCAAGCCTGCCGGCATTATCCGCATCGCAAGGTTCTTTGGCTTTTTTAGCCTGCTCTATGATATTCTGAAATTCCCGCTTTTTGGCTTCGACAATCTCTGTTTCATCGGAATACGATTTGTGAGAAACTGTTTCCGCCCCCTTTTCCGCAAGAATGTTCTCGCAAGGGGCAGCTACTCCCCCGGCATACCGCCTTTCCGCGTATCCGGTACAAGAACTTTTTCAAGAGGAAGCAAACGGGGCAGCAGCGTTAAATTCAGGAGCAAAAGCTCAAGCGCGGCAGCAGGTTCGTAGCTCTGCAAAATACGGCGTTGGTTTTCCAAAACCATCTGCCATGCCGCATGCAGAAAAGCCGTGGAAAAATAGCTTGCGTTTTCTTCAAGACGCACCACCTCACGCAAAGGCAAATCGGATAGAATTTCTTTTCCAGCTTCCTTAAGCATGAACAAATTACGCAGCAAACGCACAAGTTCCCCCAAAAAGAAACCGATATCAACACCTTCAGCCAGCACATCACGCACAAGCACAGTCGTTTTTGCGACATCTTGCTTCTGCATGGCCTGCAAGAGCCTGTCCATGACTTCAATGCCCGCAAGTCCCAAGGTCTGGCGCACAATGCGGCTCTCCAGCCTGTACCCCTCGACATCGTCGGGAGAAAGCGCCAAACACTGCCCGAGCAAAGACATGGAATCACGCACGCTGCCCATGGCGCGGCGAGCGATAAGGGACAGGGCTTCCTCTTCAAAGGCGATATGTTCTTTTTGCAGAACAGAAGCCAAATGTTTTTCAATGCTCTGTTCGGGCACTTGTTTAAAAACATAGAGCTGGCAGCGGCTCAAAATGGTAATGGGAAATTTATGCTGTTCCGTCGTGGCAAGAATGAAAACAACGCCGCGGGGAGGTTCTTCCAACGTTTTCAATAACGCATTGAACGCTTCCTTTGTCAGCATGTGGGCTTCATCGATGATGATAACCTTATACCGCCCTTCCAAAGGCGAATAACCGATAGATTCCCTGAGCCTGCGCACATCGTCAATGCCCCGGTTCGACGCTCCGTCAATTTCAACGACATCGACAAACGCCCCCTGCGTGATACGTCTGCACGCTTCACACTCGTTGCAGGGTTCGGCTGTCGGGGCGTTTGCGCAATTCAATGCTTTGGCAAAAATTCTTGCAAGCGTGGTTTTTCCCACCCCTCTTGTTCCGCTCAGCAGATACGCGGGCGCGACCTTATCCTGCAAAGAAGCGAGGGAAAGCACCTTTTTTACGGTATCCTGCCCCACAACTTCGGCAAACGTTTGAGGACGGTATTTTGCTGCAAGGGAAATATTCGCCATGACAAAAACTCAAATCAATAAGAATAAGGGGTAAGCCATTCTTTGTATTTAGGATTATTGCCCTGAACAATTTCAAAGAACGCTTTTTGCAAAACTTTCGTCACTTCGCCGGCTCTGCCCTGCCCGATAATGCGGTTGTCGATTTCGCGTACGGGGGTGACTTCGGCGGCGGTACCGCTGAAGAAGACTTCATCGGCGCAGTAAACCTCGTCACGGGTGAACTGCGTTTCAACGACTTCATAGCCCAAGTCTTTGGCAAGAGTGATTACGCTCGCCCTGTTGATACCTTCCAAAATGGAAGTGAGAGGCGTTGTTTTAATGGTTTTGCCGCGCACGATGAAAACATTTTCGCCTGTGGCTTCGGAAACGAAACCATTCGTATCAAGCATGAGAGCTTCATCATAACCGTCGCGCACAGCTTCGATTTTCGCAAGCACGGAGTTCACATAGTTTCCGCTTGCTTTCGCTTTTCCCATATGGGTATTCGGATGCATACGGTTAAAAGAACTGGTTCTCACGCGCACGCCCATTTCGAGAGCTTCCGCTCCGAGATACGCTCCCCAGTTCCAAACGGCGATAATGGTATTGATGGGGTTTTCTCCGGGATATACGCCAAGGCTTCCGAAGCCCACGAAACTGAGCGGACGGATATACGCGGAGCTCATCTTGTTGGCGACAAGGGTATCGATGGTCGCCTTGCAAAGCTCATCAACATTATAAGGGCAGGGCAAAGCCAAAATTTTGGAAGAATTCACCATGCGCTGCATATGCTCGCGAAGCCGGAATACGGCTGACTGCCCGTTGGCGCACTTATACGCGCGGATCCCCTCGAAATATCCTGTTCCGTAGTGCAACGCATGTGTCAAAACGTGAATCTTGGCGTCGCTCCAAGGAACAAGTTCACCGTCAAACCAAATAAATGGGGTAGGTTCCAAACCCGGCATAGTATTCTCCTTTCACGGCATGATGCCTGTATGTTGATATCTTGTAACATAAAAGTATACGTATCTAAGCTCCAATGGTCAAGCATTATTAGGCATGCTTGGAAAAATATTTATACGCATTTTTAATCTTTTCACAATTTTGTAAATTTTTGCCTGTCTCCGGCGAATGGCGGATTTCCGGCATAATGTTCCCCGCACCTTCCCGATGTCTTTTTTTTCTTGCAACTTACTAAAACCTTTGCTAAAAATTTTCTTTCAACAATATCAACCTTAAACAATACGGAAGGGAAAAACATGGATATCAATGCCTATTTCAAAATCAAAGAAAAAGGTTCGACAATCAGAACGGAAGTTTTGGCAGGTATCACGACCTTTATGACTATGGCGTATATTTTGGCGGTCAACCCAAGTATTTTAAGCGCGGCGGGCATGGACGCAAGTTCTGTTTTTGCGGCAACAGCCCTGAGTTCCGCCATAGCAACCGCAATCATGGCGCTGTATGCCAACCTGCCCGTAGGTCTTGCGCCGGGCATGGGGCTTAATGCTTTTTTCGCGTTCAGCGTTTGCCTCGGCATGGGATATTCCTGGCAATTCGCCCTAACCGCCGTTTTTCTGGAAGGTCTTATTTTCATTCTTCTGACAATCACCAATCTGCGCGAAGCTATTCTAAACTGCATACCTTTTGATTTAAAAAAAGCCATTTCAGCGGGTATCGGACTTTTTATCGCCTTTATCGGCCTGCAGGGGTCGGGCATTGTCATCGACAATCCGGCGACGCTTGTTTCCATGGGAAACATCACGAGCCCTAACGCCATTGTCACCATTATCGGACTTTTCGCCGTTTCCGTCATGTTGATATATAAAATCTGCGGCGCCTTGTTATACGGAATTTTATTCGCAACCGTTATCGGAGCGTTCTTAGGCGTTACCAAATTGGACACATTGTCCGCTTCAAGTTTTTTAACCCTGCCGAGTTTTGCGCCGACATTCTGGCAATTTGATTTCTCACAGGTTTTCACCACCGATATGCTCTTTGTTTTGACAACATTCCTTTTTGTCGACCTTTTCGATACGGTGGGAACGCTTGTCGGCGTCGCGACCAAAGGCAATCTCTTGGACAAGGACGGACGGCTTCCGGAAGCGAAGCAAGCTTTTCTGGCGGACGCGATGGGTACTTGCATAGGCGCGGTGCTCGGCACTTCCGCCGTCACTTCCTATGTTGAAAGCGCAAGCGGGGTTGCCGCAGGCGGCAGAACAGGTCTGACAGCTCTCGTCATCGCCGTTTTCTTCTTTATTTCTTTGCTCCTGGCGCCAATTTTTCTGCTTATCCCCTCAGCGGCGACGGCTCCTGCGCTTATCGTTGTCGGCTTGTTCATGATCAGCCCGATCAAAGAAATCGATTTTGACAATTTTTCCGTTTCAATCCCTGTCTTTATCACCATTATCGGCATGCCCCTCACGTACAGCATAGCCCACGGCATTGCCTGGGGCGTGATCAGCTATGTGATTATCAACATTTCCATGGGAAAATTCAAGGAAATCCACCCGCTGACTTACATCCTCGCCCTTCTCTTCATCGCAAAGTTCATTATTGAATAAATGAAAAGAAAAAGCCCGGCAATACAAAATTGCCGGGCTTTTTCTTTTTTATTAGGGGGTGTTCACATTAGTTAATATACGTTGCCATGATAACTATGAAACACACTTTAAAAAATAATGACAAACAGTTTTGACCGGAAGTTAACTAAATATTTTGGAAAACCTCCAGCACGTTATATATTACTTATGAACCGGGGTCGGGTTGGTTACATTTGTCGGAGCCGCGTTTCCATTTGGTGAAGGTTTAAAATCAAGCAACGCTTTCCAATCAGGACAATTTGGAGCAAGCTTGCGGATTGGCGTGAGAGCACGTCCTTTGAGCTGCGGGGAATCTGCAGCATAGCGGAAAGAGCGGTGGATTTGTGTCCAAGGGTTTTCATCTTTCTTTACACAATAAGGAACATCTCCGGACATTGGGTTGACAAATTCCCATACCACTTCACCTGCCGGGGTTACTTCGAACAAATGTCCATTGTTTGTTGAAGTGATTTGCCAGTTGCCATTTGGGAGTTTTTGCGCAGCACTTTGGTAGTCGGAATAAAAGCTGTTGGAATCATCGGTTTTGAAAGTCCAAACAATTTTACCGCCATTAAATGTTCCGTCACGTTCAATTTCATAAACAGCACTGTGGTTGCCGTCTGGACGCATAGTGCCATTATCGAAAATACTTACATTCCCGTTAGGCAGCCAGTTGCAGTCGTGGGAACCGAATAAAATTTGGTCGCCGCTGCGGGCATAACCTTGTACTTTTGTTCCTGCTCCATAGGCATAGGGATTGCCCCAACGCCAAACCATTTTTTTGGTTTTGCGGTCAACAATATACATTTCCCCCCAGTCCCGCGAATTGACAAGATATTGATCCGTTTCCGGATTATAACGGACAGAATTCCAATGTGTCCAGTCTGGACCTGCAAAATAAGCCGGTTTATAGCCATATGGAAGATGATAATTTGGATTCCATTGGTCCTTTGCTGTACCAATATTGTCTTTTACATGAAATTCCCAAACAACATTGCCTTTTTGGTCAACTTCAAGAATAGAATCTGGCCATACGCCTTCCAAAACTCTTCCGTCAGGATATTTAAAGCCATTTTTGTAAATAGTCGGATCGTTAGGGTCGCGTCCTTTGGCAATCATGTCGTCCCATGACATTTTTTCCCATACAAGTATGGCTGTATTGCCATTAGGCAAACGGTCAAAACCATGGTGAGCAACCCTGTTTTTATCACGTACAGTATATTCCCATACAACATTGCCGTCCCAGTCATATTCACGCAAAGAACCATGCCAGCCGCCAAAGGTTACCGGAGTATCAGCCCCTTGTTCAGCACGGAGCAAATTACCATTGGGAAGAAGCTCTGCCATGAATGCCTGACGACCGTTATGATTCCATTCATGGACAACATTACCTTCAAGATCAATGAGATAGGTTTTTGTTCCTCCTAAATGATTCGTATAAAGAACATATCCGCCATACGATTTGTCCTTTTCATACTGGAGAACCCCTAAAGGTCCGCAAATGGCTTCATATGCCAAAGATACAGATGGAACAAGATATAAAGCAGCCAACGCCGCACCGGCTAAAAATGAAACAAGTTTACGCATTTTCTCTCCTTAATTTTATAAATTAAAGCTCAACAGCTCACCAAATATTACACGTTATCCGTCCAATGTATCAAACAAGAACTTCATTCAAGTACCCATTTTATGAGCCGCACTTCATTGAAAAAAACATACAGCGAAGTTTTTCAGCTAAACTTTTTCTGAAAGAATGCTGTTTCATACTCCAGTTGCTGCCTGAATTTCTGCTGTGTTACGTATGCGCCAACATACGTATTGTTACCATACCGTTAATATAAAAGAAAAAATGTAATATACGCTACAAAAAATAAAACATCCTGCCTAAAATAACGGGAGGATATTTCCAGAATGTTTCCGAAAATAACAGCAAATAAATTCATACCGCAAAAGCCCGTATGATACATTCTTTGCCCAAAATTGTGGAAAGAATACTTATAGATACTGCAAGAAAATATTTATGCAAAAAGCCTGTCAAAAACGACAGGCTTTCTATATAACTATATGTAATAATATGATTTAATAAATTTTTGGAATGCTGAGCAGGCGCATGCTGGTTTCCTGAACAGAAGGACAGCCCACCAAAACCATTGTGGATTTGAGCTGACCTTTAAGCATTTCAATATACGCTTTCACGCCTTCCTTTTCCCCGCCGACAGCGGCTATGCTGAAAGGTCTGCCAATCATGACGGCGTCAGCGCCAAGCGCCAGCATTTTCAAAATATCCACGCCGTCACGAATGCCGCCGTCAGCCAAAACCGTCAACTGCCCTTTGACGCGCTGGGCAATTTCGGGAAGCACGTCCGCAACTCCCATCGCATGGTCGAGAACACGTCCGCCATGGTTGGAAACAACAATGGCGTCACATCCGACATCGGCGGCAGCCCGCGCATCGGCGGCGGTCATGATACCTTTCAAAATAAATTTTTTGCCTTTGGCATGAACTTTATCGACAATTGTTTTCAACTCTTCCGGACTTTTCGGAGAAACAGGGCGTCCCATTTTCGCAAGAGTGATAAGCCCTGCCGCGTCAATATCCATACCGATAATGGAACAGTTCGCTTCAATGGCTTTTTCCAATTTTTCATCAAATTCCTTGGAATCCCACGGCTTGATAAAAGGAATGCCGAAACCGCCCGCCTCGCTTATCGCCTTATATCCGCTTTCATGAATAAAAGCAGGCACGCCGTCCCCGGTACAGCCGATGGTTCCGCTTTCTTTACAGCCGTCAATCACGGCTTTCACATATTGCTCCTCGGTAATTTTTCCGCCCATATTGAAAGAAACACCGCCGATAGGCGCGGCAAGCACCGGAATTTCCAAATCCATGCCTAAAACGGAACAGCTGATTTCAGGGTTGCGCACTTCATGGATAAGGCGCATGTTGACATGAATATTTTTCAATGATTTCATATTATTATGAAAAGAAGAACCCGTTCCGCAGCCCCCCATTCCGGGAGTTTCCCCCGCGCAGGCCCTTCCGTCACAAACAGGACAAACCCTGCAAAAACCCTGCATACGCTCTTTTGCAATTTTCCGTACTTCTTGCATATCCATAAAAAAATTCCTCTCTTAATAAGTTGACTAACAAGTAAGTTTTTAATAGCACAAGCATTTTCTCTTGTCACTTATTCTTTTTTCAAAACGAGAATTTTCTTTTCGATTTTTAAATTCCTCATATTAATCCGTTGCATTAATAAAAATAATTACTTATAAAACAAGAGAAATATTTTATTTATAGTGAGGCATTATGGCATTAGCAAATCATTTTTATCAAAACCTTGCAGGCAGTTATCTTTTTTCAGAAATAGCAAAAAGAGTGAATAAATATTCCGCTGAAAATCCGGACAAAAAAATTATCCGTCTCGGTATCGGCGATGTGACAAAACCCCTTCCTCCCTCTGTTATCGCGGCACTGCATAAAGCCGTTGACGAACAGGCGACAGCCGAAGGCTTCCGCGGTTACGGTCCGGAACAAGGCTATGATTTTTTGCGTGAAACCATTGTCAATGATTGTTTCGCGCAGTTCGGCTTTGAAAAGGATGAAATTTTCGTCAGTGACGGCGCGAAAAGCGATATCGGCAATTTTCAGGAGCTTTTCGACATTTCCTGCAAAGTTGCCATTACCGACCCCGTATATCCCGTTTATGCGGATTCCAACGTCATGGCGGGACGGGCGGAAGCTCAAAAAGACGGGCGTTTTCAAGGAATCATCTACCTTTCCTGCACGTCTGAAAACAATTTTGTGCCTGAACTTCCAAAGGAACGTCCCGATATCATTTATTTATGCTATCCCAACAACCCGACGGGAACTGTCCTGACCAAAGAACAATTGAAAATATGGGTCGATTACGCAAGGGCGAACGAAAGCATTATTTTGTTCGACTCCGCCTATGAAGCCTTTATCCGCACCCCCGGCATCCCCCACAGCATTTATGAAATCGAGGGAGCCAAAGAATGCGCCGTTGAATTTAGAAGCTATTCCAAAATCGCAGGGTTTACCGGACTTCGCTGCGGTTATGTGGTTATTCCGAGAAACCTGTCTTTGAAAACCAAAAACGGCGGCAGCGCGGCTCTTCGTGATTTATGGCTCCGCCGCCAAACGACAAAATACAACGGCACGCCGTATGTGGTACAGCGCGCAGCCCAAGCCGTGCACGGCGAACAAGGCAAAAAAGAAGTCAAAGAACTGATTGACGCTTACCTGCTCAATGCAAAACATATCCGCGAGGGCTTCGCCAATATGGGGCTCACGGTTTATGGCGGAGTTGACGCTCCTTATGTGTGGCTCAAACTTCCGATCAACGATTCTTGGAAATTCTTTGACGAACTGCTTAATCAGGTCAATATCGTGGGCACTCCGGGTCAGGGCTTCGGACTGTGCGGTGAAGGCTATTTCCGGCTGACGGCTTTCGGCAGTTATGAAAATACCCTTGAAGCAGTGGAACGCCTTAAGAAATTCAAATTTTAATCCGTATGAATGACACTACAAAACGGTAAAAAAATATCCTGCAAATTCGGATAAGAGAAAACGCCCGGAACGCGCTTTTTTGATAATGCCCGCTAAAAACACAGCAGCATAAAAAACGGAGAATTTTTTCTCCGTTTTTTTTTCGATTAATCGCGCCGTTATCAATATAACAATGCAAATTTCAAACAAAAGCCATGAATTTCACGCTCTGTTCCGCATAATGCCCAATAACGCCGAATAAAAACAAAAAGCGAAAACAACAATGCAGGCCCCGGAAGAAATATCCAAAACATAAGAAAGCCACAGCCCTGAAAAACCGAACAAAAAAGAAAACAAAACGGAAACAACTATCCTGCCTTTAAAAGACCGCATGCAAAGCGCCGCACTGGCAGCCGGAGCGGAGAGCAAAGCCAAAACCAAAATTATGCCCACCACCCGGATCAATAAAATAATGCACAACGTCACAAGCACATATAAAAAATAATGATAGAAAGTTACCGCTATGCCCTGCAAGCGTGCAAATTCCTCATCAAATAAAAACACCTGCCAATCTTTATAAAAAGCGAAAACACTCAGCACAATGAACACGGCAAGCCCGAACATTGCCCAAACATCGGTTTTTGAAACCGTTAAGAGATTACCGAAAAGATACGCTTCAATATTCGGAGTGTAGTCCGGAATAAGCCCGATGAAAATAACGCCGAGAGCCATGCCGAGCGCCCAGAAAAGGGCGATGAAAATATCATGGGAAACATGGGATTTCTTATACAAGAAAGCGATGAACAAAGCCGAGCAAAGGGAAAAGAAAAAGGCTCCGAGCATGGGATCAAATTCCAAAAAATACGCAAGCCCGATTCCGCCGTATGCGGTATGGGCAAGCCCGCCGCTTATCATGAGCATTTTTTTTTCAATGATCAAATTGCCGGCAATACCGCAGACAATACTGCTCAGCACAATGACAATGAAAGCATATTGCAGGAATTGATATTCAAATAACGCAGAAAACATAAACAACCTTGACTACAAAATATCATCCGCCTCACTACGGCGGTGTTCCAGTCCCATCTCACAACATCCGCCGTTTTCCCCGTCATGGACATGATAAGGCAAAACGCGGTGCGGGTGCCCATGGGCGATCAAATCAATGGGGCAGCCATACATTTTCGTTAAAATATCGGCATTGAGCCTGGGCTCTCCGTGATAAATCAGGGTTTGGCTCAAACAGGCTATGCTCTTCACACAGGAAGCGACGGCGGACAAATCATGCGTCACCATGATAATGGTCATTTTTTTATTCAATCCCGCCAAGACTTCAAAAATATGTTCGGAAGATCGGGGGTCGATATTGGCGGTAGGTTCATCAAGAAGCAGCAGTTTCGGATCGGTCAAAATCGTGCGCACAAGAAGAAGTTTTTGAAATTCCCCTCCGCTCAGCTCCGCGATGGTCCGTTTCGCCAAATGCTCAATGCCCAGCAAACAAAGACATTCCATCGCCTCTTCATGCATAGCTTTCGTATAACGATAAAAAAAATGCCGTTTTTTGCGCAAATAGGCGCTCATGCAAACTTCAAGCACATTGATAGGAAATTTCCTGTTCAAATCACTAGATTGAGGCATATAGCCCAAACATGAGAAATTGCGGGGCGCTCCGAAGATTTTAATGGTTCCGGAATACGGAATGCTGCCGGCAACGGCTTTTATCAGCGTTGATTTTCCACCGCCATTGGGGCCTAAAATGCCTAAAAAAGCCCCTTCCTCCACTTCCAGATTGACATTTTTCAATGCTTGATGCTGTGCGTAATAAACGTTTAAATTCTGAATGGATACTACGTTCATTTCACATGTTTTCTTGCATGGTTTTCGCTAACTGCAGCAAATTATCGGCATAATTCTTCGCCAAGGGATTCAGCATCACAGCTTTTCCGCCGATTTCCCGCGCGAAAGCCTGTACTTGCCGGCTTGCCGTCTGCTTTTGATAAAAAATCGCTTTCACATTATTTTTCTTTGCAATATCGATAAGTTCCTGCAAATATTTCACGCCTGCCTCTTTGCCGTGCTTTTCCAAGGCATACATGTCCAAGCCGTAATCATCGGCAAAATATCCGAAAGCAGGGTGAAACGCAATAAATATTTTTCGGGAGCCTGTCGTAAACATACCTTTAATTTCCGTGTCCGTTTTTTGCAGTTTTTCAATATACTTTTGCGCGTTTAAATAATATTCAGCACCGTGTTCAGGATCCACCCCGCTTACTTCTTCGGCAATTTTTTGAACCATTGCCATAACCCGCCGCGGAGAAAGCCAAATATGCGGGTCACGGCTCGCGCCTATGCTTAATTCCGGATATTTTTTTGCGGCTTCCTCATGCAAGGGCACCACGCGCAGCGATTCCGGCAGCATACCGAGAATATTCAATTTTTCCGCAAAAACACCGATGGTGAAATAAAGTTTCGCTTCTCTTATACCGACCAATTCCTTGGGGCTCGGGGCATAGCTTGCAGGGCTTCCCCCTTCCGGAATAACACAGACGATTTTCGCCCGTTCCCCCACAACTTCCTGTACAAACTCAATTTCAGGGGCGATACTCACAGCTATCGTAAAATCGTTTGCATAAGCCTGCCAAGGCAGCAGCACGCAAATGACATACAAAACAAACGGCAATTTTTTCATCTTTTTCATTTTTCTCATCTTTTTCACAATGGAGTCCGTATTTTGAAACCTATTTTCAAATTAAAGCTTTATTTACGATTATTTCCGACGAATTGCAATAAAAAAATTACCAAGGAGAAAAGCTTTGCAAAATATCCATTCTCTGCTAAAAAGAAGTGTCATAAAAGGAGTGGGTATGTATTATCAGCACGACATAAATCCTGTGTTTTTCTCTCTCGGACCTTTCATCAATATCCATTGGTACGGCATGATGTATGTGATCGCCTTTTTTTTGGGCTGGGCAATTGCCAGATACCTTTCAAAACTTCCCTTTTCCAATTTCAGTAAAAATGATGTGGAAGACCTGATAACCTATGTCATTCTCGGCGTTATTTTAGGGGGAAGAATCGGTTATATTCTCTTCTATGATTTGTCTTATTACCTTTCCAACCCGTTGGACATGCTCAAAATTTGGCAGGGAGGCATGTCTTTTCACGGCGGCTTTGCAGGTGTTTTGCTTGTTTTGCTCTATTGGGCGCATAAAAATAAAAAAGATTATATTGAACTGACGGATTTCATAGCACCCTGCATTCCCATCGGACTTTTTTGCGGAAGAATAGGAAATTTTATCAACGGCGAACTTTGGGGACGTGAAACGGAACTTCCATGGGCTGTGATTTTTCCGAGCGGCGGAACAATTCCCCGCCACCCCAGCCAACTTTACGAGGCGGGGCTTGAGGGACTGCTTTTATTTTTAATCCTGTTTTTCCTCGCACGGAAAAATCCCCCCAAGGGGCTGTTATCCGCTGTTTTTTGTATCGGTTACGCCCTCGCCCGCTGTTTTGCGGAATTTTTCCGTATTCCCGACCCGCAGTACGGCTACTTTTCCGGCTGTTTCACCATGGGGCAAATCCTCTGTTTACCCATGTTCCTCATCGGTTTTATTTTGCTTTATTTCTGTAAAAAATGGAAAGAACACCCCGATTATGACACCGTCCGGCTTAAAGACGGTTCCCTTATCCGGGTAAGGCGATATAAAAAATGATTGCCGTAAGCGTTTATATCCTTTGCGGAATATTGTCAGGATTTTTTTCCGGACTTCTCGGCATAGGAGGCGGACTTGTCATTGTTCCGCTTCTTATCATCGTTTTTGAACACACGCAGCAAATTCCGCCTCACCATATCATGCACGTGGTTGTGGCGACATCGCTTTCCGCTTCAATTTTTACCTCATTTTCCAGTGCTTACGCCCAAACAAAACATAAATGCGTGCTTTGGGATCTTGTGCGTGTCATGAGTCCTTTCATTATTTTAGGCACGCTCATAGGCGCGGGACTTGCGAATTTTTTCTCTGCGGATTTCATGCGCTGGATTTTGCTTGTTTTTCTTTTTTGCGTCGCCACGCAGATATTTTTTGATATTTCCCCAAAAAGCTCCGCAAAATATTTCAGCCCTGCCGCCTATCGGATAACCGCTTTCATTATCGGAGCTTTTTCAAGTTTTGTCGGACTTGCCGGCGGCAGTATCTTCGTGCCGTTTTTAAAATACACCACAGGCGATATGCACAAAGCTATCGGCACTTCCTCCGCTTTGGCATGGAGTTTGGCTTTAGCCGGCGGTCTGGGCTATCTTATTTCCGGATATTCCGTTGCGGACCTGCCGCGCACAAATCTTGGCTATATCCATATCCAAGCCCTGCTTTGCATAGCTTTCACCAGTATGCTCATCGCCCCTTTAGGAGTGAAACTTTCCCATGCCCTGCCTGTGCAGATTTTGAAAAAAATCTTTGCGCTGCTCTTATATGCATCCGCAATGCGCACGCTTATCACGGTCTTGTCCTGACATCAAATTCCGTGCATTAAATTCTGTTTGAATAAAGATTTTCCAAAAATTCTTCCATCGCTGCGTCCATTTGCGGAATAAAATCTTTCAATTCAAAAGATTTTTCGCAATGCCCGCAATACATATAGGCTTCATGGCAGGTCCTTTTTATGAGCAAGGCTTTCGCACACTCCGGACACAAGACCGTTGTTTGCTTTTCACGGGAACTTCTAAAAAACATGGTATCTCCTCAACCGATAAAATGACATGCCGCCTTATGATCCGCGCTGCCGGACAAACAAGGTTTTTCTTCCAGACATCTCTTTTGCGCCGAAGGACAGCGGCTTGCAAAAGCGCAGCCGAGCCGCCTTTGCAAAAGGCTTGGCATTTCCCCCTGCAAAACAAGTTCCTGCCGGGGCTTGCCAACATACGGAGCCGAGGCGATAAGAGCTTTCGTATACGGGTGCAAAGGGTTTTCAAACAACGCTTTCCGCGGCGCCTGTTCAACGATTTCACCCGCGTACATGACCATTATCTCATCGCACATGAAAGAAATGACTTGCAGATTATGCGAAATAAACAGATAGGTTAAATCGTATTTTTCTTTCAAATCCAAAAGCAGGTTCAAAACCTGCGCTTGGTGCGAAGCGTCCAAAGCGGAAACGGATTCATCGCAAACCAAAAGCTCCGGTTTTGTGATAATCGCCCTTGCAATGGCGATACGCTGACGCTGACCGCCTGAAAATTCATGGGGATACCGAAAATAATATTCTTTTTCAAGCCCCACTTCTTCCAAAATATTTTCCACAGCTTCCCGCAAAGCCTTGCGGGATATTTTCTGCGCCTTATTTTTGTTGATTTTCAATGGTTCGCCGATACTTTTTCCAACACAAATCCGCGGATTTAACGAAGAAAAAGGGTCTTGAAAAATCATTTGCAGCGCATAGGGATTATAAAAATTCTCCTCAACGGGTCTTCCCTTATACAGAATTTCCCCGCCGCTTTTCGGCAATAACCCCACAAGCATTTTCGCAAGCGTGGACTTGCCGCAGCCGGATTCTCCCACAAGTCCGAGGCATACGCCTTTTTTTAAGTGAAAATTCACCTCATGCACTGCGAAAAAATCTTGTTTTGCGCTTATTCCTGTTCTTATGCCGAAGCTTTTGCTTAACTTATTGACCGTCAGCATGGTATTTTGGCAGATACGTGTCTATTTCAATATTCGCGTCTGCAAATGTCGCCATTTCATTGTAAATGACCTTGGCGGAACGAAGAAGCTGCAAGGCGAGGCTCGCCCCCGTCCCCTCACCGAGACGCATGGATAAATCAAGCATGGGCTTTTCGCCCAGACACCGCATGATTTTCTGATATCCGGGTTCCGCTGAAGCGTGGCTTAAAAACGCATAATCCTTGACAATGGCATTGATGGAATATGCCGCCGCATAAGCCGCGGTTGAAATAAAACCGTCAATGATGACAGGATGTTTCAGCGCACTTGCCCCAAGAACAACCCCGCATAATGCCGCAATTTCAAAACCGCCCAAACTTGCCAATACTTGCAGCGCGTCCGCATTCGGATATGTGTTTTTGTGCCTGTGCAAAGCCTGACCGATGATTTTCGCCTTATGCGCGATCCTTTCTTTTGACAAGCCAGCCCCCGGCCCGGTAATTTCAAAAGGGTCAAGCCCGAAATATTCGCAAAAAAGAGCGGTTGCCGGCGTGGTGTTCGCAATGCCCATTTCCCCGATGGAAAAAATCCCGTATCCTTTCCGCACGCCCTCGCAAACGGCATTCGCCCCCGCTAAAACAAGCTGTTCGCAAAGCTCCAAACTCATGGCGTCCTCACGGGCGATATTTCCGCTCATTTCAAGAGCGTTGATTTTTCTTGCCCGCCCATGCTCCGGACAAACGCCTTTATGACCTGCATCGAGCAAAAGAATATCCATGGCATTTTGTTTTGCCAAAACGCTGATTGCGGCGCCTCCCGATAAAATATTCAAAATCATGAGGTGCGTCACTTCCTGCGGGTTTTGGGCGACCCCCTCCGCATACACGCCATGATCGGCGGCGGCAAGCACATGAAGCGCGGGGTCTGTTTCAAAAGGAAATTTTCCTTGATAAATGGTGAAAAGCTTAGCGGCAAATTCTTCCAAACGCCCGAGACTGCCGACCGGTTTTGTTAAATTATTCAAATGATTCTGCGCCACAGCCAGCAAACTCTTATCGCTGGCGGCAAGGGCCGAACACAATTCTTGAAAGGAACGGAACATACGATACCTCGCATAAACATTGACAACTCATTCATACTGCAAAAACATAAAAAAATAAAGAGAAATGCGTTCCGCTAAAAAAGTATTTCCGCCGGCTGTTCCGCTCCGTTTATCTTGGTTTTTTTAAATTTTCATATTTTCCTTTGACAAAATCATTGTTTCTATGTATTTATTTTTTGTGCTGATGCCCGGATGGCGGAATTGGTAGACGCAAGGGACTTAAAATCCCTGGACCCGAAACGGTCGTGCGAGTTCAAGTCTCGCTCTGGGCACCACCATTTTTTTGAAGAATGAAAGCGGCAGTCTGCCGTTTTTTTATTTCCGCCTCTATTTTCTTATTTTTTCATTTTTCCGGTATTTTCCTGTTCTTTTAACTGTTGAATAATTCTTTTTTTTGTGCCATACTGACATAAATAATTTTTAGGTGAAGCATTATGAATGAACAACGCTTTTTGTCACAGCTTGAAGAGTTTTCAACGGCATTTAATGATACCAAAGGCAACGGCGTGACCCGCTTTTCCTGGTCGCACACAGCCACATTGGCCCAGTCATGGCTTGAAAAAGAATTTTCCCGCATGGGAATTTCCTTACGGGCGGACGGTGCCGGCAATTTGCACGCCCATATAAAAGGTAAAACCGACCTGCCCAGGGTCATTGTCGGTTCGCATTTGGACACGGTGCAAAACGGCGCAAAATACGACGGTTCTTTCGGACTTGTCGCCGCCCTCGAAACATTGCGCTCATTCCGCGAAGAAGGCTTCATTCCTAACCGCAGCATTGAATTTATCGCTTTCGCCGAAGAAGAAGGCGCAAATTTCGGAACGACCTGCCTCGGCAGCAAGCTCATAACCGGCATTATTAAGCCAAACGATTTGAAATCCCTTTGCAATGATGAAACAAATGCATGGGATATGCTTGAAAAATTCGGTTTGGACCCTGCCAATCTTGAAAACGAACAAATAGTTCCCCATACTGTTTACGCCTATCTCGAAGCCCACGTCGAACAGGAAAGAAGGCTTTTTAAAAACAACTATAAGCTCGGCATTGTCAAAGCTATCAGCGCCATGCGGAGTTACAGGATCATTTATCACGGCGAATCCGTTTTTGCGGCGACCCCGCTCAAGGAACGCAGGGACCCGGTCGTCAGTTTTATCGAATGCCACACGGAAATACAAAAAGCTGTCGCGTCCGGCATATTCCCCGAAAACACAAGGTTCACCGTCGGACAAATCTGCTGTAATCCGGGAACGCCGATCATGGTTCCCGGCGAATGTATTTTTACCATTGACATAAGAAATTTGGAAATATCCAATTTGCCCGCCATCAGCGAAAAAATCAAGGAAATCATTGTCAAGGTCGCCGAAAAGAACGGCATTGGCGTTGATATCGTGCCTCTTTCCAGAAGCGGCGGCGTAAAAATGTCCGAATTGGTGCAAAACGCCTACAAAAACGCCACAAATGAACTTGGCTTCGAATATTTTGAAATGAACTGCGGAACGGCTCTTGACGCCGCTCCCATGGGAATGGTCGTGCCGGCGGGACTTTTGCTTGTCGCCAACCAAGTCAATTCGGAAACAGGCGAAAAATACGCTTTGCCGGAAGATTTGTGCAGCGGCGCTTTGGTTTATGAAAAAACCATACGCCAGCTGGTCAGCGAATAAGCGGCAGCTCCGAAAAATCCTCCGCGGACAAAGGCTGACGGCATAGCAACACAGCAAAAAATCAGCGAAACAAATAAAAAACCGGTAGACATAAAAGAATTACCGGTTTTTTTATGCCGCTATCCGGCAATTTCCATAAGCTTTTCCCTATCGATTATTTTGACTGTTCCGCGGGATAGTTTAACGATTTCTTCGTCGCTGAAATATTTGAGCAAACGGCTGACCACCTCGCGGGCAGACCCCATATATTTGGCAATCTGCTCATGGGTGAGCTTTATTTCATCGCACCTGCTCTTTCTCATCTCTTCGCAAAGAAGCAATGCCAAACGCTTGTCCGCACGCATGAAAAGCACTTGCTGCAGTGTCCACATGGCGTCAGAAAGCCGTTTTGTGGCAAGTTCATAACCAAAGCATTTGACGAAAATATTTTTTTCGGAAACGGCATGAAATCTGCCCGGGCTTAAAATCATAAGCTCCGTGTCTTGCTCCGCTTCGACAATCACATCGAAAGAAATGGAATCAAGGACGCATTGAGCGGTGAAAATGCAGATATTTCCTTCTGAAAGCCTGTAAAGGGTGACTTCCCTGCCCTCTTCCGAAACAATATAAATGCGGATTTGCCCCGATTTTATAAGCACAAAACCTGCACACTCATCCGTCCTGTTGATATTTTCGCCTTTCTTAAATGTTTTCGTGCCCGAATAGGTTTTGAACTGTTCTTTTTCGCTTTCGGATAAATTGTTCCAAAAAGGATAATATTTTTGAAAAAGATTGTTTTTTGTCTGCATAAGCCCCCATTTGCCGTTTATTTTACATTTTATTTGCAATAATCTTGATTTTTCTTCATGTTTTGTGACCAACTCACAGATTTATTGTCTGCATTGTGGCATAAAGAAGTCATTAAATCAATTTTAAAAGGGGAAAATATGCAATTATCAGAATTTGTCGTGACGCTTTTTACCGGTAAAGCCAATCAAAACAATATCACCGTGGCTGCCGTCATGGGGCTGAATGCATTGAAGCAAGGGCTTTCCGCAACCATTTTGCTTATGGTTGAAGCCGTGGAATTCAGCGTGCCGGACGCAACCAAAGGGATCGACATCGGCGCTCCTTTCAAAGAAGTCGGCGGAATTTGGGAACAATTTATGGAAATGGGCGGACAAGTCTGCATTTGTGACGCGTGCTTGACCCACAACGGCTTTACAAAAGACCAAATTGACAAACGGTATGAAATCATCGGCGGCGGAGAAGTCATCGCCTTGCTTTCCGAAGCCAAGGGAACGCTGCAAATCACCTAGCCGCTTTTTTGAATTTCATTCAATATTTTTTAATGAGAAAGCGTTATAAGCCTTGAACCTTGCGCTCACAAGGGTCAAGGCTTATTCTTATCCATTAAAAAAATCAGGCAAAAACAAACATGCCCCGTACGTCCAAACGGTACGAACCGTTTTTTCCCTGAATATGGCAGCGTATCGGAATACTCGCGAAGAAAACTATAACACGGCGTCAAAGCCTTGATTGTCGATAATTTCCTTTGCCTGCTCCTTGGTAAGACAGCCTTCCCAAGATACGCATTTTTTTTCAAGGTCGACAACGATATTGTTCGCTCCGGCTTTTGCCATCGCCTCTTTCACGGAGTTGCTGCAATTTTGGCAGTGCATGCCATTTACGGTTATTGTTGACATAAGCGCTTCCTTTTTTGAGTTTTATTTCACCCATATAAGCTTTTTTTTGAATATGTGCAAGAGCCGTTTGCAGATATATGAAAAAACGCCGAAACAGCAAAAACACCATTTTCATAATATAGTAAAATCATTAAATATTGATTTTAATATTCATATCAATAACAATATATAAGTTTTTTTGCGGCGTATGTGCAAGTACATTTATATTGCACATCCGTATTAAACGGCGTATATTCAAATAAATTTCAGAATAGCATATCGAGGTTACCCTATGTTTGATTCAATAATAAAATTCAGACTTGAAGGCATGCATTGCTCCGCATGTTCAGCCCGTATCGAAAAAGTGATTTCCAAAATGCCGGAAGTGGAAAAAGTGAGCGTCAGCCTTGCGTCCGGCATGGCTGTGATACGTTTGCGGGAAAATGTTTCCAAGGAAGAAAGAAGCCGGCTCATTGAAAGCATGGCAGGCAAAATCGAAAATCTCGGATTTAGGGTTTTTCATATAGACAATTCCGTAAGCGCCGTGAATTTGTGGCAAGAACAGCAGGAAAGCATGCAAAAGGAACTGGCGGAAAAAAAACGCCGGGTTCTCATTGAAATTTTGTTCACATTGCCTGTGTTCATCCTTGCCATGGGGTGTCACGCAGGCTGGGTCGGAATTTCTCACGCATCTGCGGATTTCCATACTTCGGGCAAGGTGATTTTTTCCTTATCAGCCGGGCTTTTCATTTTGATACAATTCATTTGCACACTTATAGTCTTATGGTCCGGCAGGGATTTTTACATTAAAGGCATTCCGAGCCTATGGCACAAGTCGCCGAACATGGATACGCTTGTCGCCCTCGGAACCGGAGTTGCCTTTATTGTGAGCTTTTATTACGCCATACAGTTTTTCCGTGCGGATTTCATGCTGAAAAACGGAGAAACGGAATACGCCCTTTTGCTGAAACATGCCGTGCATTATTTGTATTTCGAGTCTTCCGCCGTAATCATCGCCCTGATTTCCTTGGGAAAATATTTGGAATTAAAGGCGAAGAGCAGAACATCCCTCGCCATAAAATCGCTTATGGACCTCTCGCCCAAGACTGTCATCCGCATAAAGGAAAACGGCGGACAGGAACGTATCGGCACAGAACATGTTTTTCCGGAAGATACGCTTCTTATCCCCAAAGGTGAACAAATTCCCGTGGACGGCATACTTGTGAAAGGCGAAAGCAGTCTTGACACCTCGGCAATCACCGGAGAATATATGCCTTACCCGGTAAAAGAGGGGGACAGTCTTATTTCAGGTTCGATCAATATCGGCACAGCGTTGACCATGCGTGCGGAAAAAACCGGCGAAGACAGCGTTCTTGCAAAAATCATCCGTCTTGTGCAGGAAGCGCAAAGTTCCAAAGCGCCCATTGCCAAATACGCCGACACGATCAGCCTTTATTTTGTTCCTGCCATATTGGGTATCGCTCTTCTGACGTTTGTTTACTGGTTTTTCATGCAGGAAAATTTCGGGCTCGCCATTTTGTTTACCGTATCCGTGCTTGTGGTGGCGTGCCCCTGCGCTTTGGGCTTGGCAACGCCCATGTCCATCATGGTTGCCACCGGCAGGGGGGCGAAGCTCGGCTTGCTTATAAAGAACGGAACGGCATTGGAGCTTGCGGGCAAAGCGGATACCGTGGTTTTCGATAAGACCGGCACCCTGACAAAAGGCA
Source organism: Taurinivorans muris (assembly GCF_025232395.1). GTDB lineage: Bacteria > Desulfobacterota > Desulfovibrionia > Desulfovibrionales > Desulfovibrionaceae > Taurinivorans > Taurinivorans muris. Next base: position 1,424,532 of record NZ_CP065938.1, read on the forward strand.
AGGCGGACGTTTCGCTCGAATATGTTTCACCAAGCGAAAATCCGCAGGAAATTATCTCTCTTGCTTACGCCATGGAGAAAAATTCCGCCCACCCATTGGCACAGGCGTTTTTAGAGAGTTTTTCCGCAAATGAATCGCTTTTGCCTTTGCTTGAAAATGTGCGGGAAAAAACCGGGCGGGGCATTTATGCCGAACATAAAGGCAAAAAATATGTTCTTGGCAATCAAAACTTCCTCTCGGAAGAAGGAATCACAATAAACGCTGAAGAGCAAAACCGCATTGACGTCATTACGGAACAAGCCAAAAGCCCTTTGTTCTTCGCTGAAATCGATGAAGCGAAAATAATAGCCCTGTTTTCCATTGAAGACAGCATACGCGAAGCAAGTTTCGCCCTTATCGGACAATTGAAAAAACAAAATATCCGTCCTGTGCTTTTGAGCGGCGACAATAAAAAGACCGTGCTTGCCGTGGCGAAAAAAATCGGCATTGCGGAAGAATCTTGCTTTTATGAAGTGCTGCCGACGGAAAAGGAAGCTTGCATTGCCAAGCTGAAAGAGCAGGGGCACATTGTGGCTATGGCAGGTGACGGCATTAACGACGCACCCGCCTTGGCTTCCGCCCATGTGGGAATTGTCATGGGCGGCGGAATGGATATAGCCCTTGAAGCGGGCGATATTGTTCTTCTGCATGGTATCGAAGGACTTGACACGGCATTGCGCCTGAGCAAAGCGACCATGAACAATATCAAATTAAGCCTTTTTTGGGCGTTTTGTTATAATATCATTCTTATACCGGTGGCGTGCGGACTTTTTTATTTCTCCCACGGCATAAGTTTTTCGCCCATGTTTGCGGGAGCCGCCATGGCGCTTTCTTCCGTTTCCGTGGTGACAAACGCTTTGAGGCTGCGTACGTTCAAATAATATGCGAGAAGATTTTCAAAAGCAATATCAACCTGTTACCTTGCTTTTTTGGCAATATTCGGTTTTGAGTGCCGTGCTCGGCATTTTTGCTTTGGTCTATCCTTTCCATGCTGTTTTTTGTTTCATTCTTTTAACGCTTTTCATTTTTTTACAGTATCCCGATAAACGTTTTCTGCGGATTTTGATTTTATGCGTTGTTTTTGCAGGGGCGTATCTGTATGCGCAATGGCGGGAACCGAAACAAAACGCAGAAAGCGAGGCGTATTACCAAACAAATTTCAATCCGTCTGAAAAACGGGAATTTTGCGGAAAAATTGAAAGTGTGCAAGGTTTGCCGGACGGGCGTTTACGCATCGCCCTTTCCGAAGTGCATAAAAAAACGCATAGAATTTGTCTGCATAACGATAAAAAACTCCAAGGAAAGCTGATTTACACATGCACCTATGACTTTTTTGCAAAGCGGCCGAGTGTCGGGCAATATCTGCAGGCGAACGCCGCGATCCGCCCTTTTCACCGCAGTTTGCGGCAATATTATCAATTCCAAGGGGCATGGTACGGAGCTTGGAATTATGACTATGAAAATGCGGTCAATGTGCAGGGCGAGGGAAAGTATTGGAGCAGGCAGCGGGAAAACCTGCGGTACGGATTTGTTTCAGTGCTTTTTGCCGAAGCAATGAAAAAACAAAATACAAAAAACAATCCCGAAAAAATTAAAACATATTTGAACAGCCCGCAAGGGCAGGCAAAAGCCATTCTTCCCGCTTTGCTTTTCGGGGATAAATTTTATTTGACGCAAAACACCCTCGATCTTTTCACCGCGCATAATCTATCCCATTCCTTGGCGTTATCCGGACAGCATTTGACTTTTGCGGGCATTTTGGCTTGTTTCCTCATCTTTTCAATTTCCTGCTTATACCCCCGCTGTTCTTTGCATATTTCAAGACCCCAGTTATCGGTTTCACTCGGACTTGTTTTAGGATTTTTATATTGCTGGCTCGGCGATTCGCCTTATTCACTGCTCAGAGCGTATACCATGCTTTTTTTTGCAGGCATAATTTATGTTAACGCCAAGCAGTTGACTTTACTTGATTTACTGTTTTATGCTCTGGCATTTTTTATTTTCATTCAACCGCTGTCACTGTATTTTTTGGGCGTTCAGCTTTCTTTTTCGTGCGTATTCGTCATTGCTCTGCTTTTGCCGTTTTTGCGTTTTATGTATGATACGCATTTCAGGCACGGAAATTTTTATATGCGGAAATTTTGTTTTCCGCTTTTTTCGGTGTTTGTTGTTTCCTTTGCTGTCCAACTTGCGATTATTCCTATTCTTTTGCTTTATTTCGGACAAATAAGCTGGTCTTTTTTCCTCAATGCCGCATGGCTGCCGCTTTTGACTTTTTGGGTGATGCCCGCCGCTTTTGCAGGATTTTTATGTTCGGCTTTTCCTTTCGCCCAAACGCTTTTGGACTTCGCCTGCCTGCCTGTTTCCTCTTTTATCCTTTGTTTGGAAAAACTTTCCGTTTTTTTGCCTGATTTCTTAATATCGGCACACGGAATACGCCCTTTGGGATTGTCATTCATCGGTTTTTATTTATTGATATTCCTTTTGTTCTTTTCATGGAAAAAACAAAATCCGAAAAACGATTTTTTTCTTCGCATAGCAATTTTTTGCCTTTTCATGCCGGTTTTTTTGCGTTTTATCCCTCTGAAACCCTATGTGCAAATTTCCCTGTTTGAAGTGGGGCACGGACAGGCAATTCATTTGCGGACCAACAATGCGGATATGTTGCTTGATGCCGGCGGAACACGCTCAAAGCGTTTCAATGTGGGAAAAGATATTGTTGCGAAAGCAATAACGCAAAACCGATTTCCAAAACTCGATTACATCGTGGCAAGCCATGACGATTACGACCATATCAACGGTATTGCTCCTCTTTTAAACATCTTTTCAGTGAAAAAATATGCGGAAACAAGTATCGGTATTGAAAAAAGAAGTTATGCGAAAAAATTTCTGGATAAAGAATTAACCATGCGAAATCTGCCGGCTGTGAAATTAGGCAGAGGGGATTTTCTCGATTTGGGAAACGGCTACGGCTTGGAAGTTTTGTATCCTCCTAAAAAGCCGGGTCCTTGGTCTTTGGAAAAATATACCGCCAACAACAGTTCGCTTGTTTTGCGATTAGTCAAAGACAGCCAAGGAATAGCATTGTTTTGCGGGGACAGCGAATCGCCTGTTTTGGAAAAACTTGCTGCCATGCACAATGCCAAACTCCATTCCCTGGAAGCCGATATTTTGATTTTGCCCCACCACGGTTCCGAAAGCAGCTATGCTGAAGATTTTTACGCTTCTGTCAACCCGCGGTATGTGGCTGTATCCTGCGGCAAATTCGACAGATTTAATTTTCCCTCCCAAAAAATCGTCACGTATTTTCAAAAGAAAAATATTCCTGTTTTGTCTACGGCAGACTGCGGGAATATTTCTTTTTTACATGAAGAAGAACGAATTTTTTTCAACAGGAAAATGGTTTTACAAGAATTTTATTCTATATTATAAGGAGATGAAGCTTTGCGCGAGGTTATCATAAAAGCTTTCGGACATTTTGAACCGGCAGCAGAGGCTTGCATACGGGAGCTTTCAGCGCTGTGCGCGGAATGGTATTTAGGTGAAGAAGTTTTCACCGCAGAAAACAACATGCTGCATATATATCACGAGGGAGAGTATTTCCCCCATGAGGAAACAGCGCGGATTTTGGCAAAATACATAAATGAGGACAGCCGGGGAAAGTTGGATATTGTCGATTATGAAGCATGGACCTTACGCCGTTATTTCTTGCAGATGCAATATCAGCGTAAAGAAGATTTGGAAAAAGGCATAGTGTATTTCCGTACTTCTTCGCTCAATCACGCACTGGAAGCTTCCATGCAGAAAAATAGTCAAACGGAGATAAAATGATGCAGACGGTTTTTTGTTGGATACGGGCGATGCGGCTTAGGTCTTTGCCTCTTTCCCTGTCCGGAGTGGTTTTAGGGGGAGCTTTCGCAAGTTTTGACCATGTTTTTTCATGGAAAATATTTGTCTTAAGTCTTGTGGTCGGTGTGCTTTTGCAAATTCTCACCAATTTTGCCAATGATTACGGCGACGCGACAAAAGGCCTTGAAGGTGCTTTGCGACAGGGACCGAAAGGCGTTGTTTCATCAGGCGTGATTTCGCCGAAGAAAATGCTGCGGGCCATTTTTTTTGTGGTAGCTCTCATCGTGCTGTTTTCCTTGCTTCTTTTTTATGTCAGCTTCGGAAACAATATCTGGGCATGGTCGATTTTCAGCGTATTGCTTCTTGTTTCCATATGGGCTGCCATGTCGTACACTATGGGAAAAAATCCTTACGGATACCGGGCTCAAGGCGATTTTTACGTTTTCATTTTTTTTGGACTTGTGGCGGTAGCGGGTTCCTATTGTCTGTATGGCGGCTCTTTTTACCATCTTCCCGGATTTCCGGCTTGCGCCGCGGGCTTGCTTTCCTGTGCGGTGCTTAATGTCAACAATATTCGCGACATGAAGAGCGATGCCGTTTACGGCAAAGAATCGCTCGCTCTGCGCCTTGGCGACGAATACGCCCGTTATTATCACGTCCTGCTTGTTTTGAGCGCTTTTTTATGCTGGCTGGTGTATTTCTGGGTTATGCTTCCAAATACGTACCTATTGCTTCTTATTCTTTATTTGCCTCTTGCGTACAGCGCCTATAAGGTTTATACGAGCCGCGAAACCCTTGTCCTTGACAGGCAGGTGGATATAACGGCGGCTTCCACGGGAATTTTCCATATAATCGTATCTATCATGCTCTTTATGAAATAACCATAACAATAAACCTCCCTTTTTGAAAAAAGGGAGGTTTATCGCCCATATGGGAAGATTTATATCAATGCCCCAAATACGCTTTCTGCACGCTTGGATTGGCAAGAAGATTTTCCGCACTGTCTTCCATAACGATACGTCCCATTTCCATAACATAACCGCGCGTGGCGATTTTCAGGGCAGCTTTGGCGTTCTGTTCGACAATAAGAATGGTCACGCCGTTTTCATTGACTTTTTTCACTGTTTCAAAAATAGCTTTCACAAGAAGCGGCGCAAGTCCGAGGGAAGGTTCATCCAAAAGCAAAATTTCAGGCTGTCCCATAAGGGCGCGGCCGATAGCGAGCATTTGCTGTTCACCGCCGGAAAGAGTTCCCGCCATTTGGCTCCTGCGTTCGTAGAGGCGGGGAAAAAGTCCGTATATCCAGTCTAAACTTTCATTGATGAGTTTTTTATTTTCAATGGTAAAGGCACCAAGCTTAAGATTTTCCAAAACAGTAAGCGAATTGAAAACACGTCTGCCTTCCGGAGATTGGGTAAGCCCCCGGGTAACGATTTCATGACTGGGAAGTTTGCTGATTTCTTCATCCGCAAGGCGGATACTTCCGCTCATAATGGTGGCAAGACCGCTGATTGTGTGCATGGTTGTCGTTTTACCCGCACCGTTCGCTCCCAGTATGCTGACGATTTCACCTTTATTGACATGCAGGCTGACGCCATGCAAAACTTCAACTTGCCCATATCCCGCCCGTAAATCTTTCAATTCCAAAAACATGTTACCCCCATTAATCATCACGGCCGAGATACGCTTCAATAACACGGGGATCATTGCGGACATCGTCCGGCAGACCTTCGGCTATTTTTGTTCCATATTCAATGGCGACAAGCTTCTCGCAGACATTCATGACAAGTCCCATATCGTGTTCGATAAGCATGACGGTAATACCCCGTTTTTGAATAGCGCGGATAAGAGTGATAAGGACTTCCGTTTCCGGCTGGTTCATACTGCCGGCGGGCTCGTCCAAAATGATAAGCTTGGGATCGGAAGCCAAAGCCCGCGCCATTTCCAAAAGACGCTGATTGCCGTAAGATAACGAGCCTGCCCGCGCATTCCACATGGAAGCAAGTCCGACAAATTCCAATTCCCGCATGGCGCGTTCAAGAGCGGCTTGTTCTTCCTTTTGCTGATTTTTAAAACGGAAAAGAGAGGAAAAAAGCCCGCTTCGCATACGGCAATGGCGGCCGGCGAGGACATTTTCTATGGCAGGCAGATTGGAAAAAAGTCGGATGGACTGGAACGTGCGGGAAATACCCTGCTCGACAATTTGATGAGGTTTGAGCTTTGTCAGGGATTTGTCCTGAAAACGGATATCGCCGCCATCAGGAACGTAATTTCCTGTAATAAGGTTGAAAACCGTTGTTTTTCCAGCCCCGTTCGGACCGATGATACCGATGACGGAACCGTCGGCGACTTCAAAACTCATATTGTTGACAGCTTTAATTCCGCCGAAAGATTTTGTGACATTTTCCAAAGAAAGCAAGGGAGTATCCATATTATGCGTCCTTTGCCCCTATGGTTTTCAGTTTTTCAATCCACGCAGAAGGAAGAACGTACGTGCGGGGGCGGGGAGGTAAAATTCCCTGCGGACGGATAATCATCATGACCATAAGGGCGATACCGAAAATAAGCATGCGGGCGTCTGCGAAACTTCTGAAAATTTCCGGCAAACCAAAAACGAGAAAAGCGCCTAAAATGACTCCCGCCTGGCTGCCGCCGCCCAAAATAACGGCGGCGAAAAGAAGAACGGAATCCCAAAATGTAAAAGAACCCGGTGAAATAATAGTCATTTTTGCGGCAAAAAGGGTTCCAGCCATACCTGCCCAAAACGCGCCGAGCATAAACGCCGTCGTCTTATAATGGGCGACGTCGATACCGCAGCCTTCCGCCGCGATATCATCTTCCTTTATGCAGGACAAAGCCCGTCCGAAGCGTGAATTATGAAGCCAATGAAAAAGAATGAGGGTTGCGAAAATAAAAGTCCAAATCAAATAATAGAATTGAATGTCTTTTTTGATTTTAATGCCGAAAAATTCAGGACGGGAAATACCGAAAAGTCCGTTGGCGCCGCCCGTTAATCCGCCGATATCATTGACAAGGGCGATACGCACGATTTCAACAATGCCGATAGTGACCATAAGCAGATAATCCCCGCGCAAATGAATGATGGGACGAGCCACCAAACCCGCAAAAAGGGCGGAAACAATGCCTGCAAGAGGAATGAGATAAAAAATGGGAATGCCGAAGCGGGTATTCAAAATAGCGGTGACATAAGCGCCGACCGCATAAAAAGCGGCGTGTCCCATGTGAAAAATGCCAGCCTGCCCTAAAATGATATTGAGGGAAAGGGAAAGAAGCGTGCCCAGACCTACGCTGACAAAAACAGCCGTCCAATAGGAGTTGAGCATTTGGGGCAAAACCGCCATGAAAAGGGCGAAAAGCCCGAAGCCGTAAAAATAGGAATATTTTGAAGATAGGTTTTTCGCAATCATAATTTGTCAGCCACCCTTTCCCCTAAAATACCCGTAGGACGAATGATGAGAATAAGAATAAGCACAAAGAAAGAAATGGCGTCTTTCCATGCGATAGTGAGATAAGCCGCGCCCAAGGTCTCGACAAGTCCGAGAATGAGCCCGCCGATCATGGCTCCGGGAATATTGCCGATACCGCCCAAAATAGCGGCGGTGAAAGCTTTCAGTCCATAGGAAAATCCCATGCTGTAATCAATTTGCCCGTAGGCAAGCCCGACCATGAGGCCTGCGACTCCGCCAAGCCCCGGACCGATGAGAAAAACCAGGGCGATAATGCGGTTCACATTGATACCCATGAGTTTAGCCGCTCCCTGGTCAATGGCGGCGGCGCGGATGGCGGTTCCTGTTTTGGTTCTGTGGATAAACCAATATAAAATAAGCATGAGCATGACGGACGCGGCAATGAGCACAAAGCGGATAAGCGGCACGCCCATGCCGAAGAGGCTGATAATCGTTGTCGGCCGAACACTTTCAGGATAAACATAATAATTGCCGCCCCAAATCAAAAGAATGGCGTTTTGAAAGAAAATAGATGCGCCCACGGCGGAAACAACGGCGGAAAGTCTGCTTGCATTACGTAAAGGACGGTAGGCGATACGTTCCAGAAGTCCGCCGACAAGGGCGACAAGTCCCATGACCATGAGGGCTACAAGGATAATGGAGCCGTAAACAGGCAGAATATCCGCAAGACGATAACTTACGAACAGCGTCATGCCAAGGTATGCCCCTATCGTGAACAAATCGCCGTGCGCGAAGTTGATAAGCTTAAGAACGCCATAAACCATCGTATAGCCGAGAGCGACAAGGGCGTAAATGCCCCCGATGGCGAGACCGTTGATAATTTGTTGAAAAAATTGCTCCATAACTAACCGTATCCAATAAAAATCTTCAGCACGAACTATTCATTTTTTCTTAAAAAACGGAAAAAAGCAAGTTTTTTCCTTAGATAAAATCATAAAAAAAACGCATTAGGCGTATTCTTTGACAATGCTCCTGTTTCTTCCCGCCTCTTTGGCTTGGTAGAGGAGTTTGTCTGCAAAATCAAGAAGTTTTTCAAAATCGCCGTATTCAATATGCTGTTTCGGAGTAAAATAGGTAATGCCCGCGCTGAACGTGACGGAAACGGAACCGGTTTCCGTTTCAACGTTCAAAGCCGCAACATTCTTTCTGAACCGTTCATCGATGTTAGGAATAAATTCTATGGCGACATTGGGAAAAAGAATAACGAATTCTTCTCCGCCAAGACGGCAGCAGAGATCCGAATCGCGAATGCTCTCCTGAATTTTTCGGGCAAATTCTTTAAGAGTGAGATCGCCGACAGTATGTCCGTACGTATCGTTGATTCTTTTGAAATGGTCAAGGTCGAAAAGAAAAAGAGCGCATGTATGCCCTCTGTCCGCAGCGAAATTGATTGCGTTGAGAAATTCTTTTTTAAGGGCGTTCCTGTTATAATAATTTGTCAGAGGGTCATGCGAAGAAATCTTTTCAAATGTCTGGGAGGATTGGTGAAGTTCATGTATGGTCGAACTGATGTGTTTGACAATGGACTGAAACGCGCCTGAATCATTATGAAGTTCATCGGAAGAAGCGTAATTTTTCTCTTTGCCGATCTCCAGTATTTGCCAAACCAAATTGCGCAGTTCCATTTGAATGGCTTTAAGCTGGGCTATGGAATAATTGCGAGTGTTCGGGGAATGTTCCAAATTGCCTTTTCTTATGGATTCGCAAAATTCCTGTATGTCCGCAAGAGTATTCTGTATTTGTTTAAATTCCGAAATGTCGTTTAAAAATTCGGGGGGATGAAACTCTTTTGCGTTTTGCTGCAAAAGTTCAAGAATAATATGCAGGATTTCCTGGGCGTCTTTACTTAATCGCGTATGTTCTTTGCTTAGTTCGTCAGCTTGTTCTTGAAAAAGTTTATTTTGTTCATCGCTGAAAGGCATAATCATTTATCCGTTTTTTGCGCTTCAAAACGACAAGTTCTGCCTCCAAGACACCAACAATCGATTTCTTTGACAGAATACCTGTTTCCTGTCTGAAAATCCAAAGCACCTTTGATAAAGCCTTCGTCATAGTGGCAGGTTTCCATGCCCGTATCGGGAAGCCCCGAACAGTCAAGGTCTTCTTCTATGGAAATAATAAGATTGATATCATCTTGGGAAACTTGTTCCACACGCAAAATCCCAATTTTAAATTCCTGCAGCTTTTTTTGAAGAAGAGAAAGGAAAATATAAAGCGTTTCCTGTTTTCCGACAAATTTTTCAACAAAACTTTTCCCTGCCAATTTTCCCGCTTCAAAGAAAATATGGTCGACTTTCTCTTTAGAGCCTAATTCCTGCTCTAAAACATCGCGTATGGTGAATTGAAAAAGACGGTATATTTCAAGACGGGTGTCTTCGCCGATATGAGGACGCCCTTTTTTAACATCTCCGATTAATTCCCAAGAAAACGGATAAACCCTGTTTGCCATAGTTTTTCTCTAATCATGCATAATTTATTGATGAAAAATTAGCACAAAAGAGAAAAATCCGCAAGCGATTAGATTTCGTTTTCAGCGTTCAGTTTTTCAAGACAGTCTTTTAACAATACTTTCGTAGGGGTGATGTCTTGCGGAACTTGCAAGGCAAGACGCTTTTTATAGTTGATAAAGATAGGTCCCGAAAGGTTCAGGGTGATGTCTTCCGGTTTTCCGTGAGGAATGGTCACCGTAACGAAAACATTGATGTCTTCCGCCGATTCCGCCTGCAAGATGTTTTGTTCCGCTTCGCTGAGCTTAACCGTATATTCGCTGAGGAAGAAATACGGGTCGGTAATCAAGACGCCGAAATCAGGGGTTTTTGTGCTTTGGTAAATATAGAAAGGCGAATTTTGCCTGTATTCGATGATGGTGTATTCCTTTTCATCGTCATAGCCGATAAGCCCTTTGGGCATATGGATAAATTTATCTCTGTCAAGCTCAATATTGCCGATTCGCGTTTCCATGAGTCTTGAATAATTGGCATTGTCGGCAAGTTCCTTATTGTCGGAACTGCCTGCTGAAATATTATCCTGCATGACACGCTTATAAACTTCTTCACGGTATACCGTCATGGTATCGGGAAGATTGATTCCGATACGGGCCTGTTTGCCCTGCACGCTGATAAGGGTAACTTTTATATCATCGCCAATATAAAGGCTTTCGCCCGCTTTTCTTGTTAAAATAAGCATATGCCACCTATAAAGTGTTAAATATAATTCAAAAGGCTTAAGTTCATAATCATGCTGGACGTTTGCAAAACCCCTTGGTACGTCACTTGCTGCTTTTTAATATTATTGAGAAGCGTAGGCAAGTCAATATCTTCAATATTGCTCATGCGCTCCTGCTGATTGAGCTGATGGGTCTGCATGACAGTCAGATTCGCTTCGACACGGTTGCTTCTTCCGCCGATATTGGCAAGCTTCGTGACCAAATGCTCGCTCATTTTTCTCAAATCTTCGACAGATTGTCCGCAGCCGTCGCTGTTATTGGTTTCACAGTACGCAATCAAATCCGAAATCGTTTCAAAGATATTGGGTTCTTCCACCGGGGTGGCGTGATTGCTGCCCTTCGCCTGATAAAGACCGCCGAAAATATCCTTGCCATCGTTGGTGATATGCACAAAATCTCCGGGAGCGATTTCATAGCCCTGTTCTTCCGCCCTGTTCGGACGGACGACGAATTGGGAGCCGGCATCAATGCTTACGCCGTTCTTCGCTTCAACATCGACGTATCCTCCCGGAACAACGACGCGAACAGACGTACTGCCTGCAGAAGTTGTGGCTTTTCCCGTCTCCCATGTCAAGCCATTGTCTTTGCTGTATTGAAATTCAATGGTGCCGTCTTGTCCGACGCTGACATCATCGGGAAATTTAATCTGCACATCGGATTTGAAAATACCCTGCGCATCGGCAGAACCGATACTGTCGCCGTAAACGTCCACTTCCGGAGGAAAATCGTTGTCATCTCCGATATAATGGGCGGAAGGACGGATATAGAGCATGGAACCGTTGGAAGGTGAAGTTTCCGCATCCGGATTATAGGCGGTGACTTGCACCGGCGCCGCAGTCGGAGGATTGGTGGGAGGAACGGCCTCAGGCAATGCCATATTGACAAGGCAGCCGTCGAGATTGAGCGTCGTGTCGCCTGCCGCAAGGGTTTTTGTCACCCATGTTTTTCCGCCGTCTTTTGAATATTCGTAAGTAAGGTCATTCGCTCCGCCGATTTCACCGTCCTGAGGAAAACGAATCATGGCTGTTTGAGGCAGCTCTCCCTGCACATCAAAAATCGCCTTATTGAATTCCGCACTTTCCGTCATGACTCCGAGTTTTTTCGTATAGGCGGGACTGTCGGTCTTATGTCCGGAAAAAATATGCGTGCCGTTATATTCCGTATTGGCGATATTCATCAGAAGCTCGAAATTCTGTCTGAGCTCCGTGGCTATCTGCATTCTGTTTTCAGGAGAATACGTTTGCGAGGACGCTTGTTCGGCAAGTTCCGTGATACGCGTCAGCACGGTTTGCGCTTGCTGCAGCGCTCCGTCCGTACTTTTAAGCCAGGCGCTCGCTTCTTTGGAGTTGTCGATATAGGTCGCGTTGATATTGATGGAAGCGCGGTAATTGAGAATATGCACCGTGCCTGTCGGATCGTCGGAAGGATTGTTGACACGTTTTTGAGTGGACATTTGTATGCCGTAATTCATGTAATCGCTAAGAATAGTGTTCATATTCTTGCTCATTGAATTATACATCATATTATGGGTAATGCGCATACGGTTCTCCTTTCAGGCTTGCTATTGCTTCAATCCGAGCAAGGTTTCAAACATTTGGTCTGCTGTGGAAATAAGCTTTGCAGCAGCTGTGTAGGAATGTTGATATCTGATCAATAAAGTAAGTTCTTCGTCCAAGTTCACGCCCGCAACGGATTGGGCTTGTGTTTCCGCTTCATTGGCAAGGGTTTGGTAATAATCGGCATTGAAATTGGCGTTTCTTGTGTCAGAGCCTATATTTCCGACTATTGCGGCGTAATAGGATAAAAGGCTTTCTTCCCTTGTTTCCCAAACCGTGGTGATTTTAATGGGAGCTTCCGCAAGCTTTCCGATTTGCTGGGCTATTGTTCCGTCGCCGATATTGCCTTCCGTCTGCCCGTCAATGGAGGCGGAGTTGATATATTCCGGATTATCCACCAAATTCGGGTTGATATGGATAGTCGAAGCGCTGTCGCCTCCGAAAAATGTGTTGATGCCGAGAGCCGCCCAAAGTCCTGTCGTATCGGAACCCATTTTAAATTCCACGTCTTCGGCGGCGGTCAATTGAAGCATACCGCCTTCAATGGTCGCTGTGACAAGTTGTCTGCCGTTGTCATCGACGAAACTGCGGTTGATGGCGGCGGCTACATCCTGCAAACTGTGCTTGTTCGGATCGAAGTTTTCAGGAGGATTGCCGGCGGGATTGAAATTCAACGAACCGGATAAAAGAGGTTCTCCGGTCTTATCATTATAAAAATGCAGATTCAGGTTTCCTTCGGTCAGTCTGTCGTGGAACGCATACGTTTGCCAATCGCTGCCAAGAGCCAAATCGGGTCTTTCGATTTTTGTCGTTCCGAGTATATGGTTGAAACCGTCAAGACCGGTGCCTTGGCTGTGTATGCGGTTCACTTCCCAAATAAGGCTTTCCGCCAACGCGTCAAGCTGGGCTTCGTATTTTGATATTCTTTTGTCGCGTACTTCACAGTATGCCCCGAGCTTGCCCCCTAAGGATTCCATATCAAGGTTCTTGCTGACGTTGATAGGGTCACGGGTTGGTTCGTGCCAAAAGACACTGTCCTTCGGAACGATATAAAACTTATCGCCGATGTCGAAATAAGGGGTATCGCCTTCTTTCAGCCCGTCGCCGGAAAATGATATTTTCAATTCCGCAATGTCAAGCTTTTCGCCGACAGGAGGAACGGTAAAGACATTGTTTCCCTTGGAATCGGTAACCCATGATTTTCCGCCGTCGATGGAAACTTTAAATTCCGTCGGGCTGACAAATTCCATGGTGTATTCATAGGCGCTTGAACCTTCGAAATGCAATTCGCCGGTAAAGTTCTTACAGTCGTTTTCGTAAAAAGGACCTTGGTTGGAAAGATGGTATTTGGTTTGATTTTCAAGCAAAGGCATACCTTCCTTGAGGTACACTTTGAAATCTCTGGGACCTTTGTCCTGAACACTGACATCGACCAAGGTGCTCAGCTCACGCACCAAAGCGTCACGCTTATCCAAAAGGGAATTGCAATTGTTGCTGGGCGGATTGTAGCTCTTTGCGATTTCTTGGTTTACATCAGCCAGTTTGTCAATGATTTCATTGACATCTGATATCGCAAGGTTGATATATTCATTCATTTCCCTTTTGGTGTCGGCAAGGGCTTTGTTCGCATTTTGATAGAGCATGGTCAAATTCTGCGTTTTTGAAATGATATCTTCCCTTACCGCCGTACTGCCGGGATTGGTGCTTAATTTTGTCCATGCCTGCAGGAAGCTTGACAGCTGATCGTGGATACCGTCCGTATTCGCCTCGTTAAACGTGCTTTGCACCGTTTGCATGATGACGGATTCTTCACTCCACATATTGAAAAGCCCGTTTTGGGAAAGATAATTATTTTCCAAATAACGGTCAAAATTGCGGTATATTTCTTGGGCGTAGGCACCTGTTCCAATTTGACCTGGTCGGTAGTCAAAAGGAGTGGACTCTTGGAAACGGACAGATTGGCGGACATATCCGGCTGTATTGCTGTTCGCAATATTGTTACCGGTGGTGTTGATGGCGACTTGGTTCGCCCGTACCGCATTGTTTCCTATATTGAGTAAGTTGCTTACGCCTGTCATGATGATGCCTCAAATGTGTTTTTAATATCTGGCGCTGAATACGGCCGCCTGAGGATGTTCCTTCGCGTATGTTCCGCGTCTGCTGTAATTGGTGCGCTGCGGAGGTATGATACGTTCATGCAGATAATTCAAAAGGTCCTTGCTTTGGTCCAAAAGCCCCAAAGAAAGGCGGGTGTTCAAAGACGCCTGCCTTGCGCAGGCTTGTTCTTTCTTGTCAATGCTGAGCCAAAGGGAGAGAATGATTTCCCTTTTGTCTTCGGGAAGCATTTGGGCGTAATCTTTTAAACGCCCTCCGCCAAGGGCTTGGATAATGCTTTCTTTTTCCGTAGCCAGCTGCCTTAACAATTCGTGAATGGAAAATTCAATGGTCATAACTGCGTCGGTATCACGTTTCATGAGCAGGGAAAATTCTTCCTGCAAAAGCTCTTTCATGAGATCTAACGCCTTATCTTGGCGGTTTAATGTATCTTGGATATTTGCAAACATGTGATTCCTCCGTCAAATTTATGTCACATCAATTCTCTTTTTGGTCTGCACTAGGAAATTTCTTCCTTGGCGAAATACGGTTCAGGGTTTATGGAAAGCCCGTTTTGTCTTATTTCAAAGTGCAAATGGCTGCCATTTGTCCGACCGCTTGAACCTACTTTTGCAATTTGTGTGCCAGAATTGATTGTATCGCCTGCCTTGACAAGAAGCTCGCTGTTATGCCCATATACGCTTTCAACACCGTTGCCATGGTCGATAATGATCATGTTGCCCAATTCCCTGTCTTGTCCAGCAAACTTCACAATGCCTGTTCCGCTTGCCGTGACCGCGCTGCCATGCTTCGCCTGAATGTCAAGCCCGGTATGCCAAGCCCTCTGCTTGTTGACAGGGTCGAATCTCCAGCCGAATGAAGAAGAAATGGAGCCGGCAGCAGGCATTTGAAATTCATTTTCCAAAGGCTTTGCGGAAACATTGTCAAAAACGGGGGGAGTGCTGATAATTGTGCCGCCGCCTATATGCGCAGCGGTTTCCATACCCTGCCCTGTTTGCTTCTTTGCCTGCATTTCTTGAATTTGAGCTTCTTCCTGAGGAGACAGGGAAGCCACAAGCGTACCCATTCTTAAAGCGTCTTCCAAGCTCGGAAGCTTGAATGCGGGCTTAATTTGTTCCGTTTCCGCTTGTGCGGGCTTCGTATTTTCCGCCACTTGAATTTGCGTGTCAGGCTTTTGTCCCCCGCTTGCCAAAATCATCGCCCGTCTTTGTTGATAAGGAATATAGGTTGTTGAAATGCCTGCCAAAATATCATTTTGCATGCTCTGTCCAATCCCCTGACTTTGGATTTCCTGACCGGACACCGCCTGCCGCGCGTTTTGTTCCGGTTTTTGTTCAGGCTGCCGGATAGGCGTTTCTTGGTTTGTCCCTGTTTGGACGGTCGGTTCCGCAACCTTGAACGTGCGCGCGATGGAGGCGCTTCTGTCAAAATAATCTTCACGGGTCGGAGCTTTCACTTCCGTTGTGCGGGGGCTTTCCTGATATTTCTTAATAGGATTTCCCTTCTTGTCCAAAATGGCATGCTCGCGCTTTTCAGGCGGCAGGTTCGTGGTATAGGTTGTACGGATGATTTGTGCCTGCTGTTCTTCCTTCGCTTGATTTTGCGTTTGCGCCGCCCGCTCTTGGGCAGGAGCTTCGGCTGTATTTTGCGCTGACGCTTCCTGAGGCGTTACGCTGTATTCTTCATAGAGCTGAGCCGTGTTGACGGGCTTTACCGGATTTTGCCTGCCGGCTGTTTCAGCCTTGGCTTCAAGAGAAACGTCTTGCGCAGCGGGTTTTGCATTTTCTTCAGGCAAAAGAGGTGCCGGCTTCACCGCCATACGGATGCGGCTTAATGCCCCGGTTTGCGGAGTGCCCGCGGGACGGGTCAATTGTTCGACCATCATATCCGCAAGCCCTATTCCGCCCGCGCTTGCCATGCTCTTGCCAAGTTCCTGACTGTACATGGACTGCCAATACTCTTCTTCCTTGCTGTAATGCATGCCGTTCTTCGGAAGGGAAGAACGCATTTCATCCCACATCTTCTGAATGAAAATAGCTTCAAATCCTTCAGCCGCCTTGCGCAATTCCTTTTCTTTCAGCGCTTGGTCTTGGGAATTGCTCAGAGCGTTCAAACGGCTCTTTTCAGTGTCCAAATTACTGTGACGGGCGCTTTGCATCGCCATATCCGTCATCATATTCATTGCTTGGCTCATTACAATACCTCCAAGTCCGCATAAAGGGAACCGGAACTCTTCAATGCTCTCAATATGCTGATAAGGTCGCGGGGAGTGGCGCCAATGGCATTCAATCCATCAACGAGTTCCTGCAGGGTCGCACCTTCAACAAGATGTAAATTGCGGGATTCTTCCTTCGCCATAAGGTCTGTCACAGGTGAAGCGACTGTCGTTCCTTGTGAAAAGGCGTTGGGCTGGCTCACATCGACGCTTTCCTGAATGGTCACCTGCAGGCTGCCGTGGGCTATGGCAACCCGGGCGAGCTTTACGTCCTTACCGATAACGATAGTTCCGGTCTTTTCATCAACAACGACTTTTGCCGCATTTTGCGGGGTAATGTTCAGATTTTCAATGGATGCCATAAGAGGAACGAGATTGCCTTGGAACTCGGCGGGAATTTGCAGTCTGATCGTGGAGGCGTCGTTTGCGGAGGCGTATTCGCCGCCAAGGCTGTCGTTAAGGTGTTCTACCGTTTGCTGGGTTGTTGAAAAATCATGCACATGCATATTGATAACCAATTCTCTTTGGTTATTGAAAGAAAAAGGAACTTCGCGTTCGACGGTCGCACCGTTCGGAATGGTCGCCACCGTAGTATGGTTTTTTTGGGCGGAAGCGGCAGCGCCTTGGGTGGAAAAACCGCCGACAACAAGCGGACCTTGGGCAATGGCATATACCTTGCCGTCAATACCCATCAAAGGAGTTTGCAAAAGAACGCCGCCCTGCAGGCTTGAAGCGGAGCCGATACTTGAAATGGTAACGTTGATTGCACTGCCGGCTTTCGCAGAAGCGGGCAAATTGGCTGTAACCATGACGGAAGCCACGTTTCTTGCTTCCACTTGGGCGGAACCTGCGGCGATTCCCATTCCCTCAAGCATATTGCTCAAAGAAGAAGCTGTTAAATCATCCCGTCTGTCACCTGTTCCGCCAAGTCCGACAACCAAACCGTAACCGGTCAGCTGGTTGTTCCGTACTCCGGAAATGCTTGAAATATCCTTGAGGCGGACAGCAAAAGCGGAAGGAACACAGAGTATGCCGGAAAGAAACAGCAGCGCTGTCATGCAAATAAAAAAATATGTCAAAGTTTCGACAGAAGAACGATTCACATGAAGAGGACATTCCATAGTATTCTTGATATATTGCATAGTTACCGCCTTTTTGTTTTTGGAGGAAATCGTTTCAAAAACAGTAAAAATAATTCTTGCCATATATGTTGCCATTATTGTGCCATTAATAAAATATCATGTTTTTTCAAATAAATATGAATAAAATTTTACCGGCAGTTATATTTTTGGCAGCTGTTTTGTCATAAAGAAGCTCGGTTCAAAAACGTACGGAACGATAAGAAAAAAAAGTGTCGTATTTTTCTAACGGAAAAGTAAAATATATCGCAAAATCGGCATAAAAAAATGTTGACTTGGTTTTAGGTCTTATGCTACTAATATGTTCTCAAAGCGGAGAGATGGCAGAGCGGTTGATAGCGGCGGTCTTGAAAACCGTTGAGGATTTGCGTCCTCCGGGAGTTCGAATCTCTCTCTCTCCGCCATATAAGAATTTAACCTCTTGTAAAGAAATAATTTTTACAAGAGGTTTTTTATGTTTAATCTGCAAGACAAAAAAATTACTTGGCTTTGCCGTATTCACACAGCGACCCGCTGGTCAGAGAAGTTCGTTACGGAACAGCAACAAGTGTTGCAGCATATCTGATGAAGCAGGGTGCGGTTGTCTTCTCCCCTATCATATACGGACATCAGATTTGCCGATACGGCATAGATACAAATTTCAAACGATGGGCTGAACTTGATTACCCCATGATTACACGGGCTGATGACTGCATGGGGTGATGAGTTATGGCTCTTGGAACTTGACGGGCAGGACACCTCTTTTGGCGTTCGGGAAAAACTGAACTGCGTGTGCGGGCTGGATATTTTTAATCTTTCTTATATTGTTATAAATAACAATTCAATTTCAACCACAAAAAAGACTGAATTGATTTCCTGGCTTTTTTGGAATTGCAGCATTTTTAAAATTAAGAATTTTTTTAAGAGGCACCGCTTTTGTTTGGGGTTTCCGCAAAACAATCAACGCCTGCAAATTTGAAATTCTCAAAAATAATTTTACGCTCAAAACAGCATTATTCCGGAACTGCATTATCCCTAAAACAACATTCAAAGAGGGGACACATTCGCTTTGCAACCCGTTTAAAATTTTCGGCTTCTCTTTAAATTTCTCCTCCGAATTTTTCTGTTCGCTCACAATGAAACGCTTGCAACGGAACCGTCAGTCTTTGTATGGTTTATACGAAACAATGCTCTCTTGATTTATCATCAGACTTTTTTACCTCGACCACTGCCGTATCTCCATGTACAATGAACAAAATAATAAAACCCGAAACGAATAAGCTAAAATATGAAAAGACAGAGAAAATGTATGCATAACCTATTCAAATCCATACATTTTTACATACAGATGCATGCATTGGACTAAAATCTCCCTTTTTGAGATGAAAAATATTTTTTTATTTTTAAAATCTAAAAAATTGCATTTTTATAATACATTGATTTTACTTTATAAAACTTTAATTATTGGATTTCAGAAAGAAAAAAACAAAAAAATACGGACAATTTTTTGCATAGCATATTGACACAAAAAAAAGAAATTTTTACTTTTTCAGAAAGCCATACGCTCTTTATGTGGTAAGAAAATTACCGATTACCCTAATTCATAAAGGTTTTTACAAGAATTGCCCAATAGTTGCAGAACTCCCTAATCTGTGATTTTTCTTGTAAAAACCTTTTTGTATACAGCTAACCGTATAGTTTTATGTACAATTTTTATAAAATTTTTAAATTTTCCGCCATACGCACTGCCGGCTCGCCATACCACGGATACCAACCATGTTTTTTACAGGATTTATTGTTTCAAACAATTGCGGCGGTTATTATTCATAACACGCATGCGTCAGAAAAGCTCTGCGCACACAGTATCCTGCCATGCCCCCGCTCTCGCTTGCGAAAAGAGCGGCTGCTTTGCTGTCCATTTCTGTACGGATCGTTTCTCTCCTGCACAAATCGCTATACGCCCCTTCGGGTGGCTTTGCTTCGCTCGTACAGCTCTGCTCTCCATTTGCATAGGGGCTCTTCCTTCGCCATCGCAAACGACTGTGTCGCCATTCGGTGGGTGCGTGGCGCCAGTACATCCTGTACTGTTTTTTTTACTGTCGGCAACGCACACGTCGGCACCGGCTCTGCCGGTTTCCACCAAGGCGATGTGGTTGCCTTTTATTTCCGTCATGATGAAATCATAGGCTTTTCCCCCGAACTCGCCTTTTTCAAACACGGGCTCGAAAAAGTAGCCTGCTGAAAACTCCATGCGTTCGCCGCTTTCGATTTTGCGTATGGCTTCGCCGTCCGTAATGGTGACGCTTGCCTGCAAATAAGGTGCGTTATACGCGCAGTCCGTGCCTATGCTGCCAACCCTGTGCTCGCGCTGCGGGTTTTCCGCGCTGTCCACATGGTGCTCCCGCGTTATGGGCAGTCCGTTGAACGTGTGCGCCGCTTTTTTCAGCTCCTCGCCGCTGCGGTAGCCCATGTATATTTTATCAGGGTCAAACCCGAATTCCTTAGACCTTGGAATTTCATAACCGCGGTACGGGTCCACGCTTTCCTTGGTGATGTTGCAAAGCTCCACATGCATAAAACCGTTCACGTCTATGCTGCGCTTGCTTGCGCTGTCCATGACTAAATTTTGTCTGTTCATATTTTTGTCATCTTCCAGTATGGTTATTTCAATGTTGACAACTTCACCTTGCAGGGGTATAGTTTCATCAAAAGCTGGTTGCGAAAAGTGCGAAGGCGCCTCTTTTTGAGGCTCATTTATCCCGTTCGGGGTAAAGTGGTAACCTTCAGCAGTCCCTCCGGCTTTTTTTGTATCTTCTGTTATTTTTGTCACTTTATAGTGGTAGGCTTCGTTTTCGTTTTCCGTATTTTTTCTTGTTCCCACATCAACTTTTATTCCCGCTTTTATCTTTTTGCCGTTAATTTCCTTTTCCACTTCATGTTCAAAATAATGGAATTTAGAAAAGTCATCTCTTGCATGGCTTAAGCCTTTACTTGTCTTGTAATGCTGCAATACGTCCGGCACGTCTTCCAAAAAACTCGCCTTTGTTTCGCTGTCAGCAATTTTTCTTCTGAACTCTTGCCAGCTTCCGCCCGTAAAATGAATATCCGCAGGTTGTCCGTTTATCGTCGCCGTTACGTATTTTCCTTGCAAATTTTCTTGAAAATACTTATGCGCGGCTTCTTTTTTATTGCCGCCGTGTTCCTCAAGATATTGCGCAAAGCTCTTACTTGGTTTTGCATACGGCTTCAATTCGGTTGTTTGCACATCCTTTATTTTTGAAATGTTTTTGCCCATGAAGCCCTGAAACCCGGCAATAACGTTTCCGTTTTCATCAAGTTTGACCTTTTTTCCGCTTTTGAGCGTTATCCATTGTTCCTTGTCTTCCGCCATATCATTTTTTCACACTCGGAACGATCAGCCGGAAGCGGCAGTTGCAATTAATAAGCTCTCCGGGCATTACCCATTTGTTCACGTCCTTGTCGTACATGCCCTTGTTCAAATCAAAGGGCTTGCCATCAAAATGCTTATGGGTTTCACGGCTTGTTTTCGCCCCTGGAATATGCACCCAGCGAGCCTTTGTTATGCCCGTTTCCAAGGCTCTCGCCCGGGAAATGGTTTGCATGGCTTTATTGGTTTGGTCGCGGGCTATGATTTTGGCTTTGCGCTCCGAAACGCCGAAGCGTTCCGTAAGCTCTTTGCGGATGTATTCCATGTCCCGCCCGTTTTTCACCGCCTGCATGATTACTGTCTGCACTTGGTCGAAATACATGGTGTGTATGCTTTTTATGAGGTTCACATTTTCGGCGACGGTCGCCTACAAAATATCGTTCAGCTGCCGTGTCATCCGAAAATCGACGGTAAAGCCTTCTTCCTTCAAAATGGATTTCAGGGAAACGGCAGCCCCTTTTTCCGCACGGCTTGCGAATTTTTTATTACAAAAAACACTTTACTTTTGAAAAATAGTCATTATAATTAATAATGTGGTAACTCCCCCAAATGGGGGCGCATTGGCTTCGACGTGGATAAAGAAGCCAAAGTTGCAGGTCGAGGTGCCGCTGGCCTCGTTAAAAGCGGCAACAATGTAATTGCAAACGACGATTACGCTTACGCATACGCTGCTTAATTGCAGTTATGCCCTTTGGGTTCAATAAGCAACTCACGTCAATCTAGGAAATGTCTGATATCTTAGTGCGATGTCATCCTATCAGGCTGGCAGAACCTTTCGCCTTGCGGGGGAAATGCGAGAACTTACACAAGGCTAACCATGGACAACCGGTTTGAGGGTGACGTGCATGGTGATTTCATACTCAAACTAAACCTGTAGACGCTTTGCGTGGATTGTTCGCGGACGGGGGTTCAACTCCCCCCGCCTCCACCAAACAGAAAAATTTTTCAGTCCGAAAAAATATTTTTACCCATAATATTCAACATATTATGGGCATTTTTTTGTCCTATACTGTCCGATAAGATCCTGCCTAGTCCATATACATGGGGGTACACCATGGTAAATTTAAGCCTGAAACCTGGTATGATAGTTCAAAATGTATACGCGGCATGATTAAAAGTTAATAAGTTTTTCTTATTAATTCCTAATCATTAATATAAAATTTTTCTCTATAATGTATGTAAATGAAACTATATTAATGGGCGATGAACGTTTTTTGATAATAAACACATTACAAGCACAATTTCAGATACGCTTGAGGAACCTGTTGAATTTGTGAGAAAAAACAGCCGAACAAAGACGATTATTGACGATAACGGGCGGCAAGCAAACAAAAAGGAATACCCCATAAAAACAGTGCGTAAGGCGACTTTGAATGCCCTTCCTCTCTGTGATTACAGTATACATACCAAGAATACGCCGATTAGTTTGGTGATGTACCGTGACCGAATGGAAATTATCAAAACCAGCGGGATTTACGACAAGATTTCTGTCAATGACCTAGATAAGATGCGTTGACACAAGAACCCCACGATTTGCTGGCATTTGGAACAATTGAAAACTGCTAAAAATAGATATTCCGGTATCATTATAATGATGTAGAAATTTGTAATAGATAGACTTCCTGAACCAATTTTCAGTATTTGGTACAACAATTTTAAAGTAACCATGAAAAATAACCGTTGATAGAGAAAACAGCACAAGCGAACAAAGTATACTGGAATTTTGCAAAGCCCCACGCACACGCAAGGAACTGATTGACTTTACAGGCAAATCCCGCATCTATACTATGGATAAACTCGTCAATCCCCTCATCTACACCGGCAAACTCAAACTCCCCAACAAACCCAAAAGCTCAAAACAGAGATATGTGAAAGGATAAAAAATTGCGATTATATAACAGGTAATAGAAGCATATAAAATTTTTGAAAGAAATAAATTAAATTCTATTAAAAGTTAAATAAAGACCACCGGCTAAGCCGGTGGTTTTCTCAAGCCCTGGAAGGGCATGTTACTGGCTTGCGCCTTAAGGGCTTTGAACGGTTCGCCAATCGCATTACATTCACAAGCGGCTGCTAAAGCAGCTTACTCATTGCCTTAGGAATTCTTGCCACCCGTAAACGGGGCGTAATACTCTTTCAGCGAGTATTGGTCATTCATCCTATCTTCATTTAGTTGATTTTGGATATATGCTTTTACCGCCTCTTTATTGCGCCCGACTGTATCGACGTAATAGCCTCTGCACCAGAAATGCCTGTTCCGTATTTATATTTCAGATATGCATGTCTATCAAATATCATCAAAGAACTTTTTCCTTTCAGATACCCCATAAATTTGGTATGAGATAAACTTTGACTGTCTTGCATAAGACACTGTCCTCCTTTGGTGTTATGATTGACGAACACATCGAAACATACCAAAGGAGGACAGGCTTGTATCTAAAGATTTTTATTCCACCAGCTTAGCTGGTGGTTTTTTTGAGCTAAAGCGCACAAAAAAGAGATAAATAAATCAATCTGATTTACTTATCTCTTTTCCTTCTGTTACTGCTTCAATTTTTTCTTTTATAGTAGGAGTAAGTGGCATATTATCTAATTTTAAATCAACCTCTATCTTGTTTGTTTTTGGGTTTTCTTTAATAAATCGTTCATTTCTTGTTTCAACAACACCATTACACCAAGCTTTTATTGTAAAAAATAGTAATAAGATAATAATAATATTAGGTAATAAACAAGTTCTTATATCTAAACTATTACCTTTTATAATTGTAAGAACAAAACTAAATAATATATATAAAACATTAATAAGAACGCAGCCAAGTAACAAACAAGTGAATACTAAACGATAAATAGAAACATTATCAATATTATTCAATATAGAACTTGAAAATGTTGTACCAGCTGTAAAAGCAACAATAACAGCAGCAAAAATAGATAAAATTCCAACATATTCTTTTTGAAATCCTTCAATTTTTGATTTTAATCTAGTTACCTTTTTTAGCTCTTTATCATTTTGCAGAGTTAATTCTTTAAGAGTGTTTTGTAATTTTCCAATATTTTTTTTCTCATTATCATATTGTTTAGTTAAATTAGTAAGATTATCTTGTAATTTTTCAATATTTTCTTTCTTTTCTTCATATTCATTTTTTAACTCATTTATTTCTTTTCTTCCTTTCTCTAATGCATTCAATGAAAGATCATTTTCTGCATAACGAGCATATTCAAGATTTATATGATCAAAAAGTTTTACTAAATTTTTATAAATATTTCTTTGAATTCTATTTTGACTAGAAATATTTTCTTTATATTTCAAATAACTATCTTTTAATAAACCAATATTACATATTAAATTTATTATTGAATTTTCATCCCTCTCTTTTATAATTCGATAAAAAGTAGAATAAATATCGGAGTAATAATGTCGAAACTGATATTCTTTACAGGAGTCATTTGTTATATTGTTGTTTAAATAAATATTTTCTAGTCTTTTATAATAAACAGAAAGATTATTTTTTTCTATAAAAGAAGCAGATAATTCAAAGAGAAGATTTTTTAAATCTTCTCTTTTTTTATTGTCTTCAGTAACAAAATCATCCATTACTTTTTATTAACTCTACAGGAATTGTATTATTAAATTTATTATCTTGGTATACTTTATCCCAAGCACTATTAGTTGCATGAGTAATTCTTACAAGTTCCCAAGGATT
Organism: Taurinivorans muris; assembly: GCF_025232395.1. GTDB lineage: Bacteria > Desulfobacterota > Desulfovibrionia > Desulfovibrionales > Desulfovibrionaceae > Taurinivorans > Taurinivorans muris. Next base: position 1,449,290 of record NZ_CP065938.1, read on the forward strand.
TTTTTGAACATTATCACTAATTACTTTATCAACCAATGATTTATTAGGGATATCATTTTCTATCTTAGTTGTATCATATACAATAGAAATAGGCATTACACCAAAATTACAATATTCATAATAAACAGTAGGAACAACAGGACCAAACTGCCAAGCTTCTATTCTATCATTAAAGGCAACGCCCATGTTTTTTTGCAAAAATTCCTTTTGAATAAAATACAAAAATTTTTGGAGTTGCAAATTACTTATGGGGATTCCATCACGCGTGCATTTTGTAATAATATAATGAGCCAAATCTAATGCTTTCATTTAATTACCCCCTTTATCATTTTTTCATTTTAAAACGTTCTATATTTAAATTTTAAAACATATATCTTGATAGTCAAGATATATGTTTTTATATATGATTCTAATTCAATTAGCCTACTTGATTTTAAAAAAATTGTAAAGAATATTTTAAAAGCCGTCCTTTACCTCAGTTCCTCAAGTCCCAGTTCGCGGAGAAAAACGTTATGTTTTTCTTTGGCTTGAGCGATTTGCCGCTCCAAATCGTCAAGTTCGTTTTTAACGGCTTTCAGATCGATTATTTCCTCTTCTTCGGCGGTGCTGACGTAGCGTGAGATATTGAGGTTAAAGCCATTTTTTTCGATTTCATCCATGAAAACCATGCGGGAATAGCGGTTTTCCTCGGTTCTGTTTTGATAGGTTTCAACAATTTTATTAATATGTTCATCCAACAGAACATTTTGTCTTTTGCCTTTTTCATAGTTTTCGGCGGCATTGATGAAAAGCACGCCATCATCACGGCGGCATTTTTTCAGCACAAGGATACAAACAGGAATACCCGTGGAGTAAAAAAGATTTTGGGGCAGTCCTATTACGGTATCAATTTTATTTTCTTCCAAGAGTTTTCGGCGTATCCTTTCTTCCACTCCGCCGCGGAACAAAACACCGTGGGGCAGAATAATTGCCATGGTTCCTTCTTGGCTTAAAAAATGGAAGCCGTGCAGAAGAAAAGCAAAATCTGCGGCGGATTTCGGGGCAAGTCCATAATTTTTATAGCGGAAATCTTGGGCAAGGCTTTCATTTGGTTCCCAACGATAACTAAAAGGCGGATTTGCCACTATGGCGTCACACTCTATTTTTTTACCAGGGTTCATTTCTCCGAAAATATCCCATTCGTTAATAAGGGTGTCGCCGTGAAAAATTTCAAATTCATTGTCTTTCACGCCGTGCAGGAGCATATTCATTCTTGCGAGGTTGTATGTGGTGATATTTTTTTCCTGTCCGTAGATTTTGCCGATGGCATTTGTCCTCATTTCTTTGCGGACATTAAGAAGCAAGGAACCTGAACCGCAGGCAAAATCCAGCACGGCATTTAAATAATTTTTTTTCTTATGCGGTTCACGGCAATCGCAGGTGACGATTTTAGACAGGATTTTTGAAATTTGCTGGGGTGTATAAAATTCTCCTGCTTTTTTGCCTGAACCTGCGGCAAACTGTCCGATAAGGTATTCATAAGCGTCACCGAGCAAGTCCCGCTCATTGGGAAATTCGGAAAGTCCCTTGGCAATTTCCGTAATGACATTGCAGAGCATGGCATTTCTGGCAGTATAATTTTTTCCAAGCTTTTCGGAATCCAGATTTACTTCAGAAAACAAGCCCCGAAAGCTGACTTCAAAGGATTCGTTTTCAATATATTTAAAACCGTTCTGCAATGTTGACAATAAATCATTGCTTTGGGTGCGGGCAAGTTCCGTGATATTGCTCCATAAATAATCGGGCTGAATAACATAATGGACTTTACGCCGCATTTGTTTTTCAAACATTTTAGTATCTTCTTTGTTTTTTTCATACCACAAAGCCAGAGGATTTTTAAAGGTACTTTGACTAAGTGCCTGTTCGCAGTCTTCATATTCTTTGCCCAATTCTTTTTTTACGGCGTTTTCGTAGTTATCGGAAAGATAACGCAAAAAGAGAAAAGACAGCATATAATCGCGGAAATCGTCAGGGTTCATTGCTCCGCGCAGTTTATCCGCTATATTCCACAGGGTCTTGCCCAATTCTTTTTGCATTGTTTCTATCATAGTGTTATCCTAATTTTCTCACTGTATTTTTATTAAATTTATAATTTTTTAAAAAATCATAGAATAATTCTTTAAAGTTCTGCTTATTATCATCTACCATTTCAACAGGCTCAAACAAAGAATGTCCCCCATGTGACATAGAATGCAATAACCGACTATATATAACTTTTTTACGTTCTTTATCTCTTTCACTGTCTTCATCAACAATAATACAATCCCCAAATTCAGTGTAACCGTGAAAACTGGCGGTTTTTTCCAATAATGTCCGTAACGTATTAAAGTGATATGTATATAATTTATCTTCTCGAATTGCTGAATCTAATCCTGCTAACAAAGCTATGTGATGAAAAAAAGGTGTTCCTTCAATATTAACGATTTTAAATATCTTTTTACTTTTTTTATAATGTAAATACAGTTTAGCAACTTCATTTGATTTTTTAAAAAAATGGCTGATAACATTAAAAAATAAAGAGTGATGTGTTGAAATTATAAAACGTATACGTTCTTGGTGCGTCATAATTTTATTAATCTGATACGCAACATTTATTGAATTATGTTCATCAAGAGAAGAAATCGGGTCATCAATATAAATATATTTCACCCATCTATAGGCTTGCTCTCCATCAAGAGCAAGCTGAACTATTGCTAAAAAGAAGCACCATTTAAAAATATTTTCTTCTCCACGAGAAATTTTAATATTTTCTTCTATCATAGTTTCCGAAAATTCTCTATAAAAAGAAACTTGTGAATTATTATAATCAATTTTAAAATCAAAGTCAGCAAGTTCTCTTAAAAAAAACTGTATTTTCTCCTCCATTGGGAGCTCGTGAAGACCATTAAAAAACTTTGATTGGCTATTTAAGCGTAAAACTCTTTGATTATCATTTTCTAAATCATTATCCCAAACGAACAAATCTTCAGTAAAAGCATTAAAATATAAGGTATCCCTTTGTAATTCTTCAGGTTGATTTTGATTTAATTGTTTTCCTATGTTTTTAAATTCCATAGACAAACGAGTTTTACCTGTTCCGTTATGGGCAAAACAAATAATATATTTTTTCTTTTCCAAAATATCCCGATAATGCTGTGCTATTTCAGACAAAGAATTAAACTCTTGAACTGATGTATTAGTTGACATCTCCCACCCCGTTTATATTTGGAAATAAGCCTTGCAGTAAGCCTTTTTTATGCTGTTTAAGCTGTTCTATTTTTTGTCGTTGTTTTTCAATCAGTTCATCAACACCGGAAAGAAAATCCGCTATTTTTTGTTGTTCTTGTAAATTTGGAATTAAAATCTTCAAAAATTGATAAACTGAAATATAATATCTTTTATGCTCATCTGCTGAAAAATTTTTTAACTGCAATAATTCAAAAATAAATTTTAAATTATTATTTCCAATAGATTTCAAAATTTTTATTGCTGAAGATTTTACCTTAAATGAAAAAATTACATATTTTTTATCGGTAGTAAAATCATCAAAAATAATTACTGGCACGTTATTATAAATATTATTTTTTTCATTAGTATATCCTAAGATAAAACTTTTGTTGGCAGTTAAAACAGGAGTTCCTATCCCTTGTGAATGCATCTCTTCTACAATATAATTTGTTGGTTGCTCATAACAAAGAACATCTTTAATCATTTTTTCTTCCCATTCTCCTCTGTTTTGGAACTCGGGAAAACGCCATTCGGGAACGCGGCTTTCTCCTTGGGGGAAAAGTTTTTGCAATAGTCCTTTTTTATATTTTTGGAGTGCTGACAGTTTTTTTTCTTCAAGGTCAAGCAGTTCATCAAGGGACGCAAGACAATCCGCTATTTTTTGTTGTTCCGCATAATTTGGCAATGCTAAAGGCAGCTCAAATAAATGCCTTGTGTCAAAACTTAAAGCACCGTGAGCCCTTGCTCCAACCTCAATAAATTTTTTTAACCATTTCCCATGATAGTTAATTTGGAAAAGCTGGTCTAAAAATTGCGGAACAAAATAATCTTTATCTATTGAAAAACAAACAAAAATACTATTAGGCAATGCCGCTTCATCATAATCTTTCAGCATTGCTATATAACCTTGCGGATATTGCTTGGTTGAACTTTTATTATAAGCAAAATCAAATTTATTAATAACAAAATAATTCTTGTATGAATTTCCTGCTATTTCTTTTCCAAATTTTTCAACTTGAGGAATTAACCCTTGTCCTGCTGTAACACTTAATAATAAGTATTTTTTATCTTTTGCTCTTTTAGTTATTTCAACCGCAATTTCTCCTAATTCCTTAATTTCCCATTCACCTGAGAACTCGGGAAAACGCAGTTTCGGAACTATATTACTTGTTTTCATAGGCTCCCAATCCTGAAATCTCTTTACCGTCATTGAGCTTATACAAAAGGGGCGTTAAATTGTCCATTAAGGCTATTTCTTTTTTTGCCCGTTCACGCCAGCCAAGCTCCAAGGGAGCAAAAAGCTCTGTCAGTTTTTCCGCGTCAAAAATATCCCTTTTGACAGTTTCATCCACAAAAGCCTGCAAGGCCTCAAGAGCAAGATTAAATTCCTCTGCCAAAGCAAGAATGGCATTTTTGATTTTATTTTCTTTAAAAAGCAAATAACCCTGCTTGATTTCTTCTTCCGTAAGCGGGGTATTTTCTTTTAAAGACAGAATATAATCTCTTATATCTTCTTTTTCGTCCATGAAATTGGAAGTGGAGAAAAGCAAATTAAGCAGTTCTTTTCTGGACATGACCACTTTCTTATCAGGCTGGGTAAAGTCCGCAATAAGTTTCATGATATAATCATAATCAATGATTGCGGAAGAAAACAGCACAAATTCAAAATCCGTCTGTTCTGCACTTTCTTTTTCCGGAGAATCTTCCTTATACTGTTTTTCCCGCAGTTTTTGGGCTGTTTCCAAATATTTGCTGCGGAAAGAAACGTGCAACGCTTCGGGCAGAAGATTTTCGATTTCTTCTTTTTCTTCCTGCTCCAAGTCCGTATATTGGTCCAAACGGGTTTTTAAACGCTGTACTTCCTTAAATGCATTGATAAAACCACAGCGGGCAATATCACCTTTTAAATTGTCCACGTCTTCGGGTTTAAAGTCCAAGCCTTGATTTTGCATGAAGTTTTTCAATGCCGTTACTTTTTCGTGCAGCTGTTCTATCACCTTGGGTGCAGGGTCAACAAGCCAGATTTCTTTTGCATTGTCGGCATTGTCTTCGCCTGAAAACAGTTTAATGGCTTTATCCACTTCTTCGCCCTGCTGTCTGAAATCCACAATATTGCCATAGGGTTTTGTATCGTTCAAAATCCTGTTCGTACGGGAAAATGCCTGTATCAGTCCGTGATATTTCAAGTTCTTATCCACATACAGCGTATTTAAAAATTTGGAATCAAAGCCCGTCAAAAGCATATCCACCACAATGGTTATGTCTATTTTTTTCTCTTTATATTCACTGCTCGGATATTGCTGATTTTTTATGCGCTGCTGTATATCCTGATAATAGGCGTCAAATTCTTCTATGACGTGAGCTGTGCCGTAGCAGGCATTATAATCTGCCATAATCTTTTTCAGGGCGGATTTTTTGCCTTCAGGGTCTACTTTGTTGTCTTCCTGTTCTTGGAGCAAATCTTCCTGTATTTGCATGGTGTCTTTGTTGCCCTCGGCAGGAGGGGAAAATACGCAGGCTATATGCAGGGGAACAAAACTCGGATTGCTTTGTGCTGTTTCGTTTTGTATCTGCTTAAAGAGTTCATAATATTCTATGGCGTCATTAATGGACGCTGTGGCAAAAACCGCATTGTATTTTTTGGAAAAAGTCAGGGCATTGTGCTTTTCCAAAATTGTTTTGATAATGCTTCGTTTATAATTTTTATCTTTGGGGTTTGCAGTTTCTGCGGATTTAAAATATTCCACATGGAAACGCAAAACGGTTCTGTCTTCTATTGCATTGGTGATAGTGTATTTATGCAGGCAATTTTGGAAAATGTCCTGTGTTGTTTTGTAGGAAGCCTGCATGCCCGAAATTTGGCGTACTACGGCATTGTCGGGAAAAATCGGCGTACCCGTAAAACCGAAAAGCTGGGCTTTTGGGAAAAATTCCTTGATAAGCTGATGATTTTCCCCGAATTGGGAACGGTGGCATTCGTCAAAAATAATCACAACCCTTTTGTCACGCAAAGGTTTTAAAATTTCCGCATAAGTTTCTTTGCCCTTGGTTTTGCGTTTCTCGTTGCGGACGCTGTTTTCATTGAGTGCCAAGCCCAATTTTTGTATGGTGGTTACAATTACTTTGTCTTTGTAATCATCGGAAAGAAGACGGGTTACCAAAGCGGCTGTATTGGTGTTTTCTTCCACACAGCCTTTTTGAAATTTATTAAACTCATCTCTGGTCTGTTTATCAAGGTCTTTTCTGTCTACCACAAAAAGACATTTTTCAATATCTTCGTTTTCTTTTAAAATCGTGGACGCTTTAAAAGATGTCAGCGTTTTTCCGCTGCCTGTGGTGTGCCAGATATAGCCGTTGCCGCGGTTCTCGTCTATGGATTTGATTATGGCTTTTACGGCATTTATCTGATACGGACGCATAATCAGCATTTTTTGTTCACATTCCACCAAAACCATATATCTGCCGATCAGTTCCGCAAGCTGACAGCGCTTTAAAAATGTTTTTGCAAAATCAAACAGATTGGAAATTTTTTGATTGTTTTCATCGGCATATTGATAAATCGGCAAAAACAGTTCATCGGCATTAAAAGAAAAATGCTTGCTGCGGTTATTGCTGAAATAATAGGTTGACCCTCCGTTGCTTACTATAAAAAGCTGCATAAAACATAAGAGAGAATTAAAATAACCGTTGCCGGGTTCGTTCTTGTAACGGACTATTTGCTCCATTGCCTTTTTGGGACTGCTTAAAATGCTTTTCAGCTCTATCTGCACCAAAGGCAAGCCGTTTATCAAAATAATCACGTCATAGCGCTGAAAAGAATTTTCCGTATTTATGCGAAGCTGGCTGACTATTTCAAATTCATTTTTGCACCAGTCTTTTGTGTTCAGCAAATCAAAAACTAAAGGAGTATCGTCATCACGCTTGAATGTGTTTTTCTCACGCAGAAACTTGGACGCTTCAAAAACATCGGAAATGGTCAGCATTTCTTTCAAACGGGCAAATTCAGAATCAGACAAATGGCAATAATTGCGCTTTTCAAAAATCCTGCGAAAATTCTGCTCAAGATTTGCACGGTCTTTTATATCGTTCCTATAAGTATATCCATGTTCTTTAAGACTTTCTATAAAATCTTTTTCAAGTTGTGCTTCATTTTGCATGGAAATTTACCTCATAGTTTAACTTTAAAAAGTTTAAGTGTTTTTCGCACTAAAGGCAAGAGAAAAAACAAGGAGTTTTGTTTAGAATTTATTTGATTTTTGATTGTTTTTTTAGTTTATCTATTAGCTATGATGAATGGATTATTTTTATAGTAACTGCTTATAAATTATTACCCTGTACACAACCCTGTCCAAAAAATTTAAAAATAATTTTTATTCCTTATTATAGATAAAAATTTATTTATTGAAAACATAAATATTAAAAAAATATTCATTGACACCGGTTATTATCTTGGATTAAATTTTTATGCGCTGATAACATATGATAATTATGTATAAACGAAGCAAAAAAGTCTAATTATGAGGAATCCTCCTATTGTTAGGCAAGAGCACAGGTCCTGCAAAAGGGGGATTTTTATGAACAAGAAAAAAGAAGCGGTGGTTTTAGGATTTGCTTTATTTGCCATGTTCTTTGGAGCGGGCAATCTTATTTTCCCTCCCTCTTTGGGAATTGCCATGGGAAAGGACTGGTTTTTAGCCGGAATAGGATTTTTATTAACAGGCGTGGGACTTCCGTTATTCGGCGTTTTGGCTTTTACAAAAGTCGGGCGGCTTGAGAATTTTTCCATAAAAATATCTTCTCGGTTTAACACGCTTTATTGTACGGCACTTATCCTTGTCATCGGGCCTTTATTTGCCATACCGAGAACCGGCTCAACCACATTTGAGATGGGGGTTCTTCCGTTATTTCCGAATACAGACCCATTTTTATTGTCAGCAATTTCTTCTGTTTTATTTTTTGGGGCAACCTATCTGATTGTTATTAAAGAATCAAAACTGACTGATATTATAGGGAAATTTATTACACCTGTTCTTCTTATTATTTTGGCTGCCATAGCATTTTTCGGCATTACGGGTGACATTGGAACTGCTGTTGATAAACACGTTACGGGCGTTTTTACCCAGGGTTTTGTCAATGGTTATCAGACAATGGATGCCCTTGCTTCTGTTTTGTTCGGGGTAATTATTATTAAAGGTCTTGAAGGGAAAGGGATAACAGAAGAAAAAGAACAGCGATATTTTCTTACAGGTGCAGCGTTTATTGCGGCAGCAGGGCTTGGGTTTATTTATTTCAGTCTGATGTTTTTAGGCTCTAAAATAAGCGGAGCGGGAACATTTGAAACAACAAGTTCTGCCCTCTATCTTGCAGAAGTAACCCTTGGATCAGCGGGGAAAATACTTTTTGGTATTTGTGTTGCCGCTGCATGCTTTACAACAGCTGTCGGGCTTGTTGCCATATCCTCTGCATGGTTTTCAAGACTTACACGTATCAGATATAACGTGTGGGCTGTCATTATATGTGTATTTTCTGGTCTAATGGCACTGGGAGGGGTTGATTTTATCATAAAACTTTCTATCCCTGTTTTATGTATCTTATATCCCGTAACAATCATCCTTATTCTTTTAAATATTTTCGGAGTAAAAAATATTTTGGTTTACAGAGTTGCAACATATACAACTCTTATTGCGATTACTTTTGAAGTAGGGGCTCAGACATTCGGTCTTACGGGAATTTCTGAATTTCTAAAGGTAATTCCTTTGGCCGATGTCGGTTTCATATGGATTATGCCATGTATTTTAGGAATGATAATCGCTTATTTTATTACACAAATAAGAAATGGCGCAAAACAAAAAACAGAGAAATAGGTTATAAAAATCCACAAATTAAAAAATCGTGAAAAACCAGAGCAGTTCCGTTAATTATTAAAAAATTTTTCAGGAAGAGAACCAAACTTCTCTCCCCGTCCCTTTCTCAAAACGTTTTACACTATTATTTCATAGTTACAGTATTACAGCTATAAGAAGGGAATATTCCCCAAGAAAAAAAATTGTATGAAAATTATATGGGACTGTTCTGAGTAATAAAAAATTCTTGTAACGGAAAAATGCGGTTTTCTGATATAAGGAAATCCGTTTGCGTAACGTTTTTGCTGTAATAAGTAAAAATGTGTACATGCAATAGGTTAAAGACCATTTCCCTGCATGTACGCAACCATGGCAAGAAACTTAAAAATAATTTTTATTTGTAATTATATCAATATAATACAATACAATATAATATAATCAAAAACAGATTTCACCCGCCGCCAGCCGCACAGAATTTTATCTGATTTTCATATGCGGCGTATATGAAATACCGCCATTACAAAAAAAACTAAAAAAAACAAACCGGTTAATTTGATCAATTAACAACTAAAAACTCACGCCCATTTTTTATCGCTTTGTTTAATCTTTTTTAAAACTCCCTGCCAAGAACGGCCTGTCAGGAATGATTGAGGGGCTTTATCAATCATCTCCGCCAGCACGTCAGAAGAAACCGTAAAACTCAATTCGTCCGTTTTCATGAAAGGACGGCAGGAAATATCCGTGCAGCCAATCACGGCACGCCGCAAACCTTTACGCTGATACGTCCGCGGCCATGCAAATATCCCGCTGCAGCCAGCTCCAAAGGGCATAGCAACCGCATTGTGATCGTTGAGAGCAAAATAGGCAAGGTGACAAAGTCCTGTTAATCGTTCAGCTCTGGCAAAAAATGTCACAACTTCAGGCTTCTCTTCACCCTGAAATAGAGAGAGCGGCTTGACCACACAATAGCTGCCAGAAGCTTTTTGAAACTCCATTTCCTCAAATAAACGGTATATGGAAGCAGGCTCGGGCATATAGTGCTCCCCTCCCCTGCCGGGAAGCCCGGTGGTCACAAAGCTGGCTATTTTATCCCTGTTTTCGTTTGAAAATCCCAAATACGTCCAGCCACCCATGCAGGCGTTTGTGTCCGCCGCAAAAAAAACAGGAGTTTCTTGCGTCCGACTTTTGCGCATAAAATTGATAATACACTCATGTCTGCCCCGCGCGGGAGTAAGTCCTGCAGTTGGCAGCGTATTCGTATAATACGCCCCAAGGGGCATTTCCATATTCCCCAGCAAATGCAGCAGCCGTTCCAAACCTTCCTGAAACCAAAACATACCGTTCCTCCCGTAATATAAAATAATATCCATTAAATACCGAAAATTCGGATGATGTCCAGTTTTTCCCGCAATTTTATTATTCATTATTTTTTTTTGCTGTTGAGATTTATAAAAATCAATTGGAATGATATGAATTTGCCAGTTTTTTATTGACGATGACACCGCATAACGGAAAATTTGGCAAAGCAGGCTGTTATGAATAAAAAGAGAAATAAGAAAATGGATAAAAAAAAACTCCAAACTTATGGGCAATCAGGGCGTTCTTCGCCACCTAATCCCATAAGCAATTAATTTTAAAAACGAAAAAAAAGCGTAACACCAATAAAAATCAGAGCGTTTAATTAGTACCGAATAATACGAACCAACAGCCAAAATCTGTTTTTATTGTGAAAATAATCCTTAAATTAATATACCGATAGGGCAAAAAAACGCGTCCGTTTGGAAAAAAGCAAGGCTCCCATTCCCGCCATAAAAATAATACGCTCCCTATTTCGGAGAGCGTATTATTCATAAAATTATGACTGGTGGATGGTGAGAGGCTCGAACTCCCGACCCTCGGTGTGTAAAACCGATGCTCTACCAACTGAGCTAACCATCCGAATTAAACAATCTAAATGAATATCATTAAAATCATTCAAAACAGCTGAACTGTATGCTTTATACACCATTTTACTGTGGTTCGTCAAGCTTTTTTGCTGACCGTATCCGGCGGAGTATTTAAACAACCAATGGGGATTTATTCGGATTATGCATAATCAAGATTTTTTTCAGTTGTCGCATTTGCGATATTTTAAATCATTGCTTTGTGAAATACTGAATTTATGAAATTCATTTTACCAAGCGGAAAACAATGCCGGAAAATCAACCGGTCGCTTGCGAACAAAAGGAGATGAACATGCCGCCAGTAATTGATGAACAAAAATGCATAGGCTGCGGAGTTTGCGCGGATATTTGCCCTCTGCAGGTTTTTTCCCATAAACCTAAGGAGAACAAAACGCCAAAAGTACAGCGCCCTTATGAATGCTGGCATTGCAATGCCTGCGTGCTTGACTGCAAAGCAAAAGCCATTGAATTGCGTCTGCCGCTTACGCATATGCTGCTTTATGTCGATTCCTCTTCTTTACGCCCAAAACATTAAAGAAGGCTTCCAATTAAGAAAACCATTCAAAAAGGAACATGCAATGATTGAAGTGAAAGAAAAGTTACAGGCCGATGTCCTTATCATCGGCGGAGGCATTGCCGGGCTCATGGCCGCCATTGGAGCGGCGGACAAAGGCGCCGATGTTGTTTTACTGGATAAAGCCAATACGAAGAGAAGCGGCGCGGGAGCGACCGGCAATGACCATTTTTTATGCTGGATACCTGAAAAGCACGGCGACATCGGTGTTGTGTATGAAGAATTTATGGACAGCCAAAACGCGACAAGCAACGACACGCCCCTTGTCATGCGTTTTTTGGAAACAAGCCCCCAAGTCGTAGCAATGTGGAATGATTGGGGAATCAATATGAAACCCACGGGCGATTATCATTTTGAAGGCCACGCTTATCCCGGCCGTCCGAAAATTTTTCTGAAATACGACGGACATAATCAAAAGAAAGTGTTGACGGAACAGGCTAAAAAACGCGGAGTGCGTATCATAAACCATTCTCCCGCTTTGGAAATCTTATCTGAAAACGGAAAGATTACGGGTGTGCTGGCGCTTGATATTTCTGAAGACACGCCCAAATACCGCCTTATCGCCGCAAAAGCCGTGGTTGCCGCAACTGGCTATGTAAGCCGCCTTTTCACAACCGACCCGACTCCCAGCCAAATGTTCAATACCAATATGTGCCCTTCCGGCACGGGCGATTCAATAGCGCAGGCATGGCGCTGCGGAGCATATCTCGTGAACATGGAAAAAACTTACCGCCACGCAGGACCGCGTTTCCTGGCACGCTGCGGCAAGGCGACATGGATCGGGGTATACCGGTATCCTGACGGCAGACCCGTCGGTCCGTTCGTGACGGAACCCAATGTGGAAACCGGCGATATTACCAGCGATGTCTGGTCCTCCGCGTTCACCGATTTAAAAATGAGCGGACAGGGTCCTGCCTATATGGACTGCTCCGGAGCAAGCAAAGAAGATCTTGAGCATATGCGCTGGGCGATGAAATGCGAAGGACTGACAGCCCTTATCGATTATATGGACAAGGAAGGCATAGATCCGGGCAGGCATGCCGTCGAATTTGGACAATACGAAGCCAATCTTTGCACCAACGGCATTGAAATCGATATCAATGGCGAAAGCAATATCAAAGGGCTTTTCGCCGCCGGCGACATGATGGGAAACATCAGCGGAGACATCGGGGCGGCAGCCGTATACGGCTGGATAGCGGGACAGCACGCAGCCGAATATAAAAATTCCGCATTCGTCTGTGAACATATTGAAGAAACTCCCCGCTGCCTTGAACGCATGGAACTGTTCAATACGCTTTATGACAGGAATACCGGGGCGAATTGGCAGGAAGCGAACTTCGCCCTGCAGCAGATCATGACGGAATATGCGGATTGCGGTCCGCACAGGGTGCGTTCCGATTCCATGTTGAGTGCGGGAATAAAGTATCTTGGCGATTTAAGAAAAAAAATGCTGGGCGAACTTTTTGCCAATGATGCGCATGAACTCATGCGTGCCGCGGAAGTGCTGAATCTGTTGGACTTGGGACAGGCGCTCATGATAGCTGCCCGTGAACGCAAAGAAAGCCGCGGGCGTCATCTGCGTTCCGATTATACGTTCACCAATCCTCTTTTGCGTGATAAATTTCTCCGTGTATGGCAGGAAAACGGCACACCGTGTTTCGCATGGCGGGACCGGATTAAATAACCGATGAAATTTGGTTTTGCCCATAAGCGAACGGGCTTATGGGTTTTTATAAGACACTGTATTGTGATTTTTTTAACTTTAATTTTTTGAGGTTATTATGTTTGCATTACCATATATTAAATGGGGATTGACAGCGCTTATTCCTCTTCTTCTTTATTTTTTCGCTCCGCAAAACATCTCTCCCGAATTTCCTTTGTACATGGCGTTCACAAGCGCCGCGATCCTTGCCTGGGCATTCAATATTTTTCCCGCTGTGGGCGTTGCCGCCATGCTCGCCTTCGCCTATGTCCTTTTCGGCGTTGCCGATGCCGAAACCGTTTTCGGACCATGGGCGACGGTTTTGCCTTGGCTTTCTTTCGCCGCCGTCATCATCGGTGATGCCATGGAAGAAAGCAACCTTGCCAAACGGCTTGCGCTTTTCTGCCTGAAAAGCACAGGTGGCAGTTTTACGGGGTTGACGCTCGGATTTTTCATAGCAGGGCTTGTGCTCGTCGTCATTCTTCCTTCCATTTTGGCACGCTGCGTCATCTTTTGCGCCATCGCTTCCGGAATTATTCAAGCGCTTGACATAGACCCGAAATCCAAAATGTCTTCAGCCCTTATCCTTACGGCATTTTTTGCAGCTGCGGCTCCTCAGTTCATGTTTCTCCATTCCTCGGAATCTTTCATTTGGGCGTTTGACATCATGCTGAAAGGAACAGACAAATCCGTTGATTTTTGGGATTACTGCTATCACGGAACATTGATCAACATTGTCTATTATGCCGTTTCCATGGGTTGTGTCTATTTTGTCAAAGGAAAAGAACAACTGCCGATGTCTGACGGTTTGAAACGTTTCATAGACGAAAGCAGAACGGAATTGGGGCCCCTTTCCGGCAAAGAGATAAAGCTGTTCGGCATAGTGCTTTGCATCATCGCCGGCTTCATGCTTCAGCCTTGGACCGGAGTGGACCCTGTGTATTTGTTCTGTATTTTTGCGTTATGCTGCTATCTGCCTTGTTTCGACATCCTGAAAGCTGAAAGCTTCAATAAATTGAATATCGTTTTTCTTGTTTTTGTGGCGGGCTGCATGGCCATAGGCTTTGTCGGCGGGGCGGTCGGAGCAAACAAATGGGCGGTCGGCGAACTTGTGACAATGCTGCAGGGCGCATCTTCCGCAATGTCCGTGTTTTTCGCTTATGTCGCAGGCGTTGTGGTGAACTTCTTACTGACACCTTTTGCGGCGACAGCGGCATTCACTCCCGCCATAGGAGAACTCGGCACAGCTCTCGGAGTAAATCCGCTGCCTCTTTTTTACGCTCTCAATTTCGGCTTGGACCAGTATCTTTTCCCTTATGAAGCGGTGTACTTCCTATATATCTTCATTACCGAAAAGGTCACATTGCGGCATATTGTGCCGGCACTTGCGATACGTATTGTTTTAACGGCGGTTTTCCTTGTTCTTGTCGCCATTCCGTACTGGAAATGTATCGACATCCTTTAATGGTTCCGCAAAAGGGGGCATACGCTCCCTTTTGTGCAATACTCTTTTCGTTTCTGTTGACCGTTTTTTTTCTTGATTTTATAATACGAGATAGTACGGGATTATTTTTTCCGATAAAACAAAATTGAACGAACAGGAAAACCGCCATGTATGAAAATCCGCTTTTTTCCCAATTCGCCATTCCGGCAATTACGGGAACATGCACAATAATAAAGGAGTTTTTTTTACAAGGCAAACGCCTCGTTCTTCCTGCCGGCAGCATTCTTTCCCTTGACGGAAAAATGCGAAATTCGATTTTTTATATCGAGCAGGGGGAAATGCAAGTCGTCTTCAATAATGCGGAAGGACAGCAAAGAACGGTTATCAGGTTCGGAGAAGGGGGAATTTTCAATATTGCGCCTGCCGCGCTCGAACAGGACGCATCGGGTGAATTTCAAGCTTTACGGATGACGATATTGTATTACATGCCGGCTGATGAAATTTTAAATGAAGAAACAATCCAGGAATATCCGGAAGTCGCCCTTGTGCTCATCCGCCATTTATCCCGTCTTGTCCTCATTTACCACACCTTATTGACGGATTTGCAGGTGAGCAGCTTTTTCACGCGTTTTTGCCGGTATTTATTTTCATTGCATTTGCAGCATGGCTGTATGGCATTTCCCCTCGGAACGACCCAGGATGAACTTGCGGCGATACTGGGGGTGCATAGGGCAACCCTTGCGCGGGCTATACGAAAATCACGCTCACTCGGAATGATAGGAAAATTCAATAGCCGCACGATTGAAATACTTGATTTAAACCTTTTGCAGTCGCTCGCCGTATCATAAGGACAGCATTTTTTCATGAAATACGAATATTGCGAATGCGCAAGCAATACTTTTATCAGAAACCATGGCGATCCCGCCGCAGGCTTTTTCATAACCGAGTAAAAATACTGAATATTTTATTGCCAATATTTGAAAAGCATGATGTATGAAAAAAAAAGCTTGACTATTCCGATATGAAAATATAAAAATTTCGGATATGGATCATTAGCTCAATTGGCAGAGCAGTTGACTCTTAATCAATTGGTTCGGTGTTCAAGTCACCGATGGTCCACCAGATTTCGGGACTTACGAAATGAAGCATTTTCGTAAGTCCTTCTTTTTTATCCCCCCTCCGGTACGCTTTTTACCGAATAATAAGAAAAACAAATAAACTCCTGCCCGTATCGACAACATAAAAAAATCTTTGCAAGCAGTCGGCTGTCACCCATTGTCATTATATATTACGATACGGCAGTTAAAACTGTTCTTAGCGGGAGAAATTTCTTTAGAAGTTAATATGCAAAGTTAGCCAACTGATTTAATCTCAATATCAATATTGATATTGATACGATATAAAAAAGCCAAGAACGGAAAAACGCTCTTGGCTCAGCATGGATTGACCGTATCCGACAGAATTAATTTTTGCGTCCCAGTAATTGCAGCGTATCAAGCAAGTTGCCGGCGGGAATGTCAGGAGCGACAAAAAGCGCTGTCGGGTTTAAATACGTTCCGCCGCGGGGATTGAATTCTCCCCTCACCCGCAGATATTTGGGTTCCAAAAGTTTTACCAAGTCGTCCTTAATCGTGTTGATGATTGTTTCCATGAAAGATTTATGATTGCGGTACGCCACCAAATAAAGTTTCAGGCTTTTGGATTCAACGCATTTCTTGCCGGGAATATAATCAATATGGATTTTGGCAAAATCGGGCTGTCCGGTTTTGGGGCAAAGGGAAGTAAATTCCGGATGTTCGATTTCAATCAGATAATCATTGTCGAAAAGATTGGGAAAGGTTTCCAAAATTGCAATAGAGGGTTCGTCCAGTTTATATTCCGTTTTCGCGGAACCGAGCAACGTAAGCTTGCTGACATCGTCTTTGGAAGAAGTGAATGTATTCATATCGTATCCTTCATTATTTTTTATTTAAAAACCAAGAAAGGGCGGGGATGAGAGGCAGGGCGAACAAACTGCAAACGTATTTCACGATGGCTTGCCCCCATACGGCATCGGAATACCAGGGAACACCAAAAGCGATAGGAACGAAAATAAGCGAATCCAAAGGACAGGAAATCAAGTTGCTGACAATGACGCGGGTCTTCAATTGTTTATGTTTGAGAAAATAGAAAACAGTCCAGTCAACGGTTTCACTGCCGATAAAGGCGAGCATGCTCGCAAGCGCGACGTCCTTATTCCAAAAATAGGTGATAATACCTGCAATGATCATCCAAATCCAGCATTTTTGGTGGGACCAATAGCGCTGGACAAAATCGCGGAAACTGAACGTAAGCCCTATCCACAACGCGCCTAAAGGAAACGTTATGGAAAAATACACGGTTTCGGGGTGAAAGGTGTCTGCCAGTGTCAATGTGCCTATGCCAAAAAGAATGACAAAAATATTTCCCAAGGCGATACTGGCCAAATACAAGACCGCGCTTGACCATTTTTGCCATGGCGTGCCTTGCATGGTTTGCGCCCACTGTAAATCTTGTTCCATGCGTTTTCCTCCGTATGCTGAGTTGGTTATGTTTTATTCAGGAACAAAGCCCGTGTCTTCCGTCAGATTTTCCGCACTCGCACTTGTGCGGGCAAGTTCGTCACAGCGTTCATTTTCGGGATGTCCCGCATGCCCTTTTATCCAGTTGAACGTGACATTGTGCCGGCTCAGGGCTTTATCCAGTTCCATCCATAAATCCTGATTTTTCACGGGCTTTTTCTGGGAATTTTTCCAGCCGTTTTTTTTCCAATTTTCCAGCCAGCCCTGTTTTATGGCTTTAGCCACATATTGGGAATCCGTATAAATATTGACAGTGCAGGCTTCTTTCAATTTATTCAGTCCGGCGATGACGCCCGATAATTCCATGCGGTTATTGGTGGTAAGCGAAAACCCTCCGGAAAGCTCCTGTTTTTTGCCTTTAAATTCCAAAATCGCCCCATAGCCCCCTTTTCCGGGATTGCCGAGGCAAGAACCGTCGGAATAAAGATTGACTTCTTTTTCCGTTTTTAAGGCATTATTGAAAACGCTTTTTTCAGAATGCTCCGCCGTATTTTTTTCAGCGCTGCTTTTACGGCTTTTTTTCGGCTTTTCCGCTGCCTCTTTTGTTTTCGCCTTGATATTTTTTTCCGCTTTCCCGATTGGCTTCGTATTGCGTTCTTCATCCGTTATCACCGCTTTTTGTGGCAGCTGGTTCGGCAGCAGCGGAATCTGCACGGGGAAAGACTCGGATTCCTCACTGTTTTCCCCGATAATGCGGGTATAGGAACAGGATTTGTTGGGGCAGGCGTAATGTTCGCCTTTTGTTTTGGTATTCTTGCGCACAAGAAGAGGAGAATCGCACACGGGGCAAGGCTCCGCAACAGGCATGTCCCAAAGGGCATAATCGCATTTCGGGTACGTGCTGCAAGAATAGAAAATTTTGCCGCGTTTGGTGCTTTTTTCAACCAAAACACCGGTTTTGCACTGCGGGCAGGTAACGCCCGTGGAATAAGGCGCGGTATAATCGCATTTCGGATAATTGGCGCAAGCGATAAACCTCGCTCCGGCATGGGAACGTTTTTCCACCGTATTTCCGCCGCATTTCGGGCAAGTGCCGACAATTTTCTGCTCCGGAGCGGTCTGCAGTTCTATTTCGCCCTGCTCGTTGCGGATGAAATTGGAGGTGAATTTACAGTCGGGATAACCGGAACAAGCCAAAAACTCGCCGCTTTTCCCGAACTTGATCGTCAGCGCTTTTCCGCATTTCGGGCAAGGCATGTCGGTTTCAACCCCTGATTTCATAGCTTTCATGTGTTCGCCCGCCTTGGCGAGGGTGCTGTTGAAATCGCCCGAAAAATCCTTAAGCAGTTTCACCCAGGCGAGTTCGCCGTCCGCAACCTTATCAAGGTTTTCCTCCATTTTCGCGGTGAAACCGACGTCCATAAGGGTTGGGAAATTTTCACGAAGCTGGGAGCAAACAACATTGCCAAGGTCTGTCGGCACAAAATGTTTGCCGTCCAAACGCACATACTCCCGGTCCTGGATTGTGGAAATAATGGTTGCGTAAGTGGAGGGACGGCCAATGCCCTTTTCTTCCAGTTCACGCACAAGGGAAGCTTCCGTGTAGCGCGGGTTCGGCTGGGTGAATTTTTGTTCTTTTATGATCTGCTCGACGCCAAGCACATCATTCGCATTCAATTCAGGCAATTCATCCACTTTTTCATCCGTGGAAGAAAGGACGGTTAAAAACCCTGCGAATAAAAGACGTTCTCCCTTTGTTTTCCATTGTGTTTTAAGGGGATAAAACTCTTTTTCCGTATCGCTTTGAGGCGTTATTTCCGTATTGTCGCACACAATGCTTACCGCTGTGTCGTGGAATTTCGCATTCGCCATCTGCGAAGCGACAAAACGCGCCCAAATGAGATTGTACAGGCGGTATTGGTCGGGAGTGAGGGCTGACTTCACATCTCCGGGCATAAGGGAAACATCGACGGGACGAATGGCTTCGTGGGCGTCCTGTATGCTTTTCTTGCCTTTGAAATCACGGCCTTTTCCGCCGGCAGCCAAAAATTCCCTGCCGTACTTTTGTTCGATAAATTCTTTTGCCGCGTTCTTGGCTTCGTCGGCGATACGCACGGAGTCCGTACGCATATAGGTGATAAGAGCCACCGTGCCTTTATCTTCAATATCTATGCCCTCATAAAGACGCTGGGCGGCGGACATGGTCCTTTTGGCGGAAAAGCCCAAACGCTGGTTGGCTGCCTGCTGCAGGGTGGAAGTGGTAAAAGGCGCCTGCGGGCTTTTGCTCCGTTCTTTTTCTTCAACGCTTTCCACGACAAAAGAAGCGGATTTCAAAGCTTTTTCAACGGCAAGGGCCTGCTCTTCATTTTTTATCTGCGCTTTTTTGCCGTTGATTTTTGCCAGCTCCGCCTTGAAAGGCATACCGCCGGCGGCAAGCTGGGCTTTGAAATTCCAAAATTCTTCCGGAACAAAAGCAAGGCGTTCTTCCTCGCGTTCAACGATGAGCCTTAAAGCGACAGACTGCACACGTCCTGCGGAAATGCCCCGTTTCACCGATTTCCATAAAAGAGGGGATATTTTGTAGCCGACCAATCTGTCCAAAATACGTCTTGCCTGCTGCGCTTCAAAAAGATTGGGATCGATTTCGCGGGGGTGGGCAATGGCGTCTTTAACCGCTTTCGCCGTAATTTCGTTGAATTGGATACGTTTTATATTGTCAGAGCAATTTTTTATCGATTCCGCGATATGCCATGCGATAGCTTCCCCTTCGCGGTCCGGGTCGGGCGCAAGGTAGACAATGCCGGCTTTCTTCGCGGCATCCTGCAAGCTTTGCACAACTTTTTCCTTGCCTTGAATGGTGACGTATTTGGGCATGAACGTTTCTTCGTCAACGCCAAGCTCGCGGGAGGGCAAATCACGGATATGCCCGACGCTTGCCTGCACCAGATAATTATTGCCAAGAAATTTTTTTATTGTTTTAACCTTCGCAGGTGATTCCACAATGATAAGGTCTTTGCTCATAGCATTTCACTTTTATTTTTTTTATGGAGAATAAAGGAAAGAAAAAAAGCGTCAAGAAAAAATTTATGTTTTTTCAAAATTTTTCATTTCCGCAGGCGTGTTTTGCTTGCTTTTTTTCATAGGCTATATAACAATATCAATATGAGGTGAATATGAACAAAGCGTATGCGATTATACCAGCACGCTATGCGTCGACGCGTTTCCCCGCCAAGCCTTTGGCTGAAATCGGAGGGAAACCTCTTTTCTGGCATGTGTACATGCGGGCGAAACAGGCGGATATTTTTGAAGAAGTATGGCTTGCGACCGATGATGAACGGATTGAAAAAAAGGCGGAAGAAGCCGGGATTCCTTTCATTCACACCCGAAAAGAACATCAAAGCGGAACGGACAGGGTGCGCGAGGCTGTCAATATCCTGGGTTTGGACGCCAAGGCCGTCATTGCCAACATTCAGGGCGACGAACCGTTCATCACACGGGAAATGTTTGTAAAACTGCTTGAACCTTTTCAGTCTTCCCGCTGCGAAAGCGCTACCCTTGGCGTAATTCTCGATGAAGAAAAAGACAGGGAACGCATTTTTTCACCCAACCAAGTGAAAATTGCGCTGGCGCAAAACGGCGAGGCACTCTATTTTTCCCGCTCCCCCATTCCTTTCGCCCGTGACGATGTGCGGAAAGCTCCTTATGTGGGGCATGTCGGCGTTTATGCGTTCAGACGCATCACGCTTGAAAAGATGGCGGAATTTCCGCCCAGTCCTTTGGAAGAAACCGAAAAACTGGAGCAGCTCCGTTTGCTTGAACACGGTATCCGCATGCAGGTACGCCTTATTTCGGAAGCTCCGCATGGCGTCGATACCCCGGAAGATTTGGAAAAAGCTCTTGAATATTACAATAACCACCCGGAATATTGGGTAAAATCAAAATAATTGGACAAATGTTATGAAAAAAAGCACGCTTTTCACATTTATGATCGGACTTATCATCCTTGTGGGTCTGGGTTCATTTATCGCGGGAAAAAATAACGCCGGCGCGGAAAAGAGCATGCCTGAACCCGCAAGAGCGGCTGAAGACATCGGATATACCGAATACGCGGGGATTTATATGCTGAAGGAACTTCTTCCCTATGCCGCATATAAGGAAAATGTTCTGCCCCATGCCCAAAAACTTTTTGCCAGGAAAAAAATCACCCGAAAAGATTTTTCGGAATTTCAGGAAAATGTCGATAAAAGCTTGAGCAGCAAAGGATATTCCGTAAAAGAAGCCCTTATCGCCCATGCGAAAGAAGAAAGTTTTTCCGATTCTTTTCAGCGGAATATTGAAAAATTCAATGAAGACGCCGAAAAAATGGGACAAGGAATGAAACAGGGCATTGAAAGTTTCATGAAAGGCCTTATGGACGAAAATTCCGATAACAAATCGAAAACGCAGCCAAAAGGTACGGAATTGTAAATGATACGCTTTCAATCTTGGAATGTGAACGGTTTTCGCAGTGTCCGCAAAAAAGAAGAGTGGGCATGGTTCGAATGTGAAAACAGCGCGGATATTGTCGGTATTCAGGAAACAAAAGCCCATGAGGAACAAATTCCGGCAGAAGACAAATCTCCTTTGCAAAGAAAGAGCTATTGGGCAAATTCCCTTGTGAAGAAAGGATATTCCGGAGTCGCCGTTTTTACGCGCCTGCAGCCTTTAAAGGTGGAAATAGAATTGCCCGACCCCGCTTATCAAGGGGAAGGACGTATCGTGCATTTGGAATTTCCGCATTTTCATTATTTCAACGGTTATTTTCCAAATGGCGGCGAAGAGCTTTCCAAGGGTGTTTTTAAACGTGTCCCTTATAAAATGGGCTTTTTTGAAAGTTTTCTCGCTTATGCGGAACTGTGCAGAAAAGAAAAGCCCATTGTCGTGTGCGGCGATTTCAACATCGCCCATAAGGAAATAGATTTGGCGCGTCCCAAAGACAATATCCATAATACCGGCTTTTTGGAAGAAGAACGCGCGTTTTTGGATAAAATGGTCGCTTCGGGCTATGTGGACACTTTTCGCCACGTGCATGGCGATACGGACGGGGCGTACACATGGTGGTCCTATAAAACGCGGGCGCGGGAAAGGAACATCGGCTGGCGCATCGATTATTTCTTCGTATCAGAAGAACTGAAACCGTTCATTTCGGACGCTTGGATTGAAGATACCGTTTACGGATCCGACCATTGCCCCATAGGGCTTTCCCTTGATTTGCCCGCGGAATGAAAACAAGCAATTTTTGGGTGAAAGTATGGAAAAGCGGAAAAACAAAAAACCCCGAACAATGTTCGGGGTAAATCTGGGGCGAAAGAAGGGACTTGAACCCTCGGCCACCTGGGCCACAACCAGGTGCTCTGCCAACTGAGCTACTTCCGCCGTGAACAATTTTTTTAATCTAAAATTCATCGTCCGTCAAGTTTTTTTATAAACAATTTTTTGGGAGTATATATGGACAGCCTATTAATTTCCGGAGGGGTTCCGCTCAAAGGAACCGTAAAAGCAAGCGGAGCGAAAAACGCCGCACTGCCCATCCTTTTAGGAAGCATTTTATTTGACCATACGGTTATTTTCGATAACGTGCCTCATTTAAGAGACATCCGAACCACTCAAAAGCTTTTGGAAACGCTGGGCTTTGAAACAAATTTCGAAAATAACCGCATGCACGTTTGCCTGAAAAACGAAGTTCTTCCGGAAGCTCCCTATGATTTGGTAAAAACAATGCGCGCTTCCGTGCTGTGTTTGGGACCGCTTTTGGCAAGGCTCGGCAAAGCGAGCGTCGCCTTGCCCGGAGGCTGCGCCATCGGGGCGAGACCTGTGGATTTGCATTTATCCGCCCTTGAGAAAATGGGGGCCGAATTCACGCTTGACGGCGGTTATATTATGGGCAGATGTGAAAAACTGCATGGCGCCCATATTCAATTTGACAAAGTCACCGTCGGCGGAACGGAAAATTTAATGATGGCGGCCTGTTTGGCTGAAGGGGAGACGATTTTGGACAATGCCGCACGCGAACCAGAAATTGTCGACCTCGCCAATTTTTTAAAGAGCTGCGGGGCGAAAATCGAAGGCGCGGGACAAACGCAAATAAAAATTCAAGGCGTGACAAGCCTGAGGCAGGAAACCCCATACAGCATCATGCCCGACAGAATTGAAGCGGGAACGTATTTAATCGCGGCAGCCATGACCAACGGGGAAGTCCGGGTGGAGAATTGCCCTTATAAGGATATGGAAGCCCTTTGCAGCAAATTGGAAGCATGCAATGTCAAGCTTGATTTCGAGGAAAACGCCGTAACGGCGAAACCTCATGGTGAACTGAACGCCGTGGACATCCGCACCGTCCCGCATCCGGGATTTCCTACGGACATGCAGGCGCAGTTCATGGCGATGCTCACGCTGTGCAGAGGGTCAGCCATTGTCGAGGAAACCATTTTTGAAAACCGCTTCATGCATGTCCCGGAACTTGTGCGCATGGGGGCGGATATTCGGGTCACGGGCAATTCCGCCATGGTGCGCGGCGTTCCAAGCCTGACGGGCGCTCCCGTCATGGCAAGCGATTTACGGGCGGGCGCCGCTCTTGTCATTGCGGGGCTTTGCGCGGACGGTGAAACGCGCGTTGACAGAATTTATCATGTCGACCGCGGTTATGAGGGCATGGAAATAAAATTGCAGGAACTTGGCGGCAGAATCAAGCGCGTTGCAACACCGAACTGATTTGCGAAGTCCATACAATTTCACAAAAAAAGCCTCATTATTCTGCCATAGTATGTAAACTTCCCCTTGATATGCCGATTGATATGCCGATTACAGCAGGTCATGTTTCAGCGGCAATTTACATATGATATGGCAGCTATATGATTTTGCATAAAAACTGTCCTCTTTCGGTTTTGCCTGACAAACACATCAAAACATACCGAAGGAGGACGGTTTTGTCTTGAAAGGTTTTTCACTCCGCCCGCTTTGCAGGCGCGGTCTTTCGTGCTGACGCGTCAAAAAAAACTTACATCAACGCTCACAAGCCCTTTTCATTCTTCTTTAGGAAAAAGCAATATCCTTATCGGACAAATTCAACACACGCACCGCATTATCAAACATCACCGCCTGCATGACTTCGGCACGAAGCCCCCACTGTTTGTAATACGCGGTGGCCTGCCGCATATCAACACACGGATAAGCTGTCCCGAACATGAATTTTTCAGGAATCAAATAATTCGCGGCGTCCAGATATTCCCGGTTTCCTGGTACGTTCATCGTGTATAAATCAGGAGCCAAATACACATGTTCGCGATTAAACGCCACATGGCAAATGGCGGAAACAAACGGCCAGCCGCCATGGGCGACAATCAGCTTCAATTTTGGAAAAGCCAAGGCAATCCTTTCAACAATCATAGGGTCGGTATAACTCAAATCCGGGGCGACAAATCCCCCGAAAGAAATGAAAACAGGAATATTTTCAGCCTCGCATTTTTCATAAAACACCGACAAAATTTTATCGTCTGCATACAGGGGAGGACGGCAAAATCCGGTTTCAAACAAAACTCCCCGGCATATGCCTTTATGCACAAACGTATCGATTTCGTCCAAAGCGGCTTTGCCTTCATGCGGGTCAATTCCCGCAATACCGACAAAACGCTTCGGATACGAACGTGTCAATTCTTCCAAATCTTCGTTTTTCATTGCCGTTGATTTGCGGATTAAAACGGCACCTGCACAAATTCCGGCTTCATCCATTTCCTGAATGCATAATTCCATCGAGCGCTGTTTTGCGGATTCGGCAATACGCATTCCGAAACGGGGGGCAAAAACTTCAGGTTCAAAAAGCTCTCTTCCGGAATTTTGAAACATTCCCTCCGCAATGGATTTAAAAGGAGGACGCAAACGCATATCGAAAATTTTCATAAAAACTCCTCAGAGGAAAAATCCGTACACAGCCCCGATAATCGGGAAACCGCAGACAAATAAAACAATAAGCCCCGCAATCACGGCACTGAAACCGGCTTTAAAAGAATTTTTAACCCCGATCCAATCGACATTTGAAAAAAGAATTGCCGCCACCGTGGAAGCCGCAGGCGTCGCATACGCGCATGCCGCGGCAATGACGACCAAAACGGTCAGGGCCAACGGGTTCAATCCCAAAGAACTGCTTACCTGCACGGCAACAGGCACGGCAATAAGCACCAAACTCACATTATGGGTAAGCTGTGTCGCCAAATTAACAATAACGGAAAACAACACAAGAAAAACAAAAACATTCGTATCTTGAAAATACTCATTCATAAGCATGCCGAGCCACTGGGTAATTCCCGCTCCCTCGCTGCTTACGGCGGCGGAAACCGGCAAAGCCGCCGCAGTTATCCAAAACACATGCCAATGAATGCCGGAACGGGCACAAGCATCAAAATCAAGCAAAGGCTTTCCCTCAACTTTTATGAGCGTTAATGCAATAAGAACAATGGCGACGGCTGACAAAAAATTAAAACTGCCGAAAAAACCGGCAATCCCTTTTTCACCGGATAAAAATGTCGGCAAAATCATCAAAAGCATAAAAACAAGCAAAGCGAGAGCGGCGGTTTTTTCATGCAAAGACAGCTTCAATTCACTGCGCATCCGAGCCAGATATTTGTCGGAAAGATTCATCAGCTTGCTCACATCGGGACGGAAAACATATTTCATAACCAAGAAATATGCGGTGACAAACAATATGCAGATAGGAACGGTGACCGCCATAAAGGTTAAATAATCAACCGTATATGCCCCGCCCGTGGCACTTTCCAATGCTCCGATAGCCAAAATGCACACATTTCCCCAAGGCTTGCAACCGAAGGACAAAATAGCGGCAATGGCGGCTCCTGCCAAAACAAAGGCGGGATAGGGCTCGCCTTTCTTGTATCCGACCTCGTCGAAAATGCTGTACATGAGATTCCAAACCAAAAAGACAACCGCATTGCCGTCCACCAAAAAACTGACGACAAACGAACCCAGCAAAACCATGAACGTAAATATCCACGGATGTCCCACCAGCATTTTCCGGCTCAAAAACCAACAAGACATTTTTTTATTCAGACCGCTTTGCTCGCAGTAAGCCGTAAATACCAATACCAACAACATGAAAACCACCAACTGCTGGCTGAAAGCATGAGCGAAAGCGTCCTGAGGGGACGGAAAGAAACCGCAGACCCCCAACATGAAAATGCTGAACATGCTGGGCCAAATGAAGCCTATGAACGTCCAGCCATAAAGCAGACCGAGAAAAATCCCTATGACGGACATACCCATAGGAGGCAGCGCGGAATAAGAAATTTTCCCGATTCCGAACGTCAATAAAAAATATATCAAAGTATGCAGCCAATAATAATTGCGGGAAGTTGCAATTGTCCTGTTCATAATATTTTTCCTTCAAACTTTGCCTTTCGGCAGAAATGTTACAAATTTTTCTATGATTCCTTCGGATTTTCCAACTATTAAGCAGCCGGTTACCGCAGAAAATTTATCTTTGATACGGATGGGAACAATGTGCTCCAAACAGGAGCAGAAAGGCTCCCGTCCATCCAAGAAAATATCATGCAAAAAACCAATGCCCATATTGGAAGCGATAATGTTGTGCCAAAGCGTAAGCGATGTGGTTGCAAGCACGATATTGGGTTTTCCGTATCGGCTTAACATAAAATGCAGCGGCGTCACATTCAGTTCTTCCGCGGCGCCTATGACAAGCGGTTCCCGCAAAATGGAACGCAGGGAAAGCTCGCGGCGCTTCGCCAAGTGTGAATTTTCACTTACACAGGCATGATAATTCCCCTTTTCCAAAGGGATGAAATTCAATCCGTCAAAAGACATGAACCCGGAATCTCCCCCGTTTTCTTCCGCACAGGGCACATTCACCAATCCTACGCGGTATACGCCCTCTTCTTTGGGCTCCAGCAAGCGTTCACGAATGACAGCGGGCGAAGCACCCAGCGTGACAACTTTGATTTCAGGATACCGGTAACAAAAATTTTTAATGATTTCCGTTAATGTTGCCAAATAAAAAAGCGAATTCACATAAATACGCAATTCACCGTAAAAACTCCGCCCGTTATTGTCTTTTGCGGCGATACTTTCCAATAATTCCTCATATTCCGGAATTATTTTCACCGCATAGGCGAAAACTTTTTTTCCTTCCGCTGTCAAGCTCACGCCTTTGCTTGTACGTTTCAGCAAAATCACATTCAGCTCGCGCTCCATATTTTTAATGCACGCGCTCAATGTTTGCTGGGTCATATGCAAAGATGCGCAAGCCAAATTCAAAGATTTATATTTTGCCACCTCAATCAAAACAGCTAATTGCTCCAAACGCATGAAAACCTCCTAACAACCCGGAAACCGTATACCGAAAAACGCGAGAAGCACGGTTTGCCCAAATCATAACCGCAAAAAACGGCAAGCGTTTTTTTCCATGACATACGGTAAAAATTCTTCCTTTATGCCGCAAGTCTTATAGTGCCGTTCAGCATCTTTAATGGAAATTATCGGTGCGGCAGAAGCGAAAATCATTCTATCGTACAATATTCCGTTTGCCGCGGCAATATAATCGGCGCTTCCCGGAGCATTGAGCATATACATGTCAGGTGCAAGGTAAATATTTCCGCGGTTGAAAGCCAGTTGGCAAAACTCCGTCACAAAAGGCCAGCCTCCATGGGACAATGCGATTTGCATTTCAGGAAATTCCTTGGCGACCGTGTCTATCGCAAAAGGCGAATATAAATCAAGCTTAGGCGTGAAAATACCGCCAAACGTAAACACAACGGGTATTTTCTCCGCTTGGCATTTTTCATAAAGAGGAAAAACGCGTTCATCGTCCGCATGCCATGGTTCGGGATCGAAAGCCGGCTCCAAGGCTATTCCGGCACAAGGACCGTCTATGACATACTGCCGCAATTCATTAAATGCCTGCTCCATTCCCATGAAAGGAGCGATTCCGGCAAGTCCTATAAATCGGGAGGACCAATTTTTCAAAAGAAACAGCAAATCTTCATTGTTCCCCCCGCAGCCCTTGCGGATGGGAACGACCGCACGGGAAATCCCGCATTCATCCATTTCCCGTATCAAAGCTTCCATGGAAAAAGTGGCGGCGCAAGGAGATATTTTTGCATTGAAGCGAGCCGCCCTTTGGGATACGTCCGCAATATTATTATAGAACTCCGCGTTTCTATAACTTGCTATCGGCGGACGCACCCTGAAATCTATGCTCATTTTAACCTTCCTCCTGCAATGGATTAAAGCAAAATAAAAATTTTTCACTTTATTGCAATATAAGAGGAAAAAATATCTCTGTCCAACAAATAAAAAAATAAAAAGAGCACTCATTACAAATTAATTTTGTAACAAGCGTATGCAATGAACCAATTCAACACGTTCAAACCAAAGCAATCAAAACAAAATAAAAAAGACCTGCAAAAATTTTTATTTTCATAAGCCCTAAAAAACACAGGATAAATACCGGCTGGATACCCCGCAGGTCCGCCAATGAGCCAATACCCCACATTAAAACTGTCCGTATTTTCGGGTATCTTTCTGAATTATCCAGAATTAGGATGTGTTTCCAAATTACTTTAACCAAACTAAACAACACGCAATAAGGACAAAATTTTTATACATTATTTGTAATGGCTCTAGACTAGTATCTCATATAGGAATCATATATAACTATATGGAATACAATAGAATAAGCAAGTATAAAATAAAAAAATGGCTCTAGACCATCACTTTTTATTTTTGAAGTAAAGTTGTTCCATAAAAACAGCAAAATTTTCATTTCTGAGGTTAAATCTACATTCACATTCTTTTAAATGCAATATAAATTTTTCATCCGTCAGACCATTGAATTTCGCCAACCGTCTTTTAGCAAAGCTCCAGAAGCTTTCTATGCCGTTCACATGTGATTTTCCCCGCACAAATTCGTTTTCATGGTGGAATACCCTGTAATGGGTATAACCATTCAAAATAAGACCGTCATAGGCTTTCCAGCCGTCTGTATGGATAGTTAGCCTTCAAGGATTTTTCCTTGTATTATGGGCAATAACTCTTCCCTTGAACATCTTGGAACTATGCTGACAAAAACTTTTCCCTCACGCTTTAAGACTCCAAAAACAGGAGTCTTGCCGGCAGCTCCGCGTCCTCGCTTACCTCTCACTCTTTTGGCTCCGAAATAGCTTTCGTCAAGTTCAAATATTCCAAGCTCTTTTTGGTGTTTTTGAACACTGTCTTCAAGAATTAATTCACGAAATTCCGTAAAATAATTGTTAACAGTTTTACGATTTAACTTTAATAATTCACTTGTTGCAGTGGCAGTTAAATCCATTGAAAAACAGTTAATAATTTTTTTTATTTTATAATTACTTAATCTATTGAATTTCATTATTATTAATCATAATCTCGAAAAAGATAATGGTCAAGAGCCATAATTAATATAACAAAAAATACCTTGCCCAATAAAAAACTCTCGAATTAATAAAATATTTCATAATAACTCTAACAATCCAGAATGACCACATAAACGTCAAATCTTGACCTAATTAAAATTCCTCTTGAAAAACACCTTAAATAGGAATATAATAATCTAAAATATAATAAGGAGTTCTTATGAATTTAGTATTTTTTAATGTTGGCTGGATGGCACATTATAAAGGTGAAGACAAAATATTGGGAAATTTTAAATACGTAAAAGAATATAATTATGGACATGAAAAATGGAATTTTCTTCCATGTAATAAGAAATGTTATGCTTATGTTCCAATAAGATGGTCAAACGAAGAAATTCCTCCAAGCATAAATCTCGAAAGAATCTATGAAAAAAATAATAATCGTGATGAGTTAAATAATGTTACTATAGTCTTTATTTCACGAAATCCAACAGACCGAAAAACGTATATTGTTGGCTGGTACAAAAATGCTACTCTTTTCAGAACATTGCAGCTACGTCCTAACCAAAAAGAGATATTTGACAATGTTTATATTGCAGCAGTAGCTGATGAAAATAACTGTATTTGCTTACCGTTAGATGCAAGAACATTCAAAGTTCCTACTGCTCAAAAAGAAGGAAAAGGTAAAGGCTACGGTATGTCACCAATCTGGTATGCCGATACTGAAGAAATTCAAGAATACAGAAAAGAAGTAATCAACTATATAGAAAATTTTTCTTTGGAAAATACACCTGAAAGAATTTATAAAAGTCTTAATAAACAAACTGATCCTGAACATAATAAACAAATTGAAAAAATAGCTGTAAATACTGTGATGGAATATTATCAACAACAAGGATATACAGTTCACAGTGTAGAAAGTAAAAATCTTGGTTATGACTTATTTGTTTACAGAGAGGACGAAGAACTGTTTGTAGAAGTAAAGGGAAATAGTGCAGCCAAAACACTTATCAGGTTATCACCACATGAATTTGATGTATTAAAGCAAAATCATTTAAATTATATCATTGCGTCAGTCATAAATTGTGATGACAAGCCAATACTCAATCTTTATAGTATTGACAAAAAAATTATTGCTTCAGAAGAAATATACTATATTCAACATACTGAAGACAAAGATAATATTCATGAATTAATTCCAGTTACTTTTGCAATAACATCATTCTAACTTGCCAATACTTCTTAAGTTTGCAAATAACCAACAAACTTAAGAAGTATTATATTATTTAAATAACTACCAATAATCATTATATATTTTTTGTTGCAATATTTTTTTCAAAAAGAGTATACTATTTATGCTTGGCTCTTGACCATTATCTTTTTCGAGATTATGGTTAATAATAATGAAATTCAATAGATTAAGTAAGTATAAAATAAAAAAAATTATTAACTGTTTTTCAATGGATTTAACTGCCACTGCAACAAGTGAATTATTAAAGTTAAATCGTAAAACTGTTAACAATTATTTTACGGAATTTCGTGAGTTAATTCTTGAAGACAGTGTTCAAAAACACCAAAAAGAGCTTGGAATATTTGAACTTGACGAAAGCTATTTCGGAGCCAAAAGAGTGAGAGGCAAGCGAGGACGCGGAGCTGCCGGCAAGACTCCTGTTTTTGGGGTCTTAAAGCGTGAGGGAAAAGTTTTTGTCAGCATAGTTCCAAGATGTTCAAGGGAAGAGTTATTGCCCATAATACAAGGAAAAATCCTTGAAGGCTAACTATCCATACAGACGGCTGGAAAGCCTATGACGGTCTTATTTTGAATGGCTATACCCATTACAGGGTATTCCACCATGAAAACGAATTTGTGCGGGGAAAATCACATGTGAACGGCATAGAAAGCTTCTGGAGCTTTGCTAAAAGACGGTTGGCGAAATTCAATGGTCTGACGGATGAAAAATTTATATTGCATTTAAAAGAATGTGAATGTAGATTTAACCTCAGAAATGAAAATTTTGCTGTTTTTATG
Source organism: Taurinivorans muris (assembly GCF_025232395.1). Lineage (GTDB taxonomy): Bacteria > Desulfobacterota > Desulfovibrionia > Desulfovibrionales > Desulfovibrionaceae > Taurinivorans > Taurinivorans muris. Next base: position 1,481,045 of record NZ_CP065938.1, read on the forward strand.
GAACAACTTTACTTCAAAAATAAAAAGTGATGGTCTAGAGCCTAATTTATATAAAGGTTATATATGGCATTACAAAAAACCTATTTAGGCGTTAATAATCAACCCAAACAGATTAAAACAAAATATTCTGAAGTTGATAAGAAAGCCCATAAAATTGAAAAGGCTTATGTTGGTTTAGAAAGTGGGAATAATAAAATCTGGCATGATACTGTTCCACCAATTATTAGGGATTCAATGAACACTTAGACAATCTGCCGCAGATAAGCAATGGATTTCTGTTTGTTACGGTAATGACCTATTCGTTGCAGTTGCTAGTTCTGGAACTGGTAACCGTGTAATGACTTCACCTTAATAGAATCTTGACAATTTTTCTAAAGCTTTCTAAACTTGATAAGAATTTTGAAAATCCAATATTGAGGAAATTATGATGAAAAACGTGGCTTTTACCCCTTGGACCGGCAAGTATTATTTTGAAAATGGATATAATAATATAAAAATTCTTGTAATGGGTGAAAGTCATTATTGTGAGAATTGTGATGAATGTGACGATTATAAAAAATGTGGAATTACAACAACTGTGATTGAAAGCTATTTAAAATATAAAAATGGCAATGGACAACATAAATCATGGATGACTACATTTACAAGATTTACAAACATTTTCTTTGGTAAACATTGTGATACAGAAGAAATAAATATTTTTTGGAATTCAGTATTATTCTATAATTATGTGCAAAAGTCAACTGGAGGGACAAGACAGTCTCCAACAGAACAAATGTTTAAAGATAGCAAAATGGCATTTAATGAAATTTTAAATGAATATGAGCCAGACATTATTATCGTATGGGGTAAAAGGCTGTGGAGTTATCTTGACCTTGATAATGGATATTGGGGAGAAGAATATATTTTAGATGAACATGGAAGAAAGTTTTATTATTTCAAATGTAAAACAAAAAATATTCCCGCATATTGGATTTATCACCCTTCAACATCATATTTGACTTATAAACATTCAAAATATTTAAAAAGAGCTATGGAATTAGTTTAAAACAAAATCGCCTATTATTTTTAATTGGTGGCTAACTGGTTGAAATTGATGAGATTATTAAAAGAGTACTATTGAGCATAATCTCCTTTGGTGGAGTAAAAGTAGGGTGTGTTTCCAAATTACTTTAACCAAACTAAACAACACGCAATAAGGACAAATTTTTTATACATTATTTGTAATTTATCATACCTTGTTGCAATTCTCCGGCTTTCTTTTATTTTTTGAAAGAAACATTCTATTGCATGGCGTTCTTTATATAAATGTCTATCATAACTTCTTGGATTTATTGCATTCTTCTTCGATGGAATTACAACTTCACTGTTCATTTCTTTTATGAGGGCCTCAATTTTTTTAGAATTGTAACCTTTATCCGCCAAGACGGCTTTTGCTTCCATTCCAAAAAGCAAATCTTCTGCAAGCTTTGAGTCATGGACATTCCCGGCTGATAAAATAATTTTTAAAGGATTTCCCAAAGCATCAGTCACCGCATGGATTTTGGTGGTTATCTCCCTCTGCTTCGCCCTATGCGTTGTTTTTTTGTCCGCCTTTTGGGACTGAACCGTGTTTATGAACCTTAATACTGCTGCTGTCTATTGATAACCATTCATTATCAACACATTCCCTAAAAGCTTGCAGCAGCCTTTCTAAAGCTCCCGACTTAGCCCATCTGGCAAAGAGGTTATAACCAGTTTGCCATACTCCAAATTCTTTTGGCAAATACCGCCATGGAATACCGGTTTTTAAAACATAAATAACGCCTTCAAAAGCAATTCTGTCATCAATCCTTTAAGGTCTACCTGCCTTACTTTTATTGTTCCTTGTTAGATACAAAGAAAATAATTTCCATTGTTCATCTGTTATTTTTATCATGTTCATAACTGCTTTATAACATAACTTAAAAACAATTAAAAGAAAAAGTTAGAAACACACCCTAGATAACCAACGTAGTATAAAATATGAAAAACAGATAGGCATTGATTTTGAATTCGGGTAATTTCATTCATTGGAAGCGGGAGCGTCAGCTCCCTGCTTCAACACAATGCAAAACCAAGAATAATACGGAATTTCCGGATAACCGTTTCCTTCTTCAAGGTTTATTTTTAATCGGTCAATTGCAAATAAAAAAAGCACCGATTGCTCGGTGCTTTTTTATTTCACAGCTCTTTGGGGAGAGCAGTATTTTAATACATACCGCCCATGCCGCCCATGCCGCCGCCCATAGGAGGCATAGCAGGAGCTTCTTCTTTCTTAGGAGCTTCGGCAATAGCGCAGTCGGTGGTGAGGAGAAGTCCGGCAACACCGGCAGCGTGTTGGAGAGCAAAACGGGTTACTTGTTTCGGATCGATAACACCTGCTTTCAAGAGGTCTTCGTATTCACCGGTTGCGGCGTTGAAACCGAATCCGTCCTTGCCGGAACGCACTTTTTCAACAACAACGGAACCTTCAAAGCCTGCGTTTGCAGCAATTTGACGGAGAGGTTCCTCAATAGCGCGGCGGATGATGTTTACGCCGGCGATTTCATCGTCATCAGCAAGTTTAAGGTCATCAAGAACTTTGCTTGCACGGATGAATGCGGTGCCGCCTCCGGGGACAATGCCTTCGGCAACAGCTGCGCGGGTAGCGTTGAGAGCGTCTTCCACGCGGTCTTTCTTTTCTTTCATTTCAACTTCGGTTGCGGCGCCGACATGGATAACGGCAACACCGCCGACGAGTTTCGCAAGACGTTCTTGGAGTTTTTCACGGTCGTAGTCAGAAGAAGATTCTTCGATTTGAGCGCGGATTTGTTTTACGCGGGCTTTAATGTCTTCAGCTTTGCCGTGACCGTCGACAATAACGGTATTGTCTTTGTCAATGCGAACGCTCTTACAGGTGCCAAGGTCCGCAAGGGTCATATTTTCAAGCTTGATGCCCATTTCTTCAGCAACAACGGTACCGCCGGTAAGAATGGCGATATCTTGGAGCATGGCTTTGCGGCGATCGCCAAAACCAGGAGCTTTTACGGCAGCAACTTGGATTGTGCCGCGGAGACGGTTCACAACCAGGGTTGCAAGAGCTTCGCCTTCGATATCTTCAGCAATGATAAGCAAAGGACGGTTCATTTTTGCGACTTGTTCAAGCACGGGAAGCATTTCTTTCATGCTTGTGATTTTCTTTTCTTGGAGGAGGATATATGGATTTTCAAGTTCGCAGACGAGTTTTTCGGTATCGGTCACAAAATAAGGGGAAAGGTAACCGCGGTCGAATTGCATGCCTTCAACGGTATCAAGCGTGGTTTCCAAACCTTTTGCTTCTTCAACGGTGATAACGCCTTCTTTGCCGACTTTGCCCATGGCCTCGGCGATGATATTGCCGATTGTTGCGTCAGCATTGGCGGAAATAGTACCGACCTGTGCGATTTCTTTTTGGTCGCGGGTCGGTTTCGCAATATTGCCAAGTTCGGAAGTGATGGCTTCAACGGCTTTGTCGATACCGCGTTTGATAGGCATAGGATTGCGGCCTGCGGCGACAAGCTTTACGCCTTCATGGTAAATGGCTTGAGCCAAAATGGTAGCGGTGGTTGTTCCGTCACCGGCCGCTTCATTGGTTTTGGAAGCGACATCACGCACGAGCTGCGCACCCATGTTTTCAAATTTATCTTCAAGCTCGATTTCTTTGGCGACAGAAACGCCGTCTTTGGTGATAACGGGCGCGCCGTATGATTTTTCAATAAGAACGTTGCGGCCTTTTGGTCCTAAGGTTACTTTAACCGCATTGGCGAGTTTATCGACACCTGCTGCCAAACGTTCACGAGCTTTCGCGTCAAAAAGGATTTCTTTTGCAGACATTATTTTTATCTCCTAAAATTTATGCTTAACGATGTATTTTTTATGATTATGAAAGAACCGCCAAAATATCTTCTTCTCTTAAAACGAGGTATTCTTCGCCTTCATATTTCAATTCAGTGCCGACATATTTGCCGAAAAGGACAATGTCACCTTCTTTCACTTCAAGAGGAACGCGTGTGCCGTCAGCCAAAACTCTGCCGGAACCGACAGCGATAACTTTCGCTTGGGATGGTTTTTCTTTTGCAGATTCGGGAATGAAAAGCCCACCTGCTGTTTTTTCTTCAAGATCTGAGCGTTTTACAAGCACACGGTCATTAAGGGGTTTAAAACTCATGGGAACATATCCTCCAACAAGATTATTTATTTTGTTTTTTTATGCCGCCATTCCGGCAACAACAAATAAATAAGCTTTTTTTCATGCTTGAAAAGGGGTAAAAAGAAAAAAAGTTTAAAATATTTTTTTAATGCTGTTATTCCTTATGGTTATCCTATTAACTTTTTTTGTTTTTTTATTTCTTTGCAATATATTAAAAAATAGCTATACTTTTTCTTCACAATGGGAAAATTATGGTAAAAAACATTTTGAAATCCGCACTTGCTTTTTTGGGAGCGTTTTTCCTTTTCGCCGTTTTGGCAAACGGAATGAATTTCCTTTTAATAGACAGTTTATTTGCGTTTTCCGGATATCCCCGTTTTCCCGCAACCCCGGCAAATCCTTTATATGTGCTTTTTCCTCTTGTTTTCATGTTTTTTTCTTTTCCCGCCCTTACGCTGATAAGCGTGCAAAGACAATTTTCCTTAAAAAAACGGTTTCTGCTTCTGCTTGAAAGCCATGCTTTTTTCTTTTTTTGGCAGGTGCTTTTCTGGAGCGCTTTTTGCTTTTTCACACTGCATCAGGCTCATGTCATTCTGCAGTTTTTGCTTGGATATTCACCAAAAATCGACGCAAGCCTCACCAGTATTTTCATGCCCCTGATTTTGACACGGTTAATGCCTGTTTTCGCATTCTTTTTTATTTGTTTTTCTTTTCGCACCACGCTTTTTTTATTAAAAGACGAAGAAAGAAAATTATCCGTGCCCAAAGAAGATAATGATAATTTTTCTTTTTCATTAAAGGAAATCGAACGGGCGTTCACTCTCGCCGATTTCGGGAACGTGTTTTTCCTTTTGCTTGTCTTGGTGATGTTCCTGCCTCCCGATTACGCAAAATATTTCCCGAAGCTTTGCTCCCTCCCCGTTATTTTTCTTCTTTGCCCCTTGCAGTATTATATTGTGCATTTATATAGGAAAGAAAAGAGGAAAAGTTTGCTTTTGCCGGGCATATTTCTTCAGTTTTTTATTTTAGGAATAACGCTCTTCCTGGAAGACTCAACATATCAACTTGTTTTTATTGCTTATTTTTTAATACAAGCCCTTGCGTATTATTACTTCATACGTTACGGCAAGGATTTTTTCACAGCGCAGTGATATGGGTTTAACAATATGGCGCAAACAAAGAACATCTCCGCCGCCTTTTCATATCAGGGAAAAGAAATTTCCTATACCCTTTGCTTCGATAGGTTTAAAACCGTCCGCCTGCGTATGAAAGAAGCCAACCGGCTGGAAATAAAAGCCCCTTTCCATACGCCATTGACCGCGATAGAAAACAGCATGCGAAAACATGCCGAATGGATATTCGCCAGACAGGAACAGCTCGCAGACATGCAGACGGCAATAAAGCCGGTAACGGAAGAAGTTTTTATTTTCGGAAAATCGTTTGGCGTGACGCTTCGCAAAACAAGCTCCGCTCCGCTGGAAAAAGTACGGTTTTTCGCCCGAAATTCTTATATTGACCAAGAGGAACTTTTTTCGCAGGCTTTGCCCATTTTACAAAATTCCCGTCCTGAAATACGGCTGACCGGCCAAGAACTTTCCATATATTGCCCGAATAGTGAAGAAGCGCTGAAATTGCTCAGCCTCTGGCGGAAAAAAACGGCGCAGCGGTTCCTGCCTTTGCATTATTCTTTGTTGTGGAAAATTTTCCAAGAAAAAACAGCGCATTTTCTTTTACGGCATACCATAACAACCCCTTATCATTTTTCCTGCCCGCCTCTTACCGTCCGTTCATGCAAGCGCTGTTTCGGTTCATGCAGGATTTTTGCGAAAGAGCAAAAAACACGCATCACGCTTTCCCGGCATTTAATGGGTCTGCCTCTTGAATATATCGAATTTGTCATTCTGCATGAATTTTGCCATTTGGTTTATCCCGATCATTCTCCGCAGTTTTACGCTCTTTTTTCAGCTGTCCTGCCCAACCACAAAAGTCTGAAAGCAGGCATATCCCATTGGAGCAAGGGACATAATTCTTTTTAGTTTTTTTTGACTATTTTTTATTTTTGACATAAAATGCACCTCAAATAAAAGGAGTTGTTATGGCTAAGAAAATTCTTATCATCGGAGCTGTCGCTCTTGGAACAAAAGCTGCCACACGCTGCAAACGGGTAAATCCCGATACCGAAATCACTATTATAGACCAAGGACAATTTATTTCCTACGGCGGCTGCGGCATGCCTTTTTATATTTCTTCCGAAGTGGACAGTATCAATGAATTGCGCGCCACAAGCGCCAATGTTATCCGCGACCCGCATTTTTTCACCCATGTAAAAGATATCGACCATGTGAAAATCAGGACCAAAGCCCTTGAAATCAATCCGCAGGAACAATATGTCCTTACGGAAAATCTGGATACCGGCGAAAAAGAAAAACTTTTTTATGACGAGCTTGTGCTCGGCATGGGCAGCCATGCCATTGTGCCTCAAATCAAAGGTGTCGGTCTTAAGAATATCACAACCATAGCGGGGCTTGAGGACGCGGAAAAAATCCGCACCCACTGCGAAAAAGGCATACGACATATGGTGATTATCGGGGCGAGCTTCACGGCTATTGAAATCGCCGTGGGCTTGGCTGACATGTGGAATATTCCCTGCACGCTGATAAAGCGTTCAAAACGCATGCTTCCGAATCTTGTTTCAAGCACCGTTTCCGACATGATCAGGCATGACCTTGAAGAAGCGGGAATCAATATTGTTGCGGAAGAAGATGTGCTTGAATTTGCGGGCGATGATGAAGGCAACGTATGCGAAGTTGTCACCAACAAACAGCGCATTAAAGCCGACCATGTCATTTTGGCAATGGGCGTAAAGGCGAATTATGAACTCGCCGAAAAAGCGGGACTGAAATGCGACCCGAAATACGGGGTTTGCGTCAATGAATATTTGCAGACTTCCAATTCCCATATTTACGCGGGGGGCGACCTCATCGCCATAAAAAACCTTATTTCGGGCAAGGAAATGCATTTGCCCATGGGCTCCCTCGCCAACAGACAGGGACGTATCATCGGGACGAACATTGCCGGCGGAAATCCGCAAACCGGTTTGGAAACATTCCCCGGAGTCGTGGGCACATGGTGTATGAAAATGCATAAAGGAACAGTTGCGGGAACGGGCTTGAATGAGGATATGGCAGTCAAAGCCGGGTTCGACGCTGTCAGCATCAATATGGAACAGCTCGACAGAGCCCATTTTTACCCTGAAAAACATATGATGACTCTGGAAGTCGTTGTGGAGAAAAAAACACGCCGCATTCTCGGCATGCAAGGATACTGCGCTGACGGAACGGCGGTGAAAGCGCGTATCGACACCATGGCTGCCATGCTTCAATTCGGCAAACCGACCCTGCATGAATTATCCATTGCGGAAGTTTCCTATTCTCCTCCGCTTGCCTCCGCCATGGATGTTTTCAATACGGCGGGCAATGTTGCGGACAATATCGTCACGGGTCTCGGCGAATTTATCAAACCTGCGGAATTTGACGCGCTTTTTGAGGCGCGGGACAGCAATAATTATGTTTTTGTGGATACGAGAGCGGGACAAGCCCCTCTTGAACTGTGCAAAAAATATCCGGAATATTGGCTTAATATTCCGTTGGAACGTTTTAATGAAGATATGGAAAAAATCCCCGCGGATAAAAATATCGCTTTCATTTGCAATTCAGGCACACGGGCTTACGAATGCCTGCTGAAATTCAAACGCGGCGGCAGAAATGCCGTCAACTCTTCCGGCGGTATGCAGGCGATGAAAAAACGCGGCAAAAAATATTAGAATATTTCCGCACCATATTCATAATGGCATGTGATTTTAAAAGTGTGTGGAAAATTAGTATAAAACGTTTTGTAACATGGTGCGGGGGAAGAAGTTTCTCGTTTTAGCTGTCAGCGAACTTGTGAGCTTTGCGGCAGCCGTTAGCGGGTTTACGGGCTTTACGGACAGCGACAGCAGAGATAAAAGTTTTCCCCTGCATAAAAAATTCCTAATCTTAAATGGAAATACCCTGATTATTGTATGACAACCCCGAAAGGGCGGACCGGTCCGCCCTTTTTATTATGCAAAAACCATCAGAATGAAAAAATCAGAACCATGCCACAAAAATTTTTCCGTTTTCTTATTAAAATAGCATAAAAAACCTTCCGCATTCTTTGATCACGCGGAAGGCTGAAAAATCATATGGATAAACCGAAATTACCTAGCCGTAAAACCGCCGTCAACCATAACACACTGTATTTGTTAATTTTTACTGATTAACTAAAGAACCAACGTATAAAAACATACAAGGCAGCGTGTTTCCATACAAAAACCATCCGGATGTCATGAACGGATCTGTATGATTTTATCACAATCCAACAGACGATAAACGTTTTTATGCGGTATCGCACATTATCGCGGTATTTATCGGGCAGAACCAAAAAACAGATGAAATGCGTTCCGTCTGTTTTTTGGTTTTAAGTTTTATGCGGAAGCGTTCATATTATGCGCTTTCATAAAGCCTTGTCATGACAAATTCCTGATGTTTCAAGGCTTCAGCGGAAGTCAAACGTCCATTGACGGTTTTTTCCATCATGTCAAGAAGCAAATCGCCTGCCTGATCGAGGTTCATCTCACGGCGCAGCAAACCGGAAACATCAACGTCAATATGTTCCGACATGGTCCGAACGGTGCGGGGATTGGCGGAAAGCTTGATAACCGGCAATATCGGATTGCCGATGATATTGCCTTGTCCCGTCGGAAAGAAATGGACCACATAGCCAGCGGCGGCGGCAAGCGTGATCATTTCTGCGGCGGCGGAAGAAGAATCCATGAACCACAAGCCCGGACCGGTCGGAGAATACGCCTTTTCCAAACAGCCTTCCACAATGCACTCTTTACCGATTTTTTGAATATTGCCGAGGGCTTTTTCCTCAATGGTCGTCAACCCGCCTTCGATATTGCCTTTCGTAGGCTGGGAATCGGAAAGGTCGCTGATTTTATGCTTGTCGATAATATCGGCATACCGATCAAAAAAAGCTTGGAATTGTCTGCGCACTTCCTCATTCTTACAGCGGGCGGCAACAAGATGTTCTCCGCCGGTAAGTTCCGTTGTTTCGCCAAAAAGCAAGGTATTGCCGTTTTTCCACAGTTTGTCGAACGCATTGCCGACAGTCGGACAGGAAGCGATACCGGAAGTCGTATCGGATTCGCCGCATTTGCAGGAAACCCAAAGTTCTTGGATAGGGCATTCAACCCTTTGCAGGCCTGTCGCCCATTGGACAAGCTCTTTCGCTTTACGGCTCGCCATAGCGACAGTGTTTAAATCGCCGTTTTGTTCAATACCGAAACCGAAAACAGGTTTGCCGGTTTTTGCGATACCTTCGACAATCTTGTTCGTCCATTCCTTTTCAATGCCGATGACAATGACAGCCGCCACGTTAGGATTGCTTCCCGCGCCGATCAGAGTACGGAAATGCAGTTCCAAATCTTCCCCGAATTGAAGACGCCCGTAAGGGTGGACAATCGCCAACGTTCCTGCGACATTGTTCGCAACCGCCTGACAAGCGGAGTTTGACAAATCATCAAGAGGCAAAACAATCACATGGTTGCGAACACCCACACGTCCGTTTTCACGGCGATATCCCATAAATGTCTTATTCATATCAATTACCACCTTTTGGTTTTTACGTTATGCACGTGCAAATGCTCACCTTTTTTTATGGAAGCGACAACTTTGCCGATATCCGTACCGTATTTGAAAACGGTATCCCCCACGGCAAAATCTTTAAGCGCGATTTTATGCCCGATAGGAATATCATTTAAAACTTTAATCGTAATAGTTTGGTCTTCCTGCATAATCCAGCCTGTCAAATCCTGACCGGCTTTTATGCCTTCAACAGCTGCCACACCGACACCGTCACCCGCTTCGTGTACAAGAAAGTCGATCGCCATAATGGCCTCCTTCTGTGTTTCAAATTAAGCATTGTTAATTTGTGATTGAATTATGATTTTTATATACTATATCTTATATAAGATTGTCAACAGTTTTTTAACTTTATACTTTTAAATAAAAATCTCCTCCGCATCAAACCAAACACATGCAAATTGCGGGAACGTAGGTTATCAGCAGCAATACCGCAATCATCAAAATCAACAGCGGAACAATGGCACCAGCCAAATCCATAAGCTTGCAGCCGGCAATCGTGCCGGAAACAAACAAATTCACCCCGACAGGAGGAGTAATGAAACCGATTGCCAAATTGACAACCATGATAACGCCGAAATGAACGGGATTCACGCCGAGCTGCGTCACGACCGGCAATAACACGGGAGTAAGAATGACAATGGCGGCGAGAGCTTCCATGAATGTGCCGACAAACAGCAAAAAGGCGTTGATAATGATTAAAACGGCAATTTTGTTGTTTGAAACACTTAAAATAAACGCCGCAATGGATTCGGGCACGCTTTCAATCGCCATGATATTGCCGAACAATGTCGCCATGGCGATCAATATGATGATTGCGGCGGAAGAAGCGGCGGCCTGCGCCAAATAATCTCCCAGACGTTTAAAAGTCAGCTCGCCGTAAAGGAACATTCCCGCGATCAAGCCGTATAACGCGGCGACAGCGGCGGCCTCCGTCGGCGTCATGATACCGCCGTATATGCCCCCCAAAATAATCACGGGAACAAGCAGCGCCCATTTCGCTTCCCAAAGAACTTTTATCAATTCTTTTATGTTCTTTTCCCTGTCAATTCCTTTCCAGCCTTTCTTCTTTGAATAGAAATACGTATATACCATCAAAGCCAGACCGGTTAAAACACCGGGAACAATGCCGCCCATGAACAGGGATCCGATGGACTGCTGTGCTGTCACCCCGTAGACGACAAAGGGATTGCTCGGAGGAATCATCACTCCGATGGCGCCTGCGGCGGCAACGACCACCCCCGCAAAAAACTTGTCATATCCGCGTTCTATCATTGCGGGAATCGTAATCATGCCGATAGCCGCAACCGTTGCGGGACCGGACCCGCTGATTGCGGCAAAAAACATGCTCGCGGCGATACTGACAAGCGCGATTCCGCCGGGCAGACTTCCGATGAAATAATCAGCCAAATCAAGCAAACGCTTGGAAAGCCCTCCCGCCCCCATAAGGACGCCGGCGGCGATAAAAAACGGAATTGCCATAATAGGCAGGGAATCGACAGACGTGAAAGGGACTTGGGCGATATAATCAATAGGCAGCGAATCCGCACCGATGACAGTCGCGAGTGTCGCAAGCCCCAAGCAAATGGAAACGGGAACCCCCAAAACAAGCAGCAGAATGAAATAGCCGAACAATAAGACAAGAACATTTAACTCTTCAAAAAGATATACGGGAGCAATGGACAACACAATCAAAAAAACAGCTGAGAAAAAATCCGCATACGATGAAGTTTTCAATTCAACCGAAATATCCTGAATCAATCGTATGACCATGAGCCCAAACCCCAAAGGCAATATGGCATAAGGAATATAATACGGAATGCGCAGAGCCGCGGTTTCCTGTTCAAATTCCCATTGCATGTAAATATAGCCCAAACTGGTATAAAAAATACTCCCCGCCATGACAATGAAGGCGAGGTCCGAATATATCCATAATATGCCGCGCCATTTCGGAGAAAATTTGTCATAAATAACATCGACGCGAATATTTTCCCTGTGTTTGATTGTCAGCGGAATTGCGAAATACATCGACCAAATGAATATGAAACGGGCTAATTCTTCCGTCCAAAAAGGAATGTGCATTGCAGGAAAATATTTTGCAAAAACATATCTTCCGAGAGACTGGTAAACAATTAAAAGAACCGCTCCCACTAAGCCGATGATCATAAACGGTTTTTCAAAATTGACATTCAAACAGTCCGCAAACGCACCGCATTCGGAAGTATGTTCCAAATCAACTTTAATACTGTCATATATCGACATACATTGCCCCTTATAAAAAAGCCGTACCATGAAAGTACGGCTTTTCATGTTAATACGAACACGTTACTTTTGTGTATCCAATACCATTTGCAATACATCGGGATCAATTTCATTTTTGAACGTATCCCAGACAACACGCGTTTTTTCTTTCAAAACGGCACGCTCCTCAGCGGAAAGGCGGTAAATCACAATGCCTTGGGCGAGCATTTCCTTTTCACACCTTTCTTTTAATTCCTTGGTGAGATTTCTTTCATACGCAAGGGCTTCTTTTGCCGCTTCACGAAGAACGGCCTGCGCCTGCGGGTCCAACATGTCATATTTTTTCTTGTTCATCATAAGAATATGCATACTGTAATTGTGTTCGGAATTCATGGCGCCTTTCAGCACTTCAATATGTTTTGCAAGAACAAGATGTTCCCAGTTATTGCCTTCACCGTCCACGGTGCCTTGCTGCAAAGCGGTATACACCTCACCCCATGCCACAGGAGAAGGAATCATGCCCAATGCCCTTGAGACCGCCACTTCGATAGGAGAGTCCGTAGTGCGGACTTTCTTTTCTTTCATCATGTCAATTCCGTTTACGGAAGAAGTAAACGCGAAATTGCGGTATCCGTATTCACTGAACATGATGGTCGTCAAACCGATACGGTTTGCCACTTTTTCAAAATGTTTGCCAAGTTCGCCATTGTCAAGAGCATCATACAACTGCTGCTGATACTCGGGAGAAGTGACATACGGCAAATCGAAAACCATATAGTCGCGGGCGAACGACGCCATGTTGGGAGAAGAGCAGGAAGCCATGTCCAGCGTACCGCGCTGAGCCGCCTCAAGAGTTGACCTGTCACTGCCAAGCACGGCATTAGCCATGAGTTTGATATTGATTTTACCGCCGGATTTTTCTTTTACAAGTTCAACGAATTTTTCATAACCGAGCACCATGTTGCTGCCCAGCGGACTCGGACTTGCAAGACGCAGATTCAATTTGGGACCGGTGTACGGTTCCGCTCCGAAAGAAAAACCTGCGAGCGAGAGAAACGCAAAACCCGCCGCCGCCAAGCCAAGGATTTTTTTTCCGTTCATACTCTTCTCCTTATCAATATGCCGGATGTCTGTATACTTTGAAATCCCAATCCTTTTCAGGCTGGTATTTCGTAAGGCGCCAATCACAGGCACGGGCATGCCCTTCCATGCCCTCTACACGGGACAGACGGGAAGCATATCCGCTGATCAGACAGCTGGCTTCCATGCTTGCCGGCTGTTGGTAGGTGCAAATCTTAAGATATTTATGCACATTCAAGCCGCCGCTGAAATGTGCCGCTTTCTTTGTGGGTAAAATATGGTTGGGACCGGCGCATTTGTCGCCATGGGTGACGGTGCTGAATTCGCCCATGAACAGCGAGCCGTAAGAAGTCAGATGGTTCAGCCACCAGCCGGTATCTTCACAAAGCACTTCAAGATGTTCCGGTGCGTATCGGTCGCTGATTTCAACCATTTCCTCCCTGCTGCCGCAAACGATGATTTCCGCATAATCATCCCATGATTTTTGAGGCGTCGCCGGATCCGGCATATCGGCAATGAGCTTCGGCATGATTTCCAGTACCCGTTCAGCCAGCGCTTCAGAATCGGTGAAAAGCCATACCGGCGAATTAACTCCGTGTTCACCCTGTGAAAGCAAATCAATGGCGACGGTCATGGGGTCGGCCTGCGCGTCAGCCAAAATCGCAATTTCGGACGGTCCGGCGAAAAGGTCTATTCCGCAAACGCCCTCACCCGCAAGCAATGCTTTTGCTTCCGCAACAAAAGCGTTGCCTGGACCCGCAATGATATTCGCCTTTTTTCCCGTGAATAAACCGTACGCCATAGCGGCGACGGATTGAATGCCGCCCATTTCCAAAATAACATCGGCACCTGCCAAATCCATGGCATAACACACGGAGGGGTCGATACTGTCGCCTCGGGGCGGCGTTGCGGCAACAACAAAAGGAACACCTGCCACTTTCGCCGTCGCAATGCTCATAAGTGCGGAACACGTATGGGCGAACCGTCCGCCGGGAACATAACAGCCTGCGACATCCATCGGAATAACTTTCTGTCCCGCGCGGACGCCTGCGGGAGTCATGATTTCAAAATCCTTAATGCTCTCGCGCTGCGCCTTTGCAAAACAGGTGATTTGCTCGTATGCGAACTGAATGTCTTTTTTGACGGTTTCCGGAACGCTTGCGATGAGCCTGGCTTTTTTTTCCGGAGAAAGGACGAAATCCTGCTCCCATTTATCAAATTTTTTCGCAAGTTCGCGGACAGCGTCCTCGCCGTTCGCACGAATGTCCGCAAGAACTTCCTCAACGGCTTTACGGGCTCCGGAGCTGAATTCCTCTGCCGATGTGTTCGCTTTTTTCAGATATTTCATGATTTCCTCCCATTTTGAAACGGTATGATGTTTCTATTTTTAGAAAATATATTATATCTTATATCAGACTGTCAAGTACTTTAATGAAAAACATCACAATCTTTTTTCCGCCTGAACGCGGCAATCATATTTTTCCGCAAAAAAAAGAGCAGGTAACCCTGCTCTTTTTCACGATGATTGCATACCCGCTTACTGCAAGCTTGCGCGGTACACAAAATTTTGCGTGTTTATCTTGCTGATTCTGTATTCGACTATCCGTTCCTGCACATCAAAAGAGGTTCTGGAAATTTTCATCACAGGCTGTGTTTTCACAATGCCCAGTTTTTTCACATCGTCGGCTGTCGGAAGAACGGCTTCAATATCCTCCACCGCACGGTGTATCCTGATTCCGCATTTATGCTGGTAATAGACATAGAGCGTATTGGGAAACTGCTGGTCTTCAAAATGAATATCGCCGGTCACTTTCAGCGAAATATACACGATCTCGTTTATGACGCATTCGTTGTCAAGAATACGCACCCGCTTGATTTCTATAACTTCGTCACCTTCATTTATCTGCAAATGCCCGGCAATATCCGAAGAAGCCTTAATCCGCGCAATGCCGTTGATTTGCGAAACCGGAGGAATGTGTTTGTTATCGCGGCGGGAAAGAAAAAAGAACGGAAATAACGCCGTATCGTCTTCCACGACGGCGACGGCAGTGCCTTTTCCCTGATAGCGGACAAGATATTTCTCAGCGGTCAGTTCATTCAACGCCTTACGGAGCGTCCCCTGGCTCACGCCATATTGCTCCGCCAATGCAAATTCATTGGGAAGAAAACTTCCCGGCGACCAATCGCCTGCGATAATTCTTCTTAAAATATCTTTTTTCACTTGTTCATACAGCGGCACATACGAAATCTTCTTATCCATGTTTCCTCTTCATAATTCTTTCAAACTTCCAATAATACCATGCGGATAGAAGTATACATAGGCAAATGGATTATTGCAAGCAAATTTTATCTTTCAGAAAATATCATAAAAAAATTTCATACTATGCCGGTTCCGCCAAAACCGACAACAATCGACATGTCACCCCGAAAAAACGCATACAGATGAATCGATTTGCCGAAAACAACGGACAAATTCCCGGACAAGCGGCGAAATCGGCAAACATAAGGCGAACATGCCGTCCGCGGCGGCAACATCATAACAGCTTTCGATACAAGTCATCGGAAATCGTTATGCCGTTCCTGTTTTTTTCCGCACGGCAATTAAACCGTTTCATGCCGGGAATACGCGTGTTTTTTTGTTTCAAAATCTCTGCGCAAAGGGTTTGAATGCTTGTCTGAAAATGAGGATTGAGCCGGCAGGGATCAATAAAAATGAAACTTTGCCCGATATTCGGATACGGTCCCTCCGCTTCAAAAAAGGACGAAGCCTGATAGGAAAAAGAAGAAGCTGTCAAACTTGCGCTCATGATTTCCACCAAAAGGGCGAGCGCCGTACCTTTCGCCCCTGCAATAGGCAAAAGGGCTCCCTCCATCGCCTTTTCCGGGTCTGTGGTTGCATTGCCGCAGCTGTCTATCGCCCAGTCATCGGGAATACTTTCCTTTTTTTGCTTGGCAGTTAAAATTTTTCCCCGCGCGGCTTTGCTTAATGCCATGTCAATAACAAGGGGATCTTCATCATAAGGACAGCCGAAAGCCAAAGGATTTGTTCCGAAAAGAGCCGCATTCCCTCCGAAAGGAGCCATGGCTTTGGGAGTGTTTGAAAACGCAAAACCGACAAACCCCTTTCTTGCCATTTGTTCCACATACTGCCCTAAGACACCGCAATGATGGGAATGGGAAATTGTCAGCAGGACTATGGCGTTATGCTTCAGCAGCGCTTCGGCTTTTTCCAAGCCCCTGCAAATCGCGGGAAAAGCGAACCCGTTATCCGCCGAAACCATGACCGCGTTATCGGCAATGTTCATGCCTATCGACGCATGAACATTGATTTTTCCGCTTTTTGCCTGGGCATAATAAAACGGAATGCGGGAAAAACCGTGCGAGGGAAGATTGTCCAATTCCGCCAAGGTAAGGGAATGGCAAATCGTCCGTTTAACATATTCATCAAACAAAATTTCCGAAAACTTTTTATATGCCAAGGCATATGCCTCATCTTTAGAAAGCAGCATACCATCATCCCTGTAAAATTTTTGATATTTCACGGGCTATCAAAGAACTTATCCGTGCATTCGATTCTTCCGTCACACCCGCTATATGAGGGGTCAGCAGGCAATTTTCAATGCCGATAAAGGGATTTTCCGCCTCAAGGGGTTCATTTGCGAAAACATCCAATACAGCACCTTTGAAATGTCCTTTTTTCAGCAATTGCGCCAAAGCATTCTCATCCACGACTCCCCCGCGGGAACTGTTGATGAAAATACTGCCCTTCTTCGTTTTTTCAAGCAAAGACGCGGTAAAAAGATTTTTTGTTTCGGGACAGAGAGGAATATGCAGGCTCACAACATCCGCCTGCCGCAGCACTTCTTCCAAGGAGCAGGGCTTAACCGCGCTGCCGCCGTATTCTTTCCAAACGGCATCCGTTTCTTTGAGATAAGGGTCATAGGCAACAATATCCATATCCAGGCAGCTTGCTTTTTTCGCAACGGTTCTGGCTATATCTCCAAAGCCGATAAGCCCCAAAGTTTTTCCCGCCGCTTCGGAACCGATCATCCGTTCCCGCGGCCATGCCCCGCTTTTTACCTGCGTTGTCAGATAATATTGTCTTGAAAAATAAAAAATACCCGTCAAAACATATTCGGCAACGGAAATGCTGTTCGCTCCCCTTGCCGTGATAACCGAAACCGCATGTTTTTCACAATATTCCGTATCAATATTATCAAGCCCGACCCCAAGCCTGCCCACAGCTTTCATTTTCACCGCGGCAGACAGAAGTTCCTGGTCCACCTGCGTTTTATTCCTTACGATAACCGCATCTGCGTCTTTGCAAACGTGCAGTAATTCTTCACGGTTCTGGAACAAGTTTTTGTCATAAACAACGGTATTGTTCCTTGACAATTCAAGAACGGCGGATTCATCCATAAATTCCGAAATAACAATTTTTTTCATGGCAAACCTCTCTGCAATGATTAAATCAAAAGACCGGCGGGTGTCGGCACCAACAGCACATAATGAAACAAGAACCATACGGCAGAAACAAAAGCGAGACTGAAAACAAGACCGTCGCGCATTGTTTTCATTTTTCCGTTTTTCTTATTCGCCAAATATGCGTGGGAAATAAAAAGAAAAAGAAAACTTGCGCTGTAAAATCCCAAATATTCAATAAGAAAAATAAGCATAAGGGCGGAAAAAAGAATATATACCAAGCGCATGAACAAAAACCGCTCTTTTGATTCCGCTTCCCCTGTTCCTTTGGCTTTTTCCTTTCCTCTGCGGACAAAACCTTTTATGAAATAATAAAAACCGCCTAAGGAAATAAGAGAAATCAAGGCTTCCGGAAAAATCCGGCTCACACCGCTCAACTGGCTGTATTGCAAACCGAAAGCCAAACCAATGCAAATAAATACGGCACCTGAACATAAATCCTGCAAATATTTCGGCATATCAATCCTCCCCGGCACGCCTGCCGCTCTTTCTTTTTTTATGGTTGATATAAAAAGGCGTAAGCAAAGATACCGCAAGGGCGAAAATCAAAATCTTCGAAATGGAACCTTCAAGCATGACTCCAAGCAGACCTCCGCTGTGGGCATTGGCCAAATCAACGCATTTGCCGAGATTTTCCTCTATCATCGGACCCAGAATGACGCCAAGCGCCATGGCTCCGGTATCAAGCCCGATTTTATTGGAAACAAAGCCCAAAATACCAAACACGAAAACAACCCAGATATCGACCATGCTGTTGGCGATGGCGTATGCGCCGATAAACGATAAAATGACAATGGCGACAGCAACGTTTGTTAAAGGAAAACAAAGAAGTTTCGCCATGAATTTGCATAGGACATACCCGATGGGAAGCATGAGCAGCGCGACAAAAAACTGTGAAAGAATAAAAGCATAAGCCAATTCGCCGGAAGTCGTGAATATTTTAAAACCGGGCTGTATGCCATGAGTCAGCAGCGCTCCCAAGATAACCGCGGCGACAGCACTTCCGGGAATGCCCAAAGTCAGCATGGGAATGAGCGAACCGCCAATAACCGCATTGTTCGCGCTCTCGGAAGCGGCAATGCCTTCAACGCACCCCTTGCCGTATTTTTCAGGTTCCTTATCCCAGCGTTTCGCTTCATTATAAGAAATAATGGACGCGATTTCCCCCCCGGCACCGGGAAGCATGCCCACAAACGTCCCGATAAGGGAAGAGCGAACCAAATTTGTCTTGCATTTTGCAAAAAGGTATTTGAACATCCGCGTAAACGAGCCGCTGCTCGGTTTGCATTCGGCAATGTATTCTTTTGAGGAACTCAAAAGCTGCAATACCTGTGAAAAAGAGAAAAGCCCTATCATGCAGGGGATGACGGATATTCCCTGGATGAGAGGATAATAGCCGAAAGTGAAGCGCACATTGCCCGTATTGGGATCAAGCCCGACAGTGGACACAAGCATTCCTATCGCTCCGGAAACTATTCCTTTTCCCATGTTATCGATACTCATGACCGCAATGGTCGACAAACCGAAAAGGCAAAGCCAAAAATTTTCCGGTCCCCCGAACCGCAAAGCGAAACGGGCAAAGGAAGCGGAGAAAAACAACAGGAAAAACGCCCCGACTATCGTTCCGAAAGCAGAAGAAATAAGGGACACGTGCAAGGCGTCATCGGCATTCCCGTTTTGGCACATCGGCCATCCGTCAAACGTTGTGACAACGGAACTGGGAGTTCCGGGAGTACAAATTAAAATTGCGGAATTAGCCCCGCCGTATATGCCTCCGATATAAATGGCGCCAAGCATTATAAGCCCGCTTGCAGGGTCCATCGCAAATGTGACAGGAACCATCAGCGCTACCCCCATGGTTGCCGTCAGCCCCGGCAAAGCCCCTACGACGATACCCCCCGTCAATCCGATAATCATCAAAAAGATATTGAACGGCTGTATCATTTCAATAAGTGCATATCCAATAAATTCAGTCATTGCATAGCTCCGGTAAAAAAACTCCCCGCGCGGAAGCACTGGGGAGTTTTCGTATTATTTTATAAGTCCTGCCCGTTGAAGAATGCCGCGGTTGCTTTCATACTGCGTCTTAATATACGCTTCAAAATCCTCACCGCTCAAATATTCATGAGGCTGACCGGCTTTGAGCATATCGGCAACATAATCGGGGTCTTCGCATATCTGTTTGAAAACAGCGCGCAATGTCCTGACAATTTCCGGGTCGACACCCTTCGGCACGGCAAAACAGCGCCTGATATCGGAAACAAAATCAATGCCAAGTTCTTTGAGTGTCGGAATATCGGGAAGGAAAGCATTCCTTTCTTCAGCGGCGACACCCAAAATTCTCAGTTCATCCAGTGCGCGGGTGACGTCATTCACATTGCCGAACATGAAATCAATCTCACCGCCGAGAAGCGCGGCGTTCTGGTCGGCAGCCCCCTTATAGAATACCGGAGAAAACACGGATTCCGGAAACATTTCCTTGAATGAAAGAAACATCACATGGTGACCGCTCAATTGCCCGGAAAGACCGACCTTGATTTTGTGCGGATTGGCTTTCGCCGCCGCAATCAGTTCTTCGACAGACGCATACGGGCTGTCTTTTCTTACGGCTATGACCTGCGGGTCGTTCACCACTTGGCAAAGGTACTCGTAACTTGTGAGCGGGTCGAACTGCGCATTTTGCGCAAGACTCTGCAAAATGATATGGGGAGTATTCAAACCGCCGACAGTGTATCCGTCTTTTTTGGCATTGGCGATTTCCGTGAAGCCGATAATGCCGCCCGCACCTGTTTTATAAATGAAAACCCAAGGCTGCGGGGCGTATTTGTTCCAGTATTTTTGCATGATCCGCGCCTGAACGTCGCTGGAGCCGCCGGCGGTAAAAGCAATAACCATATTCACTGGCTTCTCCGGATACGCCGCAAGAGCAGGGGAAGTCACTGCGAATGCCAAAACAACAGACAGCAATGTTTTGAAAAGCTTTTTCATAAGTATCCTCCTATTTGATAGTTAAGATAGTAATAACATGTCTTATATAAGATGTCAATTGTTTTATAAAAATATGTCTGTCATGAGGCTTTTCCTTCTCGTATTCCAATCAATATTGCGGTTTAACAAGTAATTTCAGAAAATAAAAAATTTCCCGCTTTATTTAATGACCGATCAGCACTATCAATACCCTGCAATAATCAGAAAAATATCAAAAAATTATGCAGGGATAATGAAACGTTCTCCATTCATATCTGTTGGCAATATGTCCAGAGCGATGGAGCGGTAAAAAACGGCAGTATGGGCGTGAGCGGATAAAGTGAGTGAAAATAGACTGAGCTCTTTTTTGTTCGGCGGTATTTCGGAATATGGCACGAGGAATGAGACCATTTCAGAAAGCGGCTGCGGGGCTGTTCACCCGTTCAAAAAGAAAAAAATAAAATTCTCTTGACAGAAGCGCCAAAGATTGATTAAAAAAGCCGAGTGCCAACTTAGCTCAGATGGTAGAGCAACTGATTCGTAATCAGTAGGTCGCGAGTTCAATTCTCGCAGTTGGCTCCAGATATTTCAAGGGCTTATAAAACAAAAATTTTGTAAGTCCTTTCTTTTTTAATTTTGTCCCCCGTATGTCCCCGTTTTTAGCTGAAAAACATGCGAAATTAGGGAATTTCTACTGTTGGTATGCTTTATTAAGGAATATCCTGCAAGATACTGCCGCATTGACAGTATTCTTTTAATAGCGTACTATAAAACGTACTATATGGAGGTGTTTATGCAGACTATCAATATTTCAAATCTCCGCAAAGACCTATATAAAACGGTTGAAAACGTTCTCAACTTTGAGCCTGTCCGAGTAAATACGAAAAACGGCAACGCAATTTTGATGAGCGAGGAAGAATACAGAAATCTGGAAGAAACCGTTTATCTTTGCTCTATTCCTAAAATGAAAGAAAGCATTCTTGAAGCAAGCAATACTCCTCTTGAAGAATGCATAAAAGAGGAAAACTTTGAATGGTAGCCTATACCATATATTTTTCCAAACAAGCCCAGCAAGATGCCAAAAAAATGCAGGAACGGCAAAAAGAAAAAGCCAAAAAGCTGATTGGGCTTCTCAAGGAAAACCCCTTTCAGAATCCTCCGCCTTATGAAAAACTGAAATTTGACTTGGAAGGCAAATATTCCAGACACATTGATATCCGCAACCGCCTTGTTTATGAAGTTGATATTCAAGCAAAGACCGTCAAAATTTTGAGAATGCGGACGCACTATGAATAAGCTTATGTATGTTCACAGGCTGTTCTCTTAGCTTGTGCGCAGGGATTTGAAAATATACGCTTAACTTTTGTTTTATTTCTGCCTGCAAGCGGAACAACAGCATAGCCTTATGATTTGCTTTTATTATTGTTGATTATGGAGGACAGAATGAATGAGAATGGCGTATTAAACCAATTTGATTTATCCTGTTCCCCAGTAATAGAAGATAAAAGCGACAAGGGCGGTCGATAAAACGCGGGAAAATTGGTTGCAGCACAGCAGTTTTACGGCGAAGCGTGCCGGATAATAGCTCACATACGCCGGCAGCTGATGTCGTATGCCCCGCATGGGAGTTGAAAGCACATTGCCGATAAGCAAAGCGAGCACGACTTCATCGGCGCCGAGCAATCCCGCCTGATAGACCGTTCCCGCCGCCACAAGAGAAGCCCGCAATTCCGCCGCCATATACAGCACAATGATACCAAGGCTTTCCGCTTTTAAAAAATCAAAGCCCGCCGAATGGACAAGCCAATTTTCAACAAGTTTGAAACAACCGAAATATTGCAGATAGAACATCAAAAAATACACGGGAATACCGACAAACAAAAAACGCGGCAAACGTGCTGCGAACCGTTTGAAAGCAAGCAAAAGCGCTTGCCGCCAAATCGTTTTTGCCTGCGCCTCGCTGTCTTTTACGCTCTGAACGCCGCAGGAGGAAGCCGGCAAAAGAAAGCGCCCTACCAAAAGCGTCGCCGCAGTGCGTATTAAAGCTGAAATGAACGATATTGCCGTATATATCACCGCAGCCTTCCCGATAATGGGAAAAGACATGAAAAAAAATGTGGGGATATGTGTAAGCGTTGAGGGCAGGCTGTTGAATAAATTTGAAATAATCACTTCTTTTTCTGACAGTTTCTTATTTTGCAATGCCTCGCCAAGCATGACGTTTGCCGACGCCGGCGAAAACAGCGCCAACGCGAAACTTGCCGCTGAAATATCGCATAAATGGGCGGAGCGCACAAAAGGACGCATAAATTTTGCGACATATTTCGTCAAATTCAGCGCTTCCAAAAACGAAGCAAAAAAAAGCCCCGCGGCAAGTCCCGTAAAAATATTCAAAAGAGGCTTGAAAGGGGGCAATACGGCAAGCAATTCCTGCATTAATGAGCTTGCCCCCAATTTTTGCCGACCCCGTATTCCACAAGCAAAGGCACGGAAAGCCTTTTGCCGAGCGGCGCAATGTTCATCATGATTTCAGCGACGCATTTTCCTGCCCGTTCCGCATGTTCCTCCGGCACTTCCAAAATCAGTTCGTCGTGAATTTGCAGCAGGAGGCGCGCATTCCATTCTTTGAGCTGTTTATCCCTATGCACGGCAAGCATGGCAAGTTTGATGATGTCGGCGGCACTGCCCTGTATGAGCGTATTGATGGACTGGCGTTCCGCCATAGCCCGCGCCTGATGATTGTTTGACATGATATCGGGCAAAGAGCGCTGTCTGCCCGCAATGGTGACGACATAGGCATGTTCGCGGGCGAAATTTTCCACTTTTTCATAAAATTCCTTGATTGTCTGAAAGCGCTCGAAATACACTTCCATAAAACGCTTCGCCTCTTGCATGCCGATATGCAAATCCTGCGAAAGTTTACGCTGTCCCATGCCATAGAGCAAACCGAAGTTTATGGTTTTTGCGTGGCGGCGCATATCCTGCGTCACATTTTCAAGAGGAATGTCATATAATAAAGCGGCTGTGCGGGCGTGAATATCCTCATTATTCAAAAAAGCGGTCCGCAAGGTCATATCCCCCGAACAATGGGCTAAAACGCGGAGCTCCACCTGCGAATAATCGGCAGAAACGAGCAAATGCCCCTCGCGGGCGACAAAACAACGCCTCATCCTGCGTCCCAGTTCCCCGCGCACCGGAATATTCTGCAAATTGGGATTGCTGGAAGACAAACGGCCCGTGCCCGTGCCGGTTTGGTTGAAACTCGTATGTATTCTGCTGTCGGCACCGGTCATTTTAGGCAAAGGCTCCAGATACGTGGAACGCAGTTTTTCCAGTTTCCTAAATTCCTGAAGCGCCTCGATCACCGGATGCGTGCCTGCGAGTTTTTCAAGAACATCTTGGGACGAGGACGCCTGCCCGCCCTTGGTCGACTTTGCCATCGGCAAATCAAGCTTTTTAAATAAAATATCGCTCAGCTGCTTGCCCGAACGGATATTAAACGTCGTGCCGGCAGCTTCGTAAATTTTATCCGTCAACACATCAAGCTCATCACGCACTTCTTCCAGAAACTCAAACAGCGCTCCGACATTGACTTGTATCCCCGCTTTTTCCATGGCAAAAAGCACGGAAACAAGGGGCATTTCAAGCTCAGCCATGAGGGACAGCAAGGAGCGCCCCTCCATTTGCCGCACATCGTATTCAAACATGGAAAGAGCGACTGTCGCCGGATTTTCCATAGACAAGCCGTGTTCCGCCGCATGACGGTTCGCAAGGCTCAGCCACGTGTAATTCTTTTCATCGGGTGAAAGCAGCCATGCGGAAACACTCAAATCGAAAAGCGTATTCTTATCGGCAAAATGTTCCCACAATAAAGGATAGGAATGGAACAAGGCTTTCACATCGCAGGAAACAATAAGCTCGGCTTCCTGCAAAAGCGGAATTAAATCGGAAAATTCCCCGGCGTACCAATAGTCGGAACGTTCCGCATACGGCAAAGCGAAAACCTCGGAAGAAACACTCGCTTTTTCTTCTCCGAGCAAAGAAAAAAGGCTTGACTGCTCTTGTTTCGCTTTCCTGGCTTTTTCCTTTTTCTCACTGTTTTTCATAGCCTGCAAGCTTGCAGGCACGGGGCAAAGGGCGAAATAAAAATGTTCGTTTCCCGGCTGGGTTTGCCGCGCAGTACCGGGGATAAAAGCGAGGCACTTGTTTTTGGCGCTGGGCAGAGAACCTTTTTCCACGCGCTTGGGTTTCGGCAAGGGCTTTTCCGCCGCGTCCCGTCCTCCGTTCCCTTCCTTTTCATCAAGCGAAAACAAGGAACCCTGCAAGGTGCTGTTTTCGGCAACGGCGATAACGTGTTTTTTTGCCAATCCCTCAAAATCCTTAGTCAAAGAGCTTAATTCATATTCTTTGAAAAAGCCCAGAACTTCCCGCTCGTCAGCGGGGCGTATCCGCATTTCCTGCAAATCGAAACTGCAGCAGGAAGTATTCAGCGTGGTCAGTTTGCGGTACAAAAACATGGCTTCGAGATTGCCGTCCAGTTTCTTTTTTATGGGAGCGGGCAAACGCCCGAAATTTTCTTTTATGTTTTCAAGGCTTGGAAAATCCTGAAACAATTTTATGGCTGTTTTTTCACCAATGCCTTTTATTCCGGGAATATTGTCGCTGCTGTCCCCGATAAGGGCCTGCACGTCCGCCCATTGTTCGGGCATGAGTCCCGTTTCGTCCATAAAAGACCGCATGGTGACGATTTTTTCTTCTTTTGAGGCAGGGTCCCACATCACCACGTTTTCATTGAGGCATTGTTTTAAATCCTTATCCATGCCGATAATGACGACGGGGCGTTCGGCGGAATATTTTTTGGCGAGGCTTGCGATATAATCGTCGGCTTCTGCTTCTTCGGAAACCGCAACATGTATTCCAAGCCGTTTGAGCATGGTTTTAACCGGTTCGAACTGCTGTTTCAGCTCTTCAGGAGCGGGAGGCCTGTTGGCTTTATATTCCGCATACAGTTCATGGCGGAAATGTTTTCCCTGTCCGTCAAGCACGAAAAGAAAATATTGCGGCTTTTCCTCACGCAAAATTTTAAAAACGGTTTTTCCCACAATATGTATCGAACCGGTAGGAAAAGAATCGGAACGGGCCATACGCTGGTTAGCGAAAAAGCCCCGGAAAATAAAAGCGTTTCCGTCCATAACATAGAGAGGTTCTTCTTTAAAACCTAATTTTTCACGTAGAGCCATAATATTGTCCTTTTCCGCACGATATGAAAAATGATAGCAAAAGAACACATAAATTTCAACATATGCGCAGCAAGGAAAATTTTTAACCGGACAGCGGTTTTCAAAACAAAAAAACTTCTCAGAACCGAGAAGTTTCATCGTATTTTCACAAGAACGGACATTATTGCGGTGTCATTATTGCGGTGTCATTGCATGAAAGGAATGATTTTCGCCCGCTGGACAGGTATTTTCGCAGTTTCGACATCCACATCGGGTTCTGCGGCAAAATGGCAATGGGGACATATCCACTTGGTTTTTGGAGTGAATTCATCTTTTTTCTGAACAGCCATACGGATCAAATCACCGTTTGCGTGATAGCATTTGGGACAGAACGGACCTTGCTTCTCCCCGCCGGAAATAAGCCAATAGGCGTCTCCGTCAAAAATGATGTTTCGCGAAATGCTTAAAATTTCTTCCAAATCATGAAGCTGCACTTTGAGTTTGGAATTTTCCTGCGCAAGTTCCAGATATAGTTTCTGCAAAGCGCGCAGTTCCTCAACAGCTTCCTGAACTTTTCCCTGTGAAATTAAAGTTTCAACTTCATAAAAGCGATAGTATTCTATCATGGCGCTGACCTTTATTGTTAAACTTTGAAATAGTACCAATATTCATATCGGCAGGTTCAAGCCGGTTCTTTAGGGCTGCTTTTCATTATGGTTCCATGAACCGTAAGGGCTCTGCACAAGCGAGGCATTAAAATATTTTGATATTTTGCTGACTTCCTCGCCGACCCAAACGGGCAATTCCACTTCTTCCTCTTCCGACTGCAATTCAACCTCAGCAATGACCAGCCCTGAATTAGCCCCGAGAAATTCATCGATTTCCCAAACATGCCCGCATTCAGAAAACGTATACCTGTATTTTTCAATGATTTCAACGGGAGCGAGCGAATTTAACAATTCATTGGCATCATGCAGGGGGATTTCATATTCAAATTCATGTCTGGAAATGGGACCGACTTTGACTTTTACGGTGATCATGCCTTGATTGCCGGCGACACGGATACGCACGGTCCTGTCCACAGTCCGTGCTATATACCCCTGACGGAATAAAACAGGTTCCGCTTTTCCCCGCCAGCCGTCATTCCTCACTAAAAATTTCCGCTCAATCTCCCTGTGCATATTCTGCGCTCCTGCGAAAAACATCATTCTTCTTTTTCGTCTTTTTTAGCGGCGGCATCGATGGACGCTCTGAACTTTCTTACCTTTTCAACACGTTCCTGCTGTTTTTTCTGACGGATATTCTTCGCCTTATCTATCATTTCTTTTCTTTTCCGTTCAAAAATAATCGTTGTTTTCAGCGATGCCAAACCAAGGGACAACATCAGGGTGACACTGAGCACGACTTTCATCAATGCCCAAAAATTTGTTTTAATAATGCCCTGCATATGCCCCATGCCTATTTCCGCCCCGAAAAAGACGCTCACGAAAATACCCACTATGCCCAACGGCATAAAAAGCATGACAAGCTTTACAAATGTGCGCATGGTTAAAAGAAAAAACAAAGTGGTATCGCGGACCATTTGCAATGCTTTCAGTTTTTTCTCAAGCTCCGCGACCTGTGCTTCAAGCGTCACAAGATTCTCTTTCGCCTCTTTAAAAATCTTAGGATTGGTGAAATCGGAGCCGAACGCCCAGTTTAAAATTTTGGCGCAGCTGTTGAATAACTGATTGAAATTGGTGAGTGTTTTCTGCAAGGCGAACCAGCTCATTTCGTCACGGATAAATTCCAGTTTGAACAAACATTTTTCATACGCGTCTTTCATCCGGGTAATTTCGCCATTAATGGCTTCCATAACTTCCGCTTCAAGGGCAGGTCTTTGTTTGACGACATCCAAAAAAAGCAAATAGTTTTTTATTTCGCCGTGTTTGAGCAAAGTCCGCACTTTCGCCGCCTGCTTCGCAATGGGATTGTCATCGTCCTTGAACCAGTCTTTTATGACGGCATCCAAATCTTCCAACGCCGCCTTTTCCACAAAATATCTGTTATAGGCTTCCTTCCACACCCGCTGCAAAGAGGAAATCAAATAAAGCTGTCCGCGGATAAGTTCCGGGTCGAAAATGACCTTATGAAAAAATGAGGGATTTTTATTGATGACTTCAAGAAGTTCCTTTGAAACCTTTTCCGTGAAGCCCCGCTTCATATTGCAGACCAAACTGCGGTAATGCGGGTCTTGCCATGTCGGCAGCGTACGCGTGATATGCTGATACATCTCAACAGCTTCCCCATAGCGCCCCTGAATTTCCTTTGCCCGCGCGATAAGGAATTTTATCCATGCCTGGTGCAAGGTTATGGTACAAAGCTTGTCAGCGTCCATCCAAAGCTGCACAGCCTTGTCAAGATCCCCCCTTTCCATGACGATGAAACCCAAAAGGCAGTGAAGCTGCCAATTTTTGGGGTCGTTATGGGCAAGCTGGACACATTCTCGTTCAAAGGCATGGCTGTCTTGGGGCGAACATTTTATAAAACGCTGCAGCAAGATATGCATGGGGTCGGAAGCGTGGTCATGCGGAAAATCCGGTTCCGCCTCGATGTCACGGCTTGTTATCCGCCAAATACGGCAGATATTGGGTAATTGAACAATATGGTTAATGGCGAAAATAGCTTTTAAAACCTGTCCCGCCGTTTCATTTTCCGCCATCATCTCATCATAGGCTTTCACGCCGTTTCTTGTGATCCGCGTATCAATTTCACGAAACGCGCTGTTGATGTCGGCAAGATTGATGTGGCTGAGCTTTTCAAAATAATCCGCGCCTGCCGGAGCGATATTCCGGCTGGGACAGTGACGGGGACTATGATTGGACGCCCCGCAGTAAAAACAAGGAGTCTTGTTGGGCACAAGGCTTTCGGGCAAAAGCACGGTGAAAGGATTGGCTTCCGTGTTTTGCGTTTTGACAACAACGGTGCACAGCGTGTCCACGCTTGTTTTCGCACTGGAATACAAAATGTCCTTGATGATGAAATCTTCGCCCAAAATAAAAGCGTTCTTATAGCTCAAATACGGAATATCGGGGCAAAGATCGGTCCAATCCACATTGATTCTTTGCGGCAGATCGGGCGTAAAGTTGAGATTGTTCTTATCGACGACAACGTTCAAACAAGGCCAGTAGGCATCGGAATGCTGTTCATGGATAATTTCATAAATAGACGCGGTTGTCCGCATCCATTCGCGAAAAACAAGCAAATTATCCAAAGGAACGATAAGAAAATTATCTTCTATGGAATATTTCAGCTTATGTTCGCGGATAAATTCCTCAAGATAGCGGAAAAGGGTTTGCCAGCCGCGCTGGAACTGCTTATCGAGGGGATTGCCCAAAGGGTGCACGAAAGCGTACCAGCCTTGTTCCACGGAAAAAGGCAGGCGCCTTTCAGCCACAACCATTTTCCAGCTGATATCGCTTTGCTGGTCAAGCCCCTGCATTTCGTAAACGCTGATGCCGGGAATGCTTGCCGCCATGGAACCGTAACTCGGATGTATGTAGATATAACTTCTTGTGTTCGCTATTTCTGTTTTTAAATGCCGGTATTCCGCAGCAACATTGATAAATTTTATTTGATTGACATCGACAATCAATTGACCGGGAAACGTGAACGCCGTAATGCCCACGCTGAACTGTTTCCCCCAAAGGTCCAATTTTGCCAAACTGTTGACTGCGACAGCCGCATTGAAGAAATACCATATGGATTGATTGACAAGAGTGACAATATTCAGACCGCCGGCCTCAAGCAGAATATCGGTCGCTTTTTGCGGACGGTTCGCCTGTCCCCACACGATCCAAACGCACACACCCTCGGATGTGAGCATTTCATCCTGTATCACAGGCTGGCTGTCTAAAATATTGCGTATTTCTAACATACAACTCTCAACACATTACTCATTACTTGCCATATCGGACTAAAGCAAAAATTTAATATATTGAAAAAGAAATTAAAAGCCCGCAGCGGGCATTTTCATAAAGGACAAGGTCCGTAATTCTCCTGATAACGGGCTCTGTAACCTTCAATATCAAAAGAATGCTCCTGCGTTCCATATTCTTCGATACAAAAAGCGGAGCAGACGCTGCCCATTTTTATACCGGTTTCAACATCAAAGCCCATGGTCAAGCCTTTCAGCAGGCCTGCGCGCAAGGAATCGCCTGCGCCCGTGGGGTCGACCAATCCTTTGATCTTCGGAGCAGGCACGGCAATATCCGCCTTTCCTTTTTGGGAAATAAGGCAGCCTCCCTCACCAAGAGTCGAAACCACATAGTTTGCACGGCTGAGAAGCTCGTCTTTGGATAAACCCGTACGTTCGGAAATAAGGGCTATTTCATAATCATTGCCGATAAGAATTTCAGCCCCGTCAATGCCTGCAATATGATTTTCCTTGCTTACGGCGGGAATTTGCTGACCCGGATCGTAAATGTACGGGATACCTTTTTCTTTGAAAAGCTTTGGAAATTTGCCCATATCTTCGGCGTTTCCGGGGGAAACGATACCATAATCGCCTGCTTTGGCAACGTTCAGCCTGTCTGCATCACAAGGAGTATTCATGGCGGCGGGGCAAAAACAGTTGATCAAATTGCCTTTGGAATCGGCAACGGCATGACAGCAAGCCGTCAATTCCTTTTCAAGCGTTCGCACACCGTCAAGATTGATTTGCAGGGCTTGCAGCTTCTTTTCATATGAGGCTGCGAAATCATAGCCTACACACGTATAAATATGCGGTTTTTCTTGAAGCATGGCAAGGTTATATGCGATATTCGCCGCTGTTCCGCCTTGTTTTTCCTCAATTCTGTCAATAAGCATAAGAATGCTCAACGTATTGAATTTATCTTTCAAAAGCAGATCGTTGATGTCGCCCTTATAGGATAAAATTCTGTCAAACGCCACCGAACCCATGATATGGATACTCATGCCCGCCTCCCTTTATTTCGTATTCGTTTTTATCCAGTGAAAAAAATCCTTGCTGCCGCCGGCAAGTTCCAAAGAAACTATACAAGGAATTTTATAACTATGCAATGTTTTCACCCATTCTTCGATTTTTGCGGAATTTTCTTTCACGCTTTGCATGACAAGGGCGTATTCCTCTCCCTCGCAAATTTCCCCCTCCCACCAATAAAGGCTTTCTATCGGAAAGATGTTCGCTCCCGCAATGCAGTTCTCCTGCAGCAGTTTACGGGCGATTTTTTTTGCCTCTTCCTTTGTTTTCGTTGTTATGTAATATAATCGGGGCATAAATTTTTCCTTTGCTTTTCTGCTGCGATAGAGTAAAATTCTTTTTGGAAGAACAAAGAGCCTGCGAGGTATTTTATGCTGAACTATTCAAAAATTCAAGATATTATGCAAGACATTAAAAACAATACCGCCATAGACTTACGTATCGACAACGCCCAAATCGCCGATGTTTTCAGCGGAACGTTTTTTCATGGCTCCGTTTGCGTCCATAAAGGAATTATTGTCGGGTTCAGCGAAGACATGTACGCAAAAAAAGTTTTTGACGCTGAAAACGCCTATCTTCTGCCTGCATTTTTTGATGCCCATGTGCATATTGAATCTTCAATGCTTTGTCCGGAAAAATTTGCGGAACTGGTCATTCCTTTCGGAACAGGAACCGTCATCGCCGACCCTCATGAAATAGCCAATGTCAAGGGAACAGACGGCATACGCTATATGCTTGAAAGCGCAAGGCAAAGCCTTTTGGATGTGAAAATCATGCTCCCCTCCTGCGTGCCCGCCCTGCCCTTTGAATGTTCCGGCGCAAACCTTTCCGCCCTCGACCTTGCGGAACTCATCACGGAAGAAAACGTCCTCGGTCTTGGCGAAATGATGAATGTTCCCGGTGTGCTCATGCAGGATGAAAGCGTCCTTGAAAAACTTGAACTGGCATATAAAAACGGCAGGATTATTGACGGACACGCCCCGCAGGTGCACGGAAAAGACCTTGACATGTATGTTCTTTCCGGAGTGAGCACCGACCATGAATGCACCACGGCGGAAGAAGCCGCGGAAAGGATACGCCGCGGCATGTACGTGCTTCTCCGCGAGGGTTCAGCCGCCCACGATTTGGTAAATCTTCTGCCCGCCGTGAACAGCCATACCATTCAAAACTGCCTTTTCTGCACGGACGACAAGCAATGTATCGACATCATGCGCAGGGGGCATATCAACAATTCCGTCAGCCTCGCCATTGAACACGGTATCGCCCCCATCGACGCCGTCCGCATGGCGACCATAAACACGGCAAGAGCTTACGGAATAAGGCACAAAGGAGCTATAGCCCCGGGCATGGAAGCGAGCTTCATGCTGGTGAAAGACATGAAAAAATGCATGCCCCATGCCGTTTACATCCAAGGCAGACTGGCAGCCGAAAACGGAAAGTATATCGCCGCGGGCAGCAAGAAATACAATGCGAAGCTGGAGCAGCTGACCGACAATATGCAGGACAGCATGCATGCGGAACTGCCCAAGGATCTGACATTACATATTCCTTCAAAAAAAGCCCGCGTCATACGCCTTTTACCCCATTCTTTGCTCACAGCCTGCGAAATTGCGGACATCGCCGTTGACGCGGACGGCAATTTTGATTTCAGCCGAAACAAAGGCATGCTCAAGCTTGCCGTTGTGGAACGCCACAAAAAAACAGGAAAATTCGGGTTGGGACTTCTGCATGGCGAATACGGACTGAAAAACGGAGCCATCGCCACAAGCATTTCCCACGACAGCCATAATATTGTCGCCGCAGGCGATAACGATGAGGATTTGCGCATAGCTCTTGAGGAAATCGAAAAAATGGGCGGCGGAATCGCAATGATCAGCCAAGGAAAAATTTTGACGAAGCTGGCTTTGCCCATTGGGGGGCTTATGAGCACGCAACAGCCCGAAATCGTTGCAACGGCATTGAAACATCTTTATAAGCTCGCCAAGGACCACTATCAGATTTGGGACAAAGCCGACGCGTTCATGTCTTTAAGTTTCCTTGCTCTGCCCGTTATTCCTGACTTGAAACTTACCCCGCAAGGGCTTTTCGACGTCACAACATTCCAATTTGTCAGCCTTGACGCGGAAGAATGAAAGCCCACGGCAAAAAGCTGACAAAACAATTATAAAGCGGTATCCCGGAGCATTTCTTTCTCATATCAAGAATTAACGATACAAAATTTAAACCTTCAAAGGAAAGCTTTTCCAAAGGTTTTCCCCTGCCCTTTCAAAACGTTTTAATAGCACAATAACCTATTGATAAGATTAAATAATAAAAAATCCGTTATAGATTTTGTCCATAACGGGTTTACGTTCAGGAAAATCTGGGGGAGCGGCAGCCGTCAGCGGGTTTGCGAGCTTTACGGACAGCGGCAGAGCTATAATTCCCCCAAGAAATAAAAAGTGATGATCCAGAGCCTAAAAAAATTTATGAATGTTATGCAAAACTGCGTTGGTGCGGTTCCGTTTGACATTAGCGAACGTTCCACACAGCAGGCTTAAACACGAACAATACAGGGTTACCCGTATTTTCAGCGAAAAACCTTATTCAATACCAATACTCCCCGCCAACTGCGGAAAAATTCAGGCAAAAACCGTAACTATCCTTTCCGGCATAAAATGAGGATTGGATACATGTATCCAATCCTCACAAACAAACCTCACAGCAGATTTTGCCCATAGCCCGAACGCTATTTTCAAAAAACAACACTCAAGCGCAAGCAACGTTTTTATTTTTTCTTGCCTTTTTTAATTTCCTTTATTCTTTCTTCAAGCACGCGTTTATAGGTGCGCAGAATTTCAAGGCGGGCATAAAGCTTATTCTCGCCGGGGATGATGAACCAAGGCGCCTGCACGGTATTTGTGCGTAAAAACATTTCATTGGCGGCGATTTTGTATTGATCCGCTTTTTCCCTGTTACGCCAGTCTTCTTCCGTGATTTTGTGCCGTTTCCATTCTATTGCTTCCCTTTCCTTGAAACGGCGCAGCTGTTCATCCAAAGAAATATGCAGCCAGAATTTTATCAGAATATTTTTCTTATTGATAAGCTCGTTTTCAAAAGCGTTGATTTCGGAAAACGCCCGCTTGCATTCCCATTGGCTCGCAAATCCTTCGACACGTTCCACAAGAACACGCCCGTACCAAGACCTGTCGTAAATCGTCACAAAACCGGCACGCGGCACATGGCGCCAAAAACGCCATAAATAGTGATGAGCGGCTTCTTCGCTTCCGGGGGCTGAAATCGGAATAACCTGCGTGATACGGGAATCGATGGACTGCGTCAGGCGGCGTATGGCTCCTCCCTTGCCGCTTGCGTCATACCCTTCAAAAACAATGGTCGAGGAAATGCCAAGCTCATAAGCTTTATAGGTAAGCTTATAAATATCTTTCTGTAATTTTTCCAGCTCTTTTTCATATTCATCTTTCGGCACGGACAAGCTTAAATCCACTTGGTCGAGCACGGAAATACCGGAAAGCGCCTCCATGTTGTCCGGCATGGACGGAAATTCTTCCACAACTGTTTTTTTCACGTCCAAAGCATTTTCAATGCATTTTGAAATGGCTTCCACCGCCTTGATATTGCGGAATTTCTCATCATACGCGTCAATGATGTACCATGGGGCGAAATGCTTATCGGTCAGCGGCAGCATTTTTCCCACGACACTGTTCAGATTTTCAAAGTTTTCATTGCTTTGTTCATCATAGGTCGAAAAGCCGATCTCGCCTTTGTTATTGAGTTTTTTTCTGGCTTTCATGCGTTTCTTGTGTTCGTCGGCAGTGATGTGGAACCAAAGCTTTACGATGACATAGCCCGATTGCGCCAAAGTACGCTCAAACTCCACACGGTCGTGCATGATTTCGTTAAATTCCGTTTCCGTAATTTCTTTTGCGGCGAGCTTACGCATCGGCTCGTCATACATACCCGCGATAAACACGGCAAATTCACCGGCTTTAGGAATTTTCATCCAATATTTCCAGGCTTCCGGACGAAGTCTTTCTTCGTCAAAAGAAAACCAGAAACTATAGTTTTTAAGGTGCTTCACATCACACCATTCGGACAATAAATTCACAAAAGAACCTTTTCCCGTGCCGCTCACGCCGTCAACATAAATAATCACAGGAACTTTTTGCGTCATGCACTGCTGCTGCAAATTAAAAAGCTTAATACGCGCATCTCTCGCAAGTGCTTTGTACTCCTTTTGAGTGTAAGACTGGCAAAAATTCATAGTTGATAACATGGTATAGCCCTTTGCTGAAAATAAAAAATGTTGAAAATAAAAATATCGAGGTGTAAAAACACGCTCCCCCGCAACATGAAAAGTATCCCGCACTGTTTTTTGCGCCATCTCATATTTCAAAGAATAAAACCCGAAACAAAAAGCATATGAAAACGGCAAACTCATTCAAAAACAAGCGTTCAAAAAACACCGCCGAAAAAGCCTTTCATTCCGCATGCCCGTGCATGCAAAACCAAAAAGCCTTTCCTAAAAAATACTATCCTTACCTTTATTTTTGTCGAAAACGCATTCATTGTCAAGCGGTCTGATAAAAAAAATCAATAACTATCCATAAAAAAAACGCATAAATAAAAATCTGCGATAATACCCCCGCAGCAATCCGCCGAAAATCAAAAAGCACCCAAAACCATAAAAAAAGAAAGCCCCCTCGGGGACTTTCTAAATTTTACATGTAATTTCTAAAAAAAATTACATTTGTTTTATTGCCTATCTGATTTAATCCTGCTAAAATCAATCAGACAACTTCTTATAACAAGAAAACAGATACAAAGCAAGGAAAATTTTATGGCATTACGATATATCTTAGGCATAGATTTAGGTATCAGTTCCATTGGCACAGCCCTTATCAAAATAGCTCCGGAAGCAAAAGATTTAAATGACATCAACTCCTATGAAAAAATATTGGACGCAGGCGTACGTATCTGTTCTTGCCCGGAGGGTGCGGAAAAACGCCGTATTTTACGTTCCCAGCGCAAGAGCAAAAAACACAGAAAAGCCCGTAAAAAACAGCTGATACAATTACTGCAGGAATATAATTTACTGCCCAAAGAGCGGTCCGGCCTTGAGCTCGGTTTGCGTTCCGCTCCCTATGCCTTGCGGGCAAAAGCCATGCAGGAGCCTTTAAACTCCGCCCATGAACTTGGCTTTTGTATCATGCATACCGCCAAACTTCGCGGAGCGGGCTTTATTGAAGAAACGGACGAGAAAGAAAAATCAGAGAAGAGCCTCAACCGCTATCAACTCTTAGAGCAAGCCCTGAACAAAGAAAAAACAACCCTTTCCGAGTATCTTTACAAGCATTTGCAAGAAAACGGCTGCATACGCCAACGCAAAGAATTTATTGCGGATAAAGTGCCTTTTTCTGTGCCCCGCCACCTTGTAAAGCGGGATTACCGTGATTTGATGAGCAGGCAAGCCCCGCATTTCAACATTTCTGACGAACAAATCAAAAAAGTTTATGACTGCATTTTTATGGATTTCCCAAGGGCGCCTTATGCCAACGCCCCTTGTTCCCTGCTTCCCGAAACCGGCGGCAGACTGCCTAAAATGCACAGGCTCGCGGAACAGCTGCGAATCTATCAGCAATGCAACAACATACGCTATAAAACCGAAAATTCCACCCAAAAACTCACCAGAGAAATGCGGGATAAACTGGCTGCAATGCTCATGCAGGGTGAAAGCCTGAATAAAACCCTTATCAAAAAAACGCTCCAAACCTACACGGATGAAAAAATCCTCAGTATCAATGTTTATGCCGAAGACGAAGAAATAAAAGCGATCAAGCCCTTTGCCCATATCAAAGCTTTCGCCGATATTCCCGCATTTTGGCAGTTATCGGAAGAAGAGCAGGACGGGCTTATGGAATTTATTGCAGACCCTGTCAATCCCAAAGCTAACCCCGCTAAGCCCGTGCTTTACGACGAAGAGGATTTTTTGCATATCTGCATGGAAAAATTGAATTTATCTGGAATCGAAGATGAAAGAAAACTCTACGCCTGCCTCAACAGCCTGCCCAAAGACAGAACCATGCTGGGCAAAGAAGCAAGCAGACAAATTTTGAAAAAACTTATCGAAGGTTATGAAGAAAATGGAATTTGGCAAGCTCCCACCTATTACGAAGCTGTCAAAGCCTGCGGCTTCACCCGGGAAAACCAAGAGCAAAAGCGTTATGACGAACTCCCCTATTACGGAGAAATTCTGCACGATGAAATTTTGCCCATACACCCATGGCATTTGGATAGAACGGCAAAAGAAGAAAAAATCGGACGCATAGCCAATCCTGTCGTCCATTCCATACTCAATCAGCTGCGTAAAGTTATCAACGAAATCATCAGATTATACGGCAAACCGGAAATGATAAAACTGGAAGTCGCCCGTGATTTCGGAATGTCGAAAAAAAAGCGTGATAAGTTGGAAAAACAACGCCTTGCCAATGA
Source organism: Taurinivorans muris (assembly GCF_025232395.1). GTDB lineage: Bacteria > Desulfobacterota > Desulfovibrionia > Desulfovibrionales > Desulfovibrionaceae > Taurinivorans > Taurinivorans muris. The sequence continues at coordinate 1,518,425 of NZ_CP065938.1, forward strand.
AAAATACAATAAAATCATTGACGAGGAACTCCTGAAAAACGGCTATGCGGTCACTGACAAAAACCGCAAAAAATATAAACTGTTAAAAGAACAAGGCTATAAAGATATTTATACGCAGGCGAACCTCAGAATTTCAGACCTCAATGCTTATGAAATCGACCATATCATTCCGCAGACCGCAGGAGGGACCAATTCTTTCTGCAATCTTGTGCTGACAACGGTTAACAATGTAAAAAGCGATACGTTTGCCTATGATTTTATCCGACAAAATTTTGCGGACCGTGAAGAGGCAATCAAAAAACACTTGGAAACACTGCCTGAAAACAAAGCTTGGCGTTTCACCGCCGAAGCAAAAGACCGCTTCATTCTTTTAGGGGACGAAAAAGACGAAGATTATGCCGACAGACGCCTGCAAGATTCCCGTTACATGGCAAAAGCGGCTTTGCGGTATCTGCATGCCGTTTGCCCCGATATTTTGGCAATCCGCGGCGGCATGACCGCGCAGCTCCGCCGTTTGTGGGGTTTTGACGGCATGGAGTTCGAACTCATGGGACTGGATATTCCCAGATACCTCACCAATAACGAAACAGGCGAGGTATATTGCGATGAAAACGGCAAGTTATCCAATAACAGCGACTGGGAAAAAAAGCCCCGCATCGACCACAGACACCACGCCATTGACGCCATGGTGCTTTGCGCCGTCACCCGTTCCCTCGCCCTTAAAATGTACAAAGCAAGAAAACAGGGCAAAGAAATAGATGAAAGCATTATCAACATGCCGTTCCGGCTTTCCCCTAAAAATCCGGACCATAAAAGCTTCCGCGAACTTGTGTTGGAAACGCTCAAGGAAATCAGAATTTCCCACAAAGCGGAGCACGATACCAATACACAGCTCCATAATGAAACAGCCATCCGAATTTTAGATTATGACGAGAAAAAAGGACTCCATACGGCAACCTATATGCGTTCTTTGGGAAATATCGACAGCTTCGGCAAACTGGAAAAAATCGCTGTTGCAGAAAATTTGGGCACAAGCCCTGATGTGCAAAAAATCCGCAAACGATGCGCGGAAATCATAAAAGCGGTCAATGCCCAAAAATTTGCGGCGGAACAAAGCCTTATGGAAAAAAATGCCGAAAACCGCCTGCAAGGTCTTAAAGAAACAGCCATGACAGAACAAAACCTTGTGCAGGAAGCCATACGCCTTGCCCATGTCGGCAAAAAATATCCTGTGGGGAAAAAATTCACTCTTGTCAATATCCGGGAAAAGCAGCAATGCGGCTATGAACCGGACAGCAACCACCATGTTGATTTTTATGTTCATACCGAAGGCAAACAAAAAGGAAAAATCGGCTGGGAATGCATAAAAAGCATTGACGCCGCCAATCCGAACTTTAAACCCGGCTGGCGGCAAGAAAACGCAAAGCTTATTTGGAGCGTCTGCAAAGACGATATTTTGGAACTGCGTTTCACAGAGCAACAGCTTCAAGAATACAATGTTCCAAAAGCGTTTGTCAGCAAAATCAGCAAAAACGGACAGCAGGAATATACCATGCTTGCCAAAATTTTGAAATTCAGCCCCGGCGTACTTGTTTTTGTTTCCATATACGATGCAAGAACGGGAACAAAAAACGCCCTCAAAGAACATCCTGAAAACTTTCTCCTTTGGACAAGCGGCAACTTAGGGCTAAACTCCTACTGCGAACTGCAAGCCCGTAAGGTCAGCCTCAGCTCCTTTGGAAAAATAAACGGCAAACATAAAAAATTATGGAATGGCAAGAAAATATAAATACATACAAAAGCCCACCGAGTATACGATCATGTGGATATTGGTCATGTTCGATTTGCCGGTGCTGACAAAAACACAAATGCGAAAGGCGACGCAATTCAGAAACAATTTGCTCGAACTCGGCTTTATCCGAAAGCAATTCTCTGTTTATCTGCGGCCGTGCGAAAACATGGCGGCTGCGGAACGCATGGCGGAAAAAGTGGGACTTTGCCTTTTGGAGGAGGGCGAAGTTTCCGTCTTTTTCATCACGGACAGACAGTACGGACTGACAAGAAACTTTTTCGGAAAAAAGAAGAAGAGAAATGAACAACAAGAATTTCAAGCCATGCAGCAGTTACTGCTCTTTTAAATGCGGAAATTCCAAAAGAACCTCTTTGGCGCAATAACTTTTATAAATTCCCTGCGCGGCTTTCAACACAAGAGGCAAAAGAGTGCTTTCTTCTTTCTGCAGATAAAACGGGTTCTGCAAAATTGAGGATAAAAAACGCTTTGCTTGCGTATCCAGAACAAGCACTTCATTTTTTTGCACATATTCATAAACCAAACAATCGACAAAAGGACGGAATGGCTCCATAATGTCATCCGCAAGGCAAAACGCATTGAATTGGTTATGGTGATGAACGCCAAAAAGCGGCAAAAGCCCGCTTGCGCATAAAGCCCTTGCACAAACCGCCCGCACAACGGCATAGCCATAATTCAAAAAAGAGTTGATCCCCTCTTCTTCCACATCACGGAGAAATCCTCTTCCAAATAAAGCCTGCCAATAAATTTGAGCCGCCTGTCCCTCTTTATTGTCCTTATCCCCGGAACGCACCCTTTGCGCTAAGAATTTTAACTTCTCAACATGCTTTTTTACAGCGCTGTCATGGGGCAAAACACATTTTTCCAATGCCTCGGCTTGATTACGGATTTTTTCAATCACTATTTTCTGCCATATCTGTTTTTTTATCACCTCGCCTGCCCTAACCTGCTCCTGCGCAACAATTAAATGCCGATAATGCGAGCTCACAGGCAAAGCCATGGACACGGGCAAATAATTGCTTCCCATAATAAGCACAGGAATATTCGCCTCTCCCATGCTCATTAAAAAAGTCTTGCTCACCGTCACCCCTTGTGCCGTAAGCATCACACAAGCAAGCATATCAAGAGGTATCCGCGCTATTATTTTTTCCTGCTCTTTTACGCAAACATTCCCGTGAGCGATTGAAAGATAACGATTATTTTCCGCAATTTCTAAAATATGACTTGCCATAGCCCTCTCCCAAAAATAAAAAAACTCAAAAAACAGGAGAAAAAACTCCTTGCTTTTTGAGTTTTTAATAGCATATTCCCTTGAAAAAGTAAATATTTTCAAGGGAATATGTTAGCAGATTTTAGCAGGATTAAATCAGACAGGCAAGTAAAACGAATGTGATGTGAAGGTTAGCATATGGATTATTTTAGCAGGATTAAATCAGACAGGCAAGTAAAACGAACGTGTACATCTGATAGTATACAGTATGTATTTTAGCAGGATTAAATCAGACAGGCAAGTAAAACCTAGACTCTCACAGCAACAGGTTCCTGCTAATTTTAGCAGGATTAAATCAGACAGGCAAGTAAAACTAACCCTTACATATTCTGATGAAAATCTAGATTTTAGCAGGATTAAATCAGACAGGCAAGTAAAACACCGAAAGTGAATAAGTTGCATTATTAATCATTTTAGCAGGATTAAATCAGACAGGCAAGTAAAACGCGGTGGACGCAGGACTATTCAATTTTCTGATTTTAGCAGGATTAAATCAGACAGGCAAGTAAAACTTACACCATTATGTGCAGATATAAAAATATATTTTAGCAGGATTAAATCAGACAGGCAAGTAAAACACATGCTTCGTGGGATAGTTTACCCTAAAAATTTTAGCAGGATTAAATCAGACAGGCAAGTAAAACTTAATATGAGGTTTAGTGGTTGTTTCCATCATTTTAGCAGGATTAAATCAGACAGGCAAGTAAAACCAATAGAACCGTCGATATTATGAAATTTTTATTTTAGCAGGATTAAATCAGACAGGCAAGTAAAACCAGGCGGACCTTTACGATTTACACCTTCGATTTTAGCAGGATTAAATCAGACAGGCAAGTAAAACTGTTTATGTCTCGATACATAGTTGGTATGTATTTTAGCAGGATTAAATCAGACAGGCAAGTAAAACTGCGAAAGCGAGGAATACGGCAAGAAAAATATTTTAGCAGGATTAAATCAGACAAACAAGCAAAAAAAGCCAAACGATTTTACGGCGCACAATCCCGGCAAAACATCCGGCAAAAAGCGTTAAGACTTAGCGCCATTTTGCATGGACTTCATAATACTGGCGTTTGCGGTTGAACATCATTTCATCGGCAAGCTGCACGCATTCGTCAATCTTGCCGTCGTCGCAATACCGTTCGCCATAGGACATGTCGTATTTATCCTTATTTTTTTCCAAATCGTTTTTAAACGTGACAAACTGTTCCTCAAACGCTTCTTTCGAGATATTCCGCAGCAAAACAAGAAACTCGTCGCCGCCGATACGGTAAACGTTTTTTCCGAAATAACGCTGGATGAAATTAGCGGAATTAATAATAAATTCGTCACCTTTATCATGTCCGTACACGTCATTGATTTTTTTCAAGCCGTTCAAATCAATATAAATAACGCCTGCGCAATCGCCGCGGCGCTTGATGTCTTCGTGCACGGCAATATATTTGTTCCTGTTGTAAACGCCTGTCAAGTCATCAATATTGCTTAAATAATCAAGATGTTGGATGAGTTTTCTCTGTTCCAGATTGTTGACGATGAACATTGCGATGGTTCCGAGTATTTGTGAAGCGGAAACATTATAGCGGGGGTTGTCGACACCTATGAGTCCGATCAGTTCGCCGCCGTCATAAATGGGCATGAGCAGCATCTCACGGATATTCCTTTCCTTGAAAGCTTCCGCCAATTCGGGCATTCCTGCGAAATCCACATCGACATCCTTATGGTAGACGACAGATTCCTCGGTAAACATATTAAGCCATTCCTGTAAAAGAACGCCGCTCGCTTCCGATAAAATATCCTTGAACGCTTTTACAAAAGGACGCACAAAAAAATACGAGCCTTTCAACACGTTTGTTTCCTTATCATATTCAAACAGATAAGAGCGGTCCGCTTCAAAAAAATCAACCACATTTTCCAATATCTTATTGATAGCGAGGTCGATATCGTCATGCTTGCAAAGGGTTCCGGCGCATTTCACCAAAAGCTGTTCCGTGGAAACCTTGTTTTCCAGTTCCGTCATATTGTTTTGGTATTCGCTGAAATCCATGCCGTATTCCAAACGGAAGCGCCTGCCGTGCCACTCCACGATGGAAGCCTGAGATTCAAATTGCCGGTTCAAAACATAATTATGCGTATTCCACTGATAGACCGCGTCTTTTTTTAACATATGATTTATACAGAAATCGCAGGGACTTGACTGCCCCTGCAAAACTTCATAACATTTTCTGGTCAGATAAGAAGATTCAGAAATATTGAGCAAATTTCTAAAAAATTTATTGATATAAATCAATTCATACGTGTCAACATCAGCCAAGTAGGCAATCCCGTTGAACTTATCCATTAAAACTTTTGAAAAGCCCGAACCAAATCTCTCTAATTTGCACATCGCATATCCCCAAATTTTTATATCAGTTCCTTCTAAATTATCCTGCATAATTGTCAAGCAATATTTTATTTTTTTACTGCAATTAAATAAACGGTTACACGTTCCAAAAAAATACTTGCCAAATAAAAATTTCATATATATATATATATAACATTACTCCAAAAGGTTCCCTATGCATTCATCGTCCAAACAAATATTGCTGTCTTACCGTTCACACATCATCATGCTCATCATATACAGCATTATCACTTTTTTCGGCTATGTTTTGGTCCGTACAAGCCTTATTAACAATTTCACCAAAATCGGCAAGGAAGTTGCGAATTTTTACGCAATGGAAGAAGAAAAAAGCTTTTCCATTTACAAAGCGCTTCTTAACCGCATATCTCTTTTAATTGACAACACCTCCGGGCTTCCCGACAAAGAAAGCTGGATGGAAGATATATTCACAAAAATAAACATAAGCAAGTTTGACCAAAACCTGGAGCTTTACGCCGTTATCGATGATAAATTCATCACAGGCAGAGGGTGGGAACATTTCAAAGACCCCGATTACCAAAATGCGGAATGGTACCAAAAAGCGGCGGCAGCTTCGGATGAAATCATTTTTACCGATGTGTATATTGACAACTTCACCCATCTTCCCACTATCACCATTGCAAAATCGATGGAAAATTCCAATGACGTGATCGCTCTCGATATTTCCGCCGAAAATTACTCCCCTCCCGCAAAAAGTTCTTTTCTCCCCCATAACAGCAACTATTATCTTTTCGGGGTCAACGGAAACCTTTTTTATTTCGAAAATGATCTGGGACTGGACACCGGCGAGATCACGGAGCATGCGGAAGACATTTACACCAAGATAAAAAATCAAACGCTCACGACAGACCGTTACATCATCGACCCGCACGGAATAAAGAAACTTATCTTTTACGCCAAAACCAACGATAACCTACTCGTCATCGTCACCATTCCCCATGACACGCTTCTGCATGAACTCAATCAATTGCTCGTTGTCACTCTTTTTATCATATTCACCTTGTTCCTGATCACGTTCATCAATATTTATTTCGCATACAAAACAAACAAGAAATATGAGAACATCACGAAAACCATAACGTTCCTGGGCAATATTTATTATGCGATTTTCCTTGTGGACACCGCCCGCGGCACATTCATAACCATAAAGTATCCTGAAGATTTAATTAATGATTTCAACAAGTCAAATGATTATAACGACTTGATTGATGTTGCCAAAAAAACTATGGAAAAAAGTGTTGCGGTGGAATTCAGCAATTCATTCTCACTTGAAAACATCCTCAAAGTAGCGGAAGAAGGAACGGACGAATTCGGCGGAGAATTCAAACGTATTCTCGGCAATGATTTCGAATGGATTTCCATCCGCATGTTCCTTGAACATATCAAGGACAACAACACCGCCATTCTTTGCTTCAAAAAAATCACACAGGAAAAGGAAGTGCAGATGCGTCAATACGAACTGCTCACTTCCGCGGTGGATAACGCCAAAAAGAGCGAAAAAGCGCGCACCGACTTTTTCGCCCGCATGTCCCACGATATGCGCACGCCTTTAAACGGTATCATCGGCTATACGGAACTTGGCATCAACCACTCCACAACGATGGAAGAAACAAAAGACTACCTCAATAAAATCAAGCTTTCCAGCCACCAGCTTCTTGAGCTTGTGAACTATATTTTGGAGCTTTCCCGCATTGAAAAAGGTAATGTCGACGAAACGAAAACAAAAATCAATATCCGCGAAATCATCACCCATTGCGTTCAGCCTTTCCATTCACTCGCCCTTACGGAAATCAGAAAATTTTCCGTGCAGTTCGACATACAGAATGAATACATACTCGCCCCTGCGTTCAAACTCATTCAAATTCTCAACAACCTTTTATCCAACGCATTCAAATATTCCAACAAAGGAGACAATATCTCCGTTCTGCTCAAACAGCTGCAATCCAAAAAGGAAGACCAGAAGCAAATCAAATATCAGCTTATTGTCAAAGACACGGGCAGAGGCATGACCAAGGAATTTTTGGAAAAAATCTTCATTCCTTATCAGCGAGAAACCATGTTCGGAGCCAAGGATATTCTCGGCACGGGGCTTGGCATGCCCATAGTCCAGAATATCGTCACAAGCTTGAACGGTGAAATCAATATCGACAGCGAACTCAATGTGGGTACGAAAGTTTCCGTCGTCATCCCCTTTGATATTTCGGAAGAAGTCAGCGCCCCAAAAGACATGGTAAAAATCAATACAAATGAAATCAATTTGGAAGGCGTTACCGTTCTTCTTGTCGAAGATAACAAGGTAAATATGGAAATAGCCCAAAAACTGCTCACATTCAAAGGCATGACCGTTGAAAAGGCATGGAACGGCGAAGAAGCCGTCGAAGCGTTCATCCATTCCGAGGAAAACCACTTCGACATAATCCTTATGGACTTGCAAATGCCGAAACTCAATGGTTTGGAAGCAGCCGTGCAAATCAGGCATTCCAGCCATCCAAACGCCAAAACCGTTCCTATTGTCGCCGTTTCAGCAAACGCCTTTACAGAGGACATAGCAAGAAGTCTGCAAGCCGGCATGAACGACCATATCAGCAAACCTCTTGATATTGCGACGCTTTATCAAACCATTTACACCCACACGAGCTGCAAAGAGAAAAAATAGCTTTTTGCGGCTCCTCGCCAAAACCGATAAATAAAAACAATAAAAATTCCGCAAAAAAGGGCAGATTTTCTGCCCTTTTTTATTCATTCAACACGCATTGACATTGCCCCGACGCAGTCCGCATACATTTATTCTTTGACCGAACATGAAAATTAAACCCCATAAACACAAACAATATGGGAAAAGCCATTGTCTCTTCTTATCAAGCGGCAAAAGCCAAACAACAGAAAACTTTCGTTCACTCATGGAAAGCGAAAGCACTTTTTCCATAAAGCGCAAAAATGCAACGCACAAATAAGGCAAATTGACATGCGGTATGCCCGTGAACCGAATACGGCATACTCCCGTCCCTCCCGGCAAAAACAAGAACAATGTTAAAAATTATTTGTTTGCAATTTAATTGTACGGGACACATCGGCTGTCTTACATACAATCTGCCTTTTTGGGTTGTAATTTGCTGAACATATCGAAACATAGCAAAGAAAAACAGATTGGTCACCCATTGCGGCGCTTTCATAAATTGAACGGTCACACGGTTCAAAGCGCAAAGACGGGTTGCGTAGCAAGCCCCGAACAGAATGAACCAGATAAAGGCGTAGCAGGCAATTTCCTCCGTCCAAATCAAAGACATGTTGAGCTGTCTGAGAACAATTTGCATAAAAACGACAAGGACAAAGAAAACAAGCAAAAATTGGCACAAATAGCCTTCAAAATGGTCAAAAAATGCTTTTAAAGCGTTTTTAAGCATGAAACCTCCAATAAACGAATCTTCTCACACGTGACAATGAAATCCCTTCCCGAAAACAATACCGGAAATTTCTTTAGTCTTAGAATAACCATATCAAAATTCTTTAATTGCGCCATATGAAATAAAAAATTTTACATAATTTTCACACAGTTTTTACATAATGATAATGCCTGCCGTATCAGCCCATTGAACAAAAAGAGTTAATCATCATAGAAAGATATGAAAAATGAACGGCTATACAATACCCGTTTGCCGCGGACAAACGGTTTTAACCGGCAAACAAGGCACCAGTTTCCAATCCTTTCTCAAACCAAATAGAACATCAGCTCAGCGGATTTTCCCTTGACTGGCGGTTTTTTCCGCCTTTAAAAGACACAGTACCGACACCGTAAGAAGTTTTGAATGTGTCCGCCAAGAACATTTCATTTACAAAGTACGGCGAAAAAATAGAGCCTGTCAAAAAGAAAACTCCCCCCACAAGAGCAAATCTAACTCAGCAAAAACCCTAAAATGCCCAAATACAGGAAAAAGACAGTTTTGATAACGACACGAAAAAATGCTATGCAAAGCAGGCTATAACGGCATTGAGATGATAGGCTTGCGACATAATAGATAACAGTTCCTATAAAAAATAAAGGGAGTTCACACACTCCCTTTAATTTTTGTTTGTTGCCATATCTGCTATGGTTCGCGACAATACTGCAAGCGGATTGTTGCTTGCGGTATCATATTCTTCTTTTTCTTCTTTTGTTTTTTCTTTAAAAACATTTCTTATTAATGAACAGATAACTGTTAATGGGGCTAGACATAAAGCAAGAATAATCGCAATAAGATAAGGAACATCTTTTACTAATTTATAAAAAGGCTCTATATCATCTGTTCCAGAGTATAAGAACATCGCTAAGAATACAATAAAAAACAAGAATAAAATTAATGCAAAAAATAAAGAAATAAAAAAAAGGCATTTTTTATGAAAAAGTTTTAATTTAATTTCTTCTCTTTCCAAATCAATAGATTTTTCTTTCCATTCTTGCGGCACATCTTTGTAAGAAGCGGAAATTCGGCTTGCAAAATCGCTTTCTAAAACGTTTTATCCTGCTTTTTGTTTTGGTGGGGGTGTTATGTTTGTCATAATAAATACCCCAACCGTTTAAGACGTATTTCCAATGCCTGACTGGAAACAGAAAAAACTTCCGCCATTTCTTTCAGACCAATTTCCGTTTGTTTAATCATATAATTGATAGCTTCTATTGGCATAAGCAGTTCTGCCGCAAAAAGATTGGCTTCATATTCTTTTAGTTGAAAATTGGCTTGATTGTAACGAATTTTTGTTCTGGGACTTGAACCATGCCCTAAAACTGCGTGTCCTATTTCATGTGCAATAGTGAAACGCTGTTTATTAAGACTGTCATCCTCATTGATGAAAATCGTATGGCTGTCTGCATCAAAAGAACCGCTTAATTCCAAATCGGCTCCACCGTAAATAACATTCAAATCAAGCTTCTTAGCAATGGTGACAGGATTAACCGGCAAGGAACCATCCCAATATCGGAGCAAAATGTCTTTTGCCATTTCTTGCGGATTAAAACTCATAACATTTCCTCCTTTTTATGATTCATTTTCATTATAATTAATTATAATACACCACATTGTCAAGACAGCCCTACGTCAATTTTTGACGCAGGCTATTTGTTGTTTAAAGAATATTGGTTAAATACTATTTTTGTTTCATAGCATACAAATGGATTAATTTCAAAACCTTTCGGTTTCATATTAAATAAATTACTCGCAGAAACCACTGTTCAATCTTCTGCAATGCATTCAATGCGTTACATTTTCTTATCTTGCTGTATTTCACATAGTTATATAATTCTCTCATGCGATGCCAATCAAGCCCCTCTAATATTGGCTGGCTTTTAAATTTAAACACAACTAGAATATGTTTTATGAACAATTTCATTCCACACAGAATAACCATTGGCTGTCGTTCATACAGCACATCCTTTCCTTTAGTTTCATTGGAAGAGGATAATCCCATTCCTGACGATTTCCCGTCCGCCGGCTTTGCCGGTGATTTTTTATATTGAAGTGACAAAAAAAGGGCAGATTGCTCTGCCCTTCAATTATATCGGTAACCCTTATGGATTAGTTATTCCATTCAGGTTTGCCCATAGCTTTCAAGTATTCGTTGATAGCGTCTTTACCGCCAACAAATTCAGCCATTTCAGGCCATACTTTTTCGTAAGCAGCTTTTTGCCATTGATCTTCGTCTTCAAGATAAGAAACGACAAGACCTTGTTCGATAAGAGCTTGCTTAGCTTTTTCGCCGTCATTCTTTTGGTATGCCAATACTTGGTCTTGAGCGTACTTGCCTGCTTCAACCATAAGAGCTTGATCTTCGGCGCTCATTTTGCGGAATACGCGTTCGCTGATTACGAGAGGTTGGATTTGATAGGTATAGTGAACTTCTGTCAAGTATTTTTGGTTAGCTTCGTTGAATTTCATTGCTTGGAAACCGATGTAGCCATAGCATTGACCGTCAACAACGCCTTGTTGCAAAGCGGTGAAAGTTTCAGACCAGGAAATAGGGGTCGGGCTGCCGCCGAAAGCTTTGTAAGAAGCGATAAGAACAGCAGATTGAGGAACACGGAATTTCAAGCCTTGCATATCAGCCATTTTGGTGATTGGTTTGCGGCTGTTGGAAATATAACGGAAGTCCGTGTAAGTGAAGCAAAGAAGTCTGAAACCTGCGCTTGTAGCGTAGCTGTTCAAGAGTTCTGCTGGTTTTCCGGTTGTGCCGGCAACAACTTCGTCAAGATCTTTCCAAAGGTATGGAAGAGTCATAAGACCAAGTCTTTTTTCAAAAGGAACGAGGTTAGCGATACCGCCGACTGCAAAAGGAAGGGTTCCTTTTTGTACGTTACGGAAACATTCGGATTCGTCACCTAAAGCAGAGCCAAAGAAAACTTCAATTTTAATATTGCCATTGGATTTTTCTTCAACATATTTTTTGAATGCGTTAGCAGCGTAACCTTGTTCAGAATCTTCAGGATCACCGACTGCCATGTTGTAAGTTGCTGCGTTAGCCATTACAGGCATTGCGAGCATTGCAGCAACGGCCAAAGAAAGAAGGCTTTTCAATTTCATAGAATTCTCCTAATTTTAAGGTTTTGTAAACCATATTTTGACTCTTTCCATCCCGATGACGGAAAGGTGAATCAACTTGTAATTCTTCTATACACTATTCCACCAGACTTGGCAACCATAAGGAAAGCTGCGGAACCATGACGATGATGAAAATAGCGATAAGGTTGATGGCGACGAGCGGCAGCGCCTTGACGGAAATGGCTTCCAAACTTTCGTTTGAAATACCGGAAGCGACGAACATGTTCTCACCAAGAGGCGGTGTAGCAAAGCCGACTGCGCAGCAGCAAATCAGCACGATACCGAAATGGATAGGGTCAACGCCGAACGCTGTCATGAGCGGCAAGAGAACCGGCGTTACAAGCATGATGATGGCAAGCGTTTCCATGAACATTCCGAGGAACAAGAGGAACACGACCACCATAGCCCAGACCAGATAGACGTTGTCCGTGAAATTGAGCATCCATTCCGCAATATAGATAGGCAGACGGTAAGAGGTAAGCAGATAGCCGAAAGCGGTTGCCGTGAACACCAGAACAAGCACACGGCCCGTAAGCCATGAAGTTGTTTTCAAGGAGTTCATGAACGCTTTGAACGTCAGTTCCTTATGGATGAACACGCCGACAATCACCGTATACACAATGGCGACAACGGCTGCTTCCGTCGGTGTGAACGTACCGGCGTAAATACCGCCCAGAATGATGACCGGAGCCATGATGGACCAAAAGCCTTCTCTTGTCGCCTGCCTTAACGCGGCACGGGACCAGGCGAGCCCTTCGGTTTTAAGGTTACGGCAAAGGAAATAATGAGCGACACTCAAAGACAGGGCGATACAAAATCCGGGAACAATACCCGCCATGAACATTTTGGCGATACTTTGCTGTCCGGTGACGCCATAGATAACCATCGGGATACTTGGCGGAATGATGATACCGATACCGCCCGCCGTCGCCGTTGTCGCGGCGGCATACGCTTTATTGTAACCGCGGCAAGCCATGGCAGGAATCATGAGCATGCCGACAGCCGCCGTCGTGGCAGGTCCGGAACCGGAAATAGCCCCGAAGAACACGCATGCCAAAGCCGTTGAAATGGCAAGCCCGCCGGGGATAGGTCCGACGATGTTTTCCGCAATGTGCACGAGCCGTTTGGATATGCCCGCCGCCTCCATGAGCGCGCCAGCCAGCACGAAGCACGGCAGTGCCATAAGCGGGAAAGCGGTCAGGTTCGCAAAAGCTTTTTCAATCATTATGCTGATGTCAATGCCAAGCAGGAAGAAGCAAGACATTGTCGCAATACCGAGGGCAACCATGATGGGGCTGCCGATAAGCAAAAGAGCAAAAAATACTAAAAAAAGTATTGCTCCAATCATTCCTGGGGTCATTTCTAGCATTCTTCTTCCACCTCTTTAGAAAGCGCTTTCTTGCTTTCTTCCATAGCTTCTTGGTCGGGGTCGGCGATTTCAATATGCAAAATATATTTCATCACGTTCACCTGCACGATACGGATCGCCATAAGGGTAAAGCTCAATGGGAACACGAGGTATACATAGCCTAAATCCCAGTCGAGAGCAGGAGTGTAATAAGGAAATTCCCTCAAATCAAGCACGGCGAGCAAACCGTAATACGCCATGACAAGGGAAAAACCTATCCAAATCACGTCACCGACAAATAAGAACAGATTGGTCACCCATTGCGGCGCTTTCATAAATTGAACGGTCACACGGTTCAAAGCGCAAAGACGGGTTGCGTAGCAAGCCCCGAACAGAATGAACCAGATAAAGGCGTAGCGGGCAATTTCTTCAGTCCAGCTCAAAGACATATTGATTTGTCTGAGAACAATTTGCATAAAAACAACAAGGACAAAGAAAACGAGCAAAAATTGACACAAATAACTCTCAAAATGGTCAAAAAGTGCTTTTAAAGCGTTTTTAAGCATGAAACCTCCTCCAATGTATCAAAACTCAAGATGAGTTCAATGTTATGGCATATATTTCTTTCCTCATCTTCTTAACGTTCCGTATTTTCACTGCGGAACAACGCCAAAAACGAAATCCTCACTTTCGTTTCCGCCAAAGACTGGAAAGAACCATTCACGCCATGTCAAAAAAGAAAAACATATGCAACGTTGGCATATTTTTGACAATTCTTTTTGTATGTAGGATAATTTTAACTAATTGTTCTTTTTGTGTCAATCAATTTTTTTAAATAATTCTTAACAATTCCGCGCCGGCTTTTCCTCATCCCCTCCCCTCAAAGAAAGCCCCGACCGCTTCTTTTCGCCCGTTTTCCCGCCCAAACTTTAACTTTATTTTTTTTCTGAAAGGGACTATATATATGGGGCAATTTACAGACATCAAAGGCAAACATGAATACCAAGATCAACCTCAACTCCCTTGGCTACCAAGAACTTGAGAATTTCGTAACAAAAGAGCTGCTTTTACCCAAATACAGAACCGCACAGCTTTGGAACTGGATTTGGGCGAAAAACTGCACGGATTTTGAAAGCATGTCGGACATCGCCAAAAAAACAAGGGAACGCCTGCAGGAAAAAGCCTATTTATTTCGCCCTGCTATCGAAAAAGTCAGCAAAAGCAAGGACGGCACGACAAAATTCCTGCTCAGGCTTGAAGACGGAGAACTCATTGAAACCGTCCTTATTCCGAGCATAGCCAAGGACGGAAACGGACGCGTGACCCAATGCCTTTCCACGCAGGTGGGCTGCGCCATGGGCTGCACGTTTTGCAGCACGGGAAAGCTCGGCTTCACCCGCAATATGAGCATGGGGGAAATCTTGGGGCAAGTGCAGACAGCCCGCCATTATCTGGAAGACACGCACCCCGAACGCCCCATTATCAGAAATTTGGTCTTCATGGGCATGGGCGAACCCTTGCTTAATTTTGAAAATTTGATGAAAAGTCTGGAAACGCTGCACCATAAAAAGGGGCTCGCCTTTTCCGCCCGCCGCATCACCGTTTCCACATGCGGCATACAAAAAGGCTTGCGGGAACTGGGCGAGAGCAACCTCGCCTATTTGGCGGTATCCCTGCACACTCCCACGCAGGAAAAACGCGCCATGCTCATGCCCAAAGCCTCCAAGTGGCATTTGGAAGATCTGCTTTCCGCTCTTGAAAAATACACCTTGCACGCAAGGGAACGCATGACGTTGGAATATCTTGTCATCGGCGGCGTCAACGACACCGCGGAAGACGCGGGGGAACTTGTCAAAATCTGTTCGCGCCTCAAAGCGAAACTCAATCTCATCCCTTACAATGACACGCCAAACTCCCCTTATAAGGCTCCCAGCCCTGAAAATCTTCTGCAATTTGAAAAAAAACTTTGGGCAAAAAACATTACCGCCATTATCCGCAAAAGCAAAGGACAAGACATTGAAGCCGCATGCGGACAACTGCGCGCCGAATATGAAATTGCCAAAAATAAAGGATAGTTATGAACACACGTGCTGATTTTGCAAAAAACAAGAACGCGCAGGGCGTCAACTGCGCGCAGGCTATCGCCCTCGCTTATCAGGATTTGGTCTCTGTCGAACCGAAATATCTTTATCAAATGGCGGAAGGTTTCGGCGGCGGCATGGGACAAATGCAGCAAACGTGCGGGCTCTTGACCGGGCTTTATCTTATTGTCGGGCTTCTTTTCAGCGACGGCGATATGGAAAAAGGGCAAACGAAATCCGTTACGTATGAAAAAGTACGCTCCCTGCACCACGCCTTCAAACAGGAATTCGGCGCTGTCGACTGTCTTGAACTTCTGCACGGTGAAAAACCCGGCTCAAAAAAATGCCATGACAAATTTCCCCGCGCCTGCAAAATCTTCGAGGCGTTTCTCGCCCAAAACAACATGGAATTTCCCGAAAATCCAAGTTTTCTTCTCGATAAACGGAACTGACCATGCTTGCCGTTTTATGGGACGCTTCACCGCTTTGGGGACATCTGGCGCTCAACACCGTCATTCAGACGGGCTTGCCTTATGAAATTGTCACGGCTAAGGAATGCCAAGAAAATATTTTAAAGGAAAAAGCCTTTAACGTTCTTATCGTCCCCGGAGGAGCAGGAAAACAAAAAGCGAATCTGCTCGGGCAAAAAGGCATGGAAGCAGTCCGAAACTTCGTTGCGGAAGGCGGCGCGTATCTCGGTTTCTGCGGCGGCGCCGGACTCGCCCTTGAGGACGGCTTAGCCCTTTGCCCATGGGGACGGGACTTTTACGAAGGCAGGATCGAGCACAGGATTTCCGGGCACATTTACTGCGATATTTTTGCCGACAACCTTATTCCGCAAGACATGAAAAAAGCGAGCCTGCCCGTATGGTGGCCGGGACGTTTTCAAGAACCAGGCAAAGAAGAAATCGCCCGAACTCCCTCAAAAGGCGAAGTCCGGGTACTCGCCCGCTACCGTGAAATGGGAGAAGATTTTTACAGCCATGACCTGCCTGTTTGCTCATTGCCGCAAAATACCCTTGAAGATTGGGAAAATGTTTACGGCGTGCGCTTAAAACCCAAACTTTTGGACGGACAGCCCGCAATTATTGCAGGCAGCTATGGCAAAGGACAATATATTTTAAGTTACAGCCATTTGGAAACGGCGGATTCCAAAGATGCAAACCAAATTCTCGCCCACATGCTCAAATCCCTTCTGACGGGAACGGACGCGGGCAAGCTCACAGCCACCGGAACAGCCTTTGAAGTCAGAGGCGGGGGACTATGCAAAAACATTTTGAATACCGATGAGTTCTCGCCCCGGTGGATACAAACGGATTTTCAAACCACATGGCCGCTTTTGCGGGAACTTGACGGTCAACTGCAAAAAGTCTTTCAGCTCGGCGAAAATCTGCACCTCCTGTTTCGGCGCAATGATTGGCTTTATGGCTGGGACACCAATGTGCACGGCTCGCAGCTCAACGCCCTGCGCATCGCGCTCGCCCGCTCACTTGTCCTGCCTTCCACCGAAAAACGCGAGGAATACATCATAAAGCAAGGGCTGACCTTTGCCGAAAACATGCTCCTTTTCATCCATGGCACGGAAAATTGGTTTTTGGCAAGAAAACTCTGCAACAGCCTTGCGGAGAACGAGCGAATTTCCCCCGAACTTATGGAATCACAGCGCAAAGAGCTTTTCGGAATGCTCATGTACGGCGGAGGACGCTGCGGAGAGCTCATAGCATGGCTTGACACCTTTCTTTTACTCGGAAAACAAGAAAAATAAGGATATGGATATGCGTATCGTCTACATGGGAACACCTTTTTTCGCGGCGGAAATTTTAAAACGCCTGCATGCTGAAAACAAAGATGAAATCATTGCCGTGTACACCCAGCCCGACAAACTCGGAGGCAGGGGAAAAAACAAACTTATCGAGCCTGAGACGAAAATTCTCGCCAAAGAGCTGGGTATTCCCGTTTACCAGCCTGAAAAATTCAGAAATAATCCTGAAGCCGCCGCCAAGCTCAAAGCCTTGAATCCGGATATTTTGGTCATCGCCGCCTACGGCATGCTTTTGCCGCAGGAAGTTTTGGATATTCCCCAATTCGGAGCGTACAATGTCCACGCTTCCTTGCTTCCAAAATACCGCGGGGCCGCCCCGGTACAGCGCTGCCTCTTAAATGGCGATACGCTGACCGGAGTGACCATTATGCGCATGGAAGCAGGGCTCGATACCGGTCCGGCTCTTTTGCAGCAAGCCATTTCCATTGACGATACGGAAGAAAATCATCATAATTCCGGCACCCTGCTTATGGATATGGCCCGTTCCGGAGCGACGCTTCTGCTTGAAGCCCTGGACCTTATCCGAAACGGCGACATAACGCTGATCCGACAAAACGGGGAACTCGCCACCCACGCGGCAAAACTCACAAAACAAGAAGCGCAGACCGATTTTACAAAAACAAGTTTGGAAGTCCATAATCACGTGCGCTGTTTTTCCCCGAATCCGGGAGCGACGGCAAACCTTGTTTTGGAGGGAAAAGAACCTGTCGCCGTGCGCATTGAAGCGGGCTATCCTTTGGAGCGCACGGATTTTTCCCCGACTGAAGAACAAAAGCAAGCCCTCTGCGGCGAAATTGTCGGCATATATGAAAAATACATAGCCGTAAAATGCCGTGACAGTTTTTACGGCATACGCTCTTTGCGTTTGGCGGGCAAACCCAGCATTGACGCAAAATCCTTTCAAAACGGCTATTACCGCAATAATCCCCGCGCTTCTTTTGCCCTGCCGACAGAACGGAATTAAGGAAAAATCATGCTAAAGCTGCCGAACCTGCCAAAACTGCGGGAACTCGCTTTAGAATGCCTTTTGCAAAAAGCAGGAAACACGCCTTTTCCCGTGCTGTTGGAAAAGGCTTTCGCTCAAATTCCCGCACACGGGCATTCGAGCCAAGACAGGGCATGCCTCATGGCTCTTTGTTACGGGGTTTTGCGAAATGCGGGACTTCTCAAACAAATCTGTCTAAGTCACTGCAAAAAAAAGCCCGGTCCGGCAATGGAAACATGCCTCTGCCTCGCCCTGTTTGAAATTTTTTTCATGAATAAAAGCGAGTACGCCGTTGTCAATGAATATGCAAATCTCATCAAAAAGCGTGAAGGACAAAGCAAAGCCCATGCCGTCAATGCTATTTTGCGCACTATTTTAAAAAATAAAAATACGGCGGCAGAAAATCTTGCGCACTATCAGGAACAAATAAAAACAAAAATTCCCGATAATCGGATCCCCAATAAAAAGGCTTTGCGCAAACTGCACCAACTAGCCGATTTGTCAGAACTTTTTACAAATAATATTCATAAGAGCTTTTATCAGCTCCTTGCCGAAGAAAGTTTTTACGCCCCGATTCCGAGTTTTCGCCTCAATCCGCAAAAAAACGAATTGCCCCAACATGCCGAATTATTCAGCCAAAGCATAGTTTTTTTCCCAGAACAAAAAACTCAAGAACGCGCGCAGGAACAAATCCTGCCCCTCGCCAAACAGGGCATTCTTTCAAGACAAGGCGTTTCTTCCGCCCTTTTTGCGGAGAAAATCGCCGCTTTCATTCAGGAAAAAAATCTCGGCACAGCGCCGTTATGGGATATGTGCTGCGGACGCGGAGGAAAAAGCCTCGCCCTTTTGGAAAAAAATATCCGCGTCAGCATGGTCAGCGAACCGAACAGCGAACGCCTTGAAGCATTCAAAACCCAACTTTCACGCCTTGGTTTGCCCTCTCCGCAAATCATGGAAGGACTTGCCGAAAAAATGGCTCAAGACAGGAAATTTCCTCTTATCCTGCTTGACAGCCCCTGCTCCACATCAGGCACCATAGCCCGCAATCCTGAAGTAAAATACCGTATCAGCGAAGAAAGCCTTGCGGAAATTTCGCTCATTCAAGAAAAACTCCTGCGCCTCGCTTCTGAACATTTAGAAGACAAGGGCTGCCTTTTTTACTGCACGTGTTCCGTTTTTGAATGTGAAAACAAGGAACAGATAAAAAAACTCCTTGCCGAAGTTCCCGCCATGCACTGCCTGCACGAGGAATACCTCGTTCCCTCCCGATTAAACCCCGCGTTCAAAGGGCATGACATCCTCTATTTCGCCATTTTACAGAAAGAATAAGCCCCTCACAAACCAATGACTGCTGATTTGCGGCTTGGGACGTACAATAAAAAATCCAGCTTGCTTGAAAAACTATCAAAAAACATTAACGCATTAGCTCCGCAGGAAATCATAAGCATTTTCAGGAAGACAGCTTTTGTAAAAACTCTTTCCCCGTACCCTCTTAAAACTTTCATAATCATTTTTAACCATTCATAATGATATGGTATAAAAGTTAAAACGCTTTGAAAGGGGGCAAGGGGAAAACGTTTGGAAAAGTTTTCTCCTTGAAAAAAAATTCTTAATGTTAAATAAAAATGCTTCAAAAGCACATAAAAACAAACCTGTTATGAGCAATGTTTAACGGGTTGAATAGTTTTATCTGTTGAAGCGGAAAGAATAATTCTCCCCCAAAAAAGCAAGAGGAAAACGATACCGAAGTACCGCGGACGGTATCCGAAAATATTCTAGGGGAGAAACGAAAAAGCACAGCCTGAAAAATTATTAAAAAATATCCTGATAGCACCGGATGGGAATTTCAAGTCCCGTCCAAAACTTAAACTGGGCTTTTGCCTGCTCAATGAACATGGTTTTGCCGTCTTGGCAAAACACGCCGTATTCCTGTGCTTTTTCCAAAAACGGCGTTTGCTTGTAGGTTAAATCATAAGCAAAACGAACACCCGTAAAATCCGCGCGGGGGCTTACCGCCTCGGCTCCCCACTGCGGGATGGTGTTCACCGCCAAATCACAGGCAAATTCTTCATGCCGCAGCGGAATGAACCGCAGTTCCGCCTTTGTGTTCAAACCATATTCCCGCATGAGATCACCATGTGCTTTAAAATGGCTGATAAGCTCCTGCGCCTGTTCTTCACGCCTTGCGCAAAGATAAACGGTTTGCAGCTCCCGCATATGCAAAAGAGCGGTCAAAACCGCGCAAGCCGCCCCGCCGGCACCATAAACCAAAACGGAATGAAAAGGGGGATTATTGTGAAAATAAGCTTCCAAGGGAGCGAAAAAACCTGCTATATCCGTGTTTTCCGCAACCAATTCGCCTTTATCCCAATAAAGCGTATTCGCAGCGCCGGCAAGCCGCGCTTTATACCCAATCCTGTCCGCAGCCTGCAAGACCGCCTTTTTATGAGGAATGGTGACGGAAAGCCCTTGCAGCGGAAAAGAAAAATCCTGTCCGGCATAAGGAACGAGTTTCAAATTTTTCTGATATAAACCGCCTTGGCAGCCAAGATAGGAATAGGGAATAAATCCGCCCTCCTGAAACAACGGAACATCATGCGCCCGTGAAACGTCCCGAGCGTGCGAAACCGTATTCCCCGTTTGGTTTCCCGCGTGAAAATACTGCATAAAAGCGGAAAAATCCTCCACTTCATACGCAAAATAGCGCGCCTCGATTTGATAAAAATCAAAAGCGCGCTGATGTATCAAAGGACTGAGACTGTGAAGTACCGGATTTCCGATAACCGCATATTGTTTTTTCATGTGCTTCACAGCCTCTTCTTATTCTTCGCTTCTTGCTTCCTAGTCCAATTCTTTCTCGTCAGCCATAAAGACATCATCTTCAAACCGGTCTTGATCGGCGGTCAATTCCTCGGGAACTTCATTGTAATCGCTGCGTTTTTTCATTATGATCACACGCTTGAGCACTCCGTCCCCGACGCTTCTTGTCTGCACATCGGGTTCGTCCTGTAAAGCAAGGTGAATGACGCGGCGCTGATAAGCGCTCATGGGGCGCGTTGATTGGGAGCGTCCTGTTTTGCGAAGCCTGTCCGCAAGCATTAACGCCAAAGACTGCATACGGTCATCTTGGCGTTGGTGGTAATCGCCGGTATCAAGCTGAATGCGGACCTGCACCTGCATTTTCGTCGTGATGATGCGGGCGGCAAGATATTGCACGGCAGCCAAATGCTGTCCCTCACGCCCGATAAGAAGTCCGGAATCTTCGCTTTCGACTTTCACGAGAACGCGGTTTTCTTCAACGTTCACCTCAAGAGCGGTAATTTCCCCCACAATGGGACGGACAAGAGCGGTAACGGTTTCCCGCACCGTTTGCTTCAATTTTTCCTGGTCCAACTCAAGCAAATTGATACGCGGCAGCTGCACGCTTTCGTAATCCGCGCTGTTTTCAATAGTTGAATAGGCATGGTTTTGCGGACGTTTTGGCTGATAATAACGGGATTTGCGGTCTGTTTTATCATATTTCTCATACTTGTCATAACGGGGGCGGTCCGTTTTTTCAAAGCGGCCGCTTTTTTCCTGACGATCATACTTGGCATATTTGCCGCCGCGCTCATACGCATTATCGCGCTGTTCATAACGTCCGTGATTATTATGCGGATATCGGGAAAAACGGGAGTTCGCCCTTTGGTAACGGCCGTTTCTGTTTTCATATTGTCCGCTGGCGATAATTTCCGCTTCCGTCATGTTGCCGAGCAAATTCGCCTTTTGCATGGCTTCCCTGTCCATAGCTTCAAGCTGGTATTCATCAAGCTCTTCTTCACCATGAGCGGCGTTTTCCGCCTGAATTTTGGCAAGGAAACGTTTTTGGCTTTCGCCCTCTTCCTCGTCTTCGGCAAAAACCTGTTTTTCGGCTCGGGGTTTCTTATATTCCGTTTTTTCCTGTGCCGGACGGTTTTTGGCTTTTGTATTGCGATTATACGGTTTTTGTTTTTTACCCTCGTCACCGGGCATATTGAAATCGGACAAAGAAGCGAGCCTTGCGCGGATTTTGGCTTTTCTTGCTCCTATAATGCCGAAAACACCCATTTTTGCGTCTTCGACAATCTCGATTTCAAGCTTTTCCCGCTCCGTACCGAAAAAGGCGCATGCATCCTGTATCGCTTGATCTATGTTTTTTGATTGAAACTCTTTAAAATTACTCATTATGATTACCTCACTTTACGCAAAGTCCACCATTGCTGTCCAATGGAAAGAACGTTGTTTGCAAGCCAATAAACAACCAAACCCGCGGGGAAATTCAAAAACATGAACGTGAATATTACCGGCATGAGCATCATTACCTTGCGCTGTGTCGGGTCGCCCACGGCGGGGGAAAGCCATTGCTGCAAAAACATGGTAGCACCCATGACAAGAGGCGTGATATAAAGAGGATCTTTCACAGAAAGGTCGGCAAGCCAGATAATATCGGTAAAAGGCAGATAGGTGATAAATTCCGCATGCCTTAAATTTTCAGAATTGAGAAGGGCGTTGTATAAAGCGATAAATACGGGCAGCTGGACCAAAATAGGCAGACAGCCGCTCATCGGGTTGATATTGTAAGTGCGGTATAACTGCATCATTTCCTGTGAAAGGGCTTCTCTGTCGCTGCCGTATTTTTTCTTCAAATCTTCCATGAGAGGAGCGATTTTTTTCATTTGCTCCATGGATTTGTAACTCTTTTTCGTAAGAGGCCAAAAAAGAATTTTAATAAAGATAGTCAGAAGAATGATGGCGATACCCCAGTTGCCTACGAAAGATTGGAAAAAGTTCAAAAGCCAAAGCAGCGGTTTCGCCAAGATGCCGAAGATGCCGTAATGAATGGTCTTTTTGAGCTCATTCGGCGCGTTGTCCAATAATTTTGCATCTTTCGGACCTATCCACCAGCTCAGCTCGGAACTTACGGGAAGCCCCGCATTCACGGTAAGAGGCTGTTCTTCATAGGCGACACGCCAAACATCATTTTGTATGCGGGCTTTAACCAAACCGTTTTTGCTTTGCGGCACAACCGCGCTCAAAAAATAGTTGTTGCTGAGCCCTGCGAAAAACAAAGCCCCGTCCTCGACCATTCCTTCTTCCGTAAGTTTGCTTACGTCGCTTTCGGTTTCATAGCTGCCTTCGCTGTCCCACACAACCTGCATGGGGTTGTAGGTGGAAGAACTGGAATATTCGGAACCAGCCAAGGTATAGCCCACGCGCACGATGAAAGCTTTTCCCTCTTCCGCTCCATAAGTTATTTTTTCGCCGATAAGATACGTCGCCGCGTCAAACGTGAGTTCGCGCCTGATAATCAGACCATTGAGATTGCCCTCGAAAACAAGGGTTTTGGTATCGCCGTCTTCCAAAATGAGATTTTCGGCGCTGATTGTCCATGAACCGATGTTCCAGGAAGGCTGTCCGTTGATCAAAAGCCCCATGGGGGAAGCGGATTTCGCCGTTTTTCCTATCATATCCAAAAACGGGGAATGAGGGGAACTTGTTTCGGAAATATTATTTAAAACAAAAGACTCCAGCACACCGCCGGCGCTGTGAAAAACCGCCGTGTACAAAGGAGTCCTTACCACGATGTTCTTACCCTCGCCGGGAGCGAAAAAAGGAACCGTTTCTTTTAAATCCGAAAACGCCGGGTCGGTAAGGTTTGCGGTTTGTTCCGCCTGCGTTTCAATCTGTTCTGTTTGTTCAGCCTGTTTGGGCACCCACCCCATATGCTCGGCGATGTACTGCCAGCCAACCAAAATGACGAAACATATGACAGTAGCAATGATAATCCGTTTATTTTCCATTTTTTTCCTACTTAACTGTAATTTTTGATACGATAAAACGCACTGTTTTTTTTAACACAAGTTTGCACGGCTCAATATTTTCAGGAACCGGGTCAAATCCCCCCTCACACCATGGATTGCAGCGGCAAATTCTTTTTATTCCGAGCCAAATTCCTCGGACAACACCATGCTTTTCAATCGCGAGAGCCGCATATTCGGAACAAGAGGGATAAAAACGACATCGTGCAGGATATAAAGGTGAAATACAATTCTGATAAATCCTGATCGGAAAAATAAAAATTTTCCTGATAAAAGCCCCCTTTTTATTAACCATAAACGAAAAATTCCTTTTTTCGTCCTATTCATCGGCATGCCGGCGCCGATTGAGCCTCTCTAAAAAAGGAAACAGATCCTTTTCCACATGGGCGAATTGCAGCACGTTCGCATCTATATGCTTTTTGGGAACAACAACAAATTCGCAAGGACAGATATCTTCAAAATGAAGCCGAAAAAATTCACGCAAAATACGCTTTATCCTATTCCTTTGAACCGCATTTCCGCTTTTTTTGCTTACAGCCAGCCCAATACGGACATGAGGCGCTTTTTTTACAAAAACAATGAAAAGCTTTGTAAAATGCTTTTCACCTTGCTGATAACAAGCTTGAAATTCCGATCTTTTCAATAATCGCTGATTTTTTTGCCAAACATGCGGCATAGTAAGCCTATTGGATTTTAAATAAGGAAAAGACCTATGAATAGGTCAGCCCGCTTCATAAGCAAAGGGCGGAGAAAACTCAGCCCTGCCCATAAATGAATAACCGTTTTCTTATGCGGAAAGAGTCTTGCGACCTTTAGCACGGCGACGATTGATAAGAGCACGGCCGCTTGCGGTTGCCATACGGGTACGGAAACCATGAGTACGCTTTCTGCTGATTTTACTTGGTTGATATGTTCTTTTCATACCATTCTCCTTAAAGGTTTTGAACTAAGATAAATAGCGGTTTAAAGAAATAACGTCAAGATTTTAATTAACTATTTTAAAAAATCGACCCCTTAAAAATCTTCAAAAAGGAATTTCTCATTTCGGGAAAGCAAC
Source organism: Taurinivorans muris (assembly GCF_025232395.1). Taxonomy (GTDB): domain Bacteria; phylum Desulfobacterota; class Desulfovibrionia; order Desulfovibrionales; family Desulfovibrionaceae; genus Taurinivorans; species Taurinivorans muris. Next base: position 1,543,620 of record NZ_CP065938.1, read on the forward strand.
GGCAAAACCTTTTCCAGCATTATTCCGTCAATATACGGAGTGCCATACCCATAGGTCGTAAGCATGGCTTCATAGACGAAGCGGGCGGAACGCGCCATAGCCATGGGCAAGGAATCTTTTTGGAGCAGCGCCCCTAAAAAGACGGAAGCGAACGTATCCCCCGTTCCCGGATACGCCGCGGGAATCTTGGGAGATTTTGTCTGCCAAAACCGTTTGCTTTCCGCGTCATAAGCGAACACGCGGATACTGTCCTCCTCGCAGGGAGCGGAAGTGATGATTACGGATTTATTTTTATTCTTCTTATCCCCCAAGGCGGAAAGCGCCTTTAAATATTCTTTCGCCTGCTTGAACGTGACTGTTTCTTCATAGGGCGTATCCAGCAAAAAACATACTTCCGTATAATTGGGGGTGATGATGTCCGCCTTGCCGGCGAGTCTGCGCATGCGCTGCACAAGTTCCTCCGTTTGGGTCGGGTACAGTTTTCCGTCATCGCCAAGCACGGGGTCGACAAGAAAAAGGCTGTTTTTTTTGCCGAGTTTCTGCATGAGTCTTTCCACAATATCCACCTGCTCGGGACTGCCCAAAAAACCGGAATAGACGGCGTCGAAATACAGTCCCAAATTTTCCCATTTCCCGACTATTTCCTGCATCTGCGCCGTCAAATCAAAAAAAGAAAAATCATCTATGCTTGCGGTTTGCGAAGACAAAACGGCAGTCGGCAAAGGGCAAACCTGCATACCCATGGAAGAAAGGACCGGAATAGCGACAGTCAAAGAAGCCCGTCCATAACCGGACAAATCATGCACAGCGGCGATACGGGGGATCGGCGTCCTGATATTTTTTACGCATTGTTTCATGGCAACCTCTCAAAAACAAGCTTTTCCGTCATAACGTATTCCAATTTCGCAGTCGGCTCATTTTCATACGCATATTTTTTTTGCAACAATGAAGAGAAAAAACCATGCTGTCAAGCACAAAAAAAGTCCCCAAAAAATTTTGAGGGACTTTTTTATCTATACCAACTCGCTTATTTTTATCGAATAAGGCTGAGAGCCATCTGAGGCAATTGGTTAGCTTGACCAAGCATACTGTTTGCGGCATTTGCCAATGTTTGGTTACGCACGAAGTTTGTCATTTCGGTTGCAACGTCAACGTCGGAAATACGTGATTCGGATGCCTGTAAGTTTTCAGCTTGAATGCTGAGGTTTGCTACCGTGTTTTCCAAACGGTTTTGCAGAGCGCCAAGGTGGGCACGGATATTATCCTTGGAAACGATAGCGTCTCTGATACCTTCAAGGGCCTTTTGAGCGCCTTCTTGGGTTGAAATACTGAATGCGGCTGAACCTTCCGCCGCGCTGTTGCCGACACCGAGAGCTGATGCAGTCGTACAGCCGATTCTGATGTAGTAGTAATCTTCGTCGGAATCGTTGCCTGAACCGAAGTGGACCTTGAGCGGACCGGTCGGAGTCAAACCGCTGCCGTCATGTTGCTCGCCGTCTGTCTTGGTTGGATCGCCGCTCAGGTTACCGTCAAGCAACTTAATGTTGTTGAAGTCGGTAGCCATGGAAATACGGGTGATTTCCGAAGCCATTTGTTGGTATTCCGAGTCGATGATCGCACGTTGGACAGAGTCGTACGTACCGGTTGCGGCTTGTTCCGCAAGTTCCTTCATACGGACGAGCTTTTCGTCGATGGTTTGCAAAGCGCCGTCAGCCGTCTGGATAAGGCTGATACCATCGTTGGCGTTACGGATACCTTGATGCAGGGCTGCAATGTCGGAACGCATGAGTTCGCGGATAGCAAGACCGGCTGCGTCGTCTGCGGCTGTTTCAACGCGAAGACCGGAAGAAAGCTTACGGGTTGAATCTGCAAGGTTGTTGTAGTGAATGTTCAGGTAGCGAGCTGTGTTTTCAGCCATCATGTTGTGGTTAATAACTAAAGACATAATATCCTCCATGATAATAGTCAGTTATGTTTTTTGGTTTGGACATCGCTTCCTGCGATGTTCGCCTCTGTTACCAAACTTAACGACAACACGAAATTTTATATTAGGGAAAAAATGAAAAAAATTTATTCTTTCCCTAAAAAAAAATTTAATTACTAATGAAAACAATAAATTACAGCACAAAAAATATTTTAAAAATTTCCCCGTCCTCAAAAAAACAAATAAAAAATTCTTTTTTTTTGAAGCCCCCAAAAAATGGGGGCTCAATATATTGTTAACAACCCGCCTCTTATCGGATAAGACTGAGAGCCATCTGCGGCAGGGAGTTAGCCTGTCCGAGCATACTGTTTGCGGCATTCGCCAATGTTTGGTTGCGCACGAAGTTTGTCATTTCGGTCGCAACGTCAACATCGGAAATACGGGATTCTGAAGCTTGCAGGTTTTCAGCTTGAATACTGAGGTTTGCGACGGTATTTTCCAAACGGTTCTGCAATGCGCCAAGGTGGGCGCGGATATTATCCTTGGAAACAATGGCGCTTGTTATTCCGTCAAGAGCCTTTTGCGCCCCCTCCTGAGTGGAAATGCTGAATGCCGCGGAACCTGCCGCCGCACTGTTGCCTACACCGAGGGAAGATGCCGTTGTGGAGCCGATTCTGATGTAATAATAATCTTCGTCGGAATCGTTGCCGGAACCGAAGTGGATCTTGAGAGGTCCGGTTGACTTCAAACCGCTGCCGTCATGAGCCTCTCCGTCCGTCTTTGTGGGGTCGGCGCTCAGGTTACCGTCAAGCAGCTTGATGTTGTTGAAGTCGGTAGCCATGGAAATACGGGTGATTTCCGAAGCCATTTGTTGGTATTCCGAGTCGATGATCGCACGCTGCACAGAATCGTACGTACCGGTTGCGGCTTGTTCCGCAAGTTCCTTCATGCGGATAAGCTTTTCGTCGATGGTTTGCAAAGCGCCGTCAGCCGTCTGGATAAGACTGATACCGTCATTGGCGTTTCGCACGCCCTGCTGCAATGCCGCAATATCGGCACGCATAAGTTCACGGACCGCAAGACCTGCAGCGTCATCCGCAGCTTGTTCGACACGAAGTCCGGAAGAAAGCTTACGGGTGGAATCCGCCAAGTTATTATAATGGATGTTTAAGTAGCGGGCTGTATTGTCAGCCATCATGTTATGATTGATTACTAAAGACATACTATCCTCCGTGATAATTGTCTATTCTATGCTTTTACCGGCATATCGCGTCCTGCGATATTTGCCTTCGGCTCAAGGCGGTATTTATAACGACACCGTGTGTTTCGCCTTGCCGCCATATACCTTTTTATCGAATCAATAAAAATTCATTGGGATAATTGTTTCATTTTCCTGAGGAAGTCTGAAAAACTTCCTCAGGAAAACCAGTAAAAACAAAGGTTACAATAAACTTAACGCCATCTGCGGAATGTTATTGGCTTGTCCGAGCATGGAAATTGCCGTATTTGCCAATACCTGGTTTCGCACAAATTTTGTCATTTCCGTTGCAACATCGACATCAGAAATACGTGATTCCGATGCCTGCAAGTTTTCAGCCTGTATGCTGAGGTTGGAAACAGTGGCTTCCAGACGGTTTTGCATTGAGCCAAGATACGCGCGGATATTGTCTTTTGAGACGATTGCGTTATTAATCGCCGCAAGAGCTTTTCCCGCCGCCTCTTGGGTTGAAATGGAATACCCGTCCGATCCTGCCGCGGCGCCGCTGCCGACTCCGAGAGAAGACGCTGTCGCGCTTTTGATTTCGACATAATAATAGTCTTCGTCAGAATCATTGCCGGTACCGAAGTGAATTTTAAGCTTGCCTTTCGAGTTCAGTCCGCTGCCGTCATGCCCGTTGGCAGCAGTGGGCAAAGCGCTTAAGCTGCCGTCCAGCAATTTGATATTGCTGAACTTCGTTGCATTGGCGATACGGGTGATTTCCGAAGCCATGGATTGATATTCGGAATCAATAATGGCCCTTTGCACGGAATCGTACGTACCGGTTGCGGCTTGTTCCGCAAGCTCTTTCATACGGATAAGCTTCTCATCAATGGTCTGCAATGCGCCGTCAGCGGTTTGTATCAATGAAATAGCATCATTGGCATTTCGCACGCCCTGCTGCAGTGCCGCAATATCGGCACGCATGAGTTCGCGAACCGCAAGACCTGCCGCGTCATCCGCCGCTCTCTCGATACGAAGACCGGAAGACAATTTCCGGGTTGAATCGGAAAGCGCACTGTAATGCGAATTCAGGTTTCTGGAAACCGTATTAGCCATTGTATTCGTATTTATGACAAGTGACATAACTCCTCCATTCGATTTGAATGGTTATAACAAGCTCAACGCCATCTGCGGAATATTGTTGGCTTGTCCGAGCATTGACACCGCCGTATTGGCTAACACCTGGTTACGGACAAACTTGGTCATTTCGCTTGCGACATCGACATCAGAAATACGTGATTCGGAAGACTGCAAGTTTTCAGCCTGTATGCTCAAGTTTGAAACCGTTGCTTCCAGACGGTTTTGCATGGAACCAAGATACGCACGGATATTGTCTTTTGAAACAATCGCGTTATTGATTGCGGAAAGAGCTTTCTGTGCCGCTTCTTGGGTTGAAATGGCATAACCGTCCGATCCTGCCGCGGCACCGCTGCCGACACCGAGAGAAGAAGCTGTCGCGCTCTTGATCTCGATGTAATAATAATCTTCGTCAGAATCGTTACCTGTACCGAAGTGGATCTTCAGCTTACCTTTCGAACTCAATCCACTGCCGTCGTGTCCGTCAGCATCGCCCGCAAGGGCGCTCAAATTACCGTCAAGCAATTTGATATTGCTGAATTTTGTTGCATTCGCTATACGGGTTATTTCCGAAGCCATTGCCTGATACTCGGAGTCAATGATCGCACGCTGGACAGAGTCGTACGTGCCTGTTGCGGCTTGTTCTGCAAGTTCTTTCATACGAATAAGTTTTTCGTCGATAGTTTGCAAAGCACCGTCAGCTGTCTGAATCAATGAAATAGCATCATTGGCATTACGCACACCTTGCTGCAGCGCGGCAATATCCGCACGCATAAGTTCGCGGACCGCAAGCCCTGCGGCGTCATCCGCCGCTCTTTCAACGCGAAGTCCGGAAGACAGTTTGCGTGTGGAGTCGGAAAGAGCGCTGTAATGCGTGTTCAAGTTTCGAGAAACCGTATTAGCCATTGTATTCGTATTAATGACTAGCGACATAATTTCCTCCTTGAAACATGTCTATTAGAAGTGTTCTATACGCCTATACCTCCAATAATTATTTTTTGGCGCTACCTCTATTAACGACTGAAACCGAAATTCCATTAGGCAAATTTTTCCCGGTTAATGAAAATAGCGGCAAAAATTGCCTGGTTTCTGATTGACCGGTTCTTGCAAAACCGGTTTCAATATTCTGTTTGCACTTTAAATTTTTTTTCGCTATGGTCTGTTCATGTTCACATAAACCCATAAAAAAGAGTATGAATATGAGCAAAAAAACTATCCTCAATATTAAAGAATGCAAAAATACAAAAAAACTGACCATGATTACCGCCTATGACGCTACCAGCGCCAAAATTGCGGAAAAAGCCGGTATCGACATGATTTTGGTCGGAGATTCCCTGGGCATGACCATGCAAGGCAATGACGACACCAACGGAGTCACCCTCGGCGATATGATTTATCACACGAAAATCGTGAGCAAAAATGCTCCGAACACGTTCATTGTGGCGGACATGCCTTTTATGAGCTATGAAATAAGCGTCAGCCAAGCCCTTGAAAGCGCCGCTGAAATTTTTAGAAAAACAGGAGCGAGAGCCGTGAAGCTCGAAGGGGGCGAAACCATGCTCCCGCAAATAAAAGCCCTTACCGATGCGGGCATTCCCGTTATGGGGCATCTGGGGCTGACACCGCAGCGCGCCGCCATGCTCGGCGGTTTCAAAGCCCAGGCACGCACGGCAAAAGGCGCTGAAAAATTGCTTGAGGAAGCCCTCATGCTTGAAGAAGCCGGCTGTTTCGCCGTTGTGCTTGAAGCCGTACCGTACAAAATTGCCGAAATCATCACCAAAAAGCTTTCCATACCAACCATAAGCTGCGGTGCGGGCAAATACTGCGACGGACAAGTGCTTGTCTTCCATGACATGCTCGGACTTTCCGATATTGCGCCGCGTTTTGTGAAAAAATATGCCGATCTTGGCGAACAGGCTGTGCAGGCTGTGCAAAGCTATATCAGGGAAGTGGAACAAGGCGAATTTCCGGCTTTGGAACATTCCTTTAATATTTCCGATGAGGAATGGGAAAAATTTTCCCATAAATAAAACATGTTCATTTTGCGCCGCCCTTTTGCCCTATGCTTTGCCGTATCGCCCTGCTGAGTCCGCCCTATTCCACGCTTACGTACAGCTGTCCTGCTTTTTTTCCCGAAAGTTTTTGGGAAACGGGCATGCGTGTCGCCGTGCCTTTGGGCGGCGGAGCCGTGCGTATCGGGGTCATCCTCGCTCTGCACACGGAAAAAGACGGCGATTTTCAAATCAGGGAACTTGCTTTTCCCATGGAAGAAAAAAGCCTGCTTTCCGCTGATTACATATTGATGATCGAGCAGCTCGCCAAAAAGCAGTTTGTCAGCACGGGGCGTATTTTGGGCAATGTTCTGCCAAGCAATCTCAAAACAACGAAAAATATCCGCCTGCGTGTTTTTCAGGATACGCAAAAACCGAAAATCCATAAAATACGGGAAATTCCGAAGCTCAGCCAAGAAGAAAAACAAAGTCTCGCAAACGCTTTTCTTGAAAACAAAGCCCAAATCTTAGAAATGGCGGAAGACACAAGCCTTACGGAAAGAATTTGCCTTTTGGCGGAACCGCCTTGGAATATCCGCGCAAACGCCAATAAGCAAAGGGAAATTTTAGATTTTTTGGCAGATAACGGAAGCATGGTCCGCAATGCGTTTCAAAAAAAATTTCCGGATCACGGTCAAGCGCTGAACACTCTCATAAAAAACGCCATGGTCGGCATTACCGCCCTTGAGCAGGAAGAAAAACTCAATGAAGAGTTTCTTCCCCCTCCCATGCCCCGTTTTACCCTCAATGCAAAGCAAAACGAAATTTATCAAGCATTAAGCCCCTATTTGGACGCGGAAAACAAAGAAAGCAAAACAGCTTTGCTGTTCGGGGTCACCGGAAGCGGCAAAACAGCCCTTTATCTCGAACTCGCCCAAAAAGCCCTGCAAGAAAAAAAATCCGTGCTTTTGCTCGCTCCGGAAGTCGCCATAGCCCTGAAACTCCGCCAAGACGCCATGAACAGAAATATGCCCGTAACCCTCTATCACGGTTACCAAAGCCCGAAGCAAAAAGAACGCACCTTTAAAGAATGCGCCAAAAGCCAAAACGCACATTTCATCATCGGCACGCGTTCGGCGCTCTTTCTGCCTCTGCAAAATATCGGACTAATTATTTTGGATGAGGAACACGACGATTCTTTCAAACAGGACGAGGGGCTTTCATACCATGCGAAAGATATCGCTTGGTACAGAACCCATAAAAACCGCGGGCTTTTTCTCATGGGTTCCGCAACGCCTGACATCAAATCCTATTACGCCACGGAGCAAAACCTCTATGAACGCTTTGAAATGCAAGAACGCATAGGCAGCGCTTCCCTTCCCGAAACAGAACTTGCCGACATCAGCCAAACAACGCAAAGCTTCGCTCCGCAAACAATCCTCGCCCTCAAAGACTGCATAAACAAAGGCGAACAAGCCGTCATCCTCCTGAACAGACGCGGTTACGCTCCGCTCATGTTCTGCGTGGAATGCAAAAAGACAGCCCGCTGCCCCAACTGCGACATTTCCTTATCCTATCACAAAAAAAGGGAAATCTTATCCTGCCATTACTGCGGATATATACGCCATGTGCCGAGCCCCTGCCCCGAATGCGGAAACATGCACGGCATTCCCATAGGCGACGGCACGGAACGCATTGAAGAACAAATTACGGAACTTTTTCAAAACAGCGGCTCTTTTCCGCCGAAAGTCCTGCGGCTGGATAAGGACAGCACCCGCCGTGAAGGAAAAATGGAAGAAATTTTAAACGCTTTCGCCAAACAGGAAGCGCAAATCCTTGTGGGAACGCAAATGCTTTCCAAAGGACACCATTTTCCAAACGTCACGCTCGCCGTCATTCTTGACGCCGATTTAGGAATAAATTTTCCCGATTACAAGGCATTGGAACGCACGTTCCAGCTTATCACGCAAGCTTCCGGACGTGCCGGGCGCGGTGACAAGAAAGGACGCGTGATCATTCAGACCCGCGACACGCAAAACCCCTTTTGGCAGCATATTTTAAA